>DATJIM010000399.1:0-4167 GCA_035493195.1 Caldimonas sp.
CGGCAGGACCGGTGAAAAGACGAGGCGGTCGGCGGCGACGCCGCGCTCGTTCGCCGCCGCGGTGAGCCGCGTCTGCACCGCGGTGTTCCACTGCAGCAGCCAGAGCACGGCACGCGGCGCCTCGAGCAGCAGGTCGCACCAAACATCGAAGACCTCGGCCGAGACCTTGTACGACTGGTGGAACGCGCACAGCACGACCGCGTCGTCGGCGACCCCCCATTGCGCCCGGCTCGTCTCGCGCGGCAACGCGCGGTGCGCGTCGTTCGGCTGATAACAGTGCGGTAGCTGGGCGATCTTCTCGCTGAAGTGCGCGGCGTCGGCGAGCGGCGTCGTCACCCGGTCGCCGATGAAGTAGTCGATGAAGGGTGCGCCGGTCGAGCCGGGGAAGCCGAGCCAGCCGACCTGCAACGGCGCCGGCCGCTGCGCCAGCACCGGCATCAAGGTGTCGTACGTCGCACCCTTGAGGTCGACGAGGATGTCGACGCCGAGCGCGCGGATGCGCGCTGCCATCGCGGTGAAGCTCTGGCCGTGCAGGTCCTCGAAATGCTCGCTGCCGTCGCGCAGCCGCCGGCGAAGCGCGCTGCCGTCGTCGGCACCGGTCGAGAGCAGCGTCACCTCGAAGCGGTCGCGGTCGTGCGACTCGAGCATCTGTGCCATCAGCTGGCTGGTCGGGTGCTGGTGGAAATCGGCCGACAGGTAGCCGATGCGCAGGCGCCCTTCGCGCCGCCGGGCGGCACGGCGCGGCAGCGGCGGATAGCCGGCGGCGACGTGCAGCGCATAGTGGCGCGCCGCCTTCAGTTGCTCGAGCGGGTCGTCGACGAGCACCGCGTGGGCGAAGGCAGTGACCTCGACCGGCGCGCCGTCCGGCAACGCGAGCACGTCGCGTCGCAACGACGCCATGACCTCGTCGGCGCCCGACCACCGGCACGCCTCGCGCTCGAGGAACGCGAGCAGTCCGCGCGCCGCCAGATCGCTGCTGTCGAGGCCGAGGACGATCGCGGTGCGCAGGCACTCGGCCGCCTCGGCTTTCATCCCCAGGTCGCGGAACGACATGCCGAGCCTGAAGTGCGTCGTCGGCTCGTCGATCTTCAGCGCCAGCGCGTCCATGAACGAGCGGATCGCTTCGTCGTGCCGACGGCAGCATTGGAGGGCAACCGCGAGCGAGACGTGGTGGTTGCTGTCGCGCGGGACGTCGGCCGGCATCGCACGCAGGCACGCGACCGCCTCCTCGGCGCGGCCGAGCCCGATCAGGGCGTGCGATTCGAGCGCGTACGCCATCGCGGTGCGCGGTTGGTCGGCGCGGATCGCGCGCGCGCGCCGCGCCGCACGATCGCTCTGCCCTGCCTTGATCAGCGCATGCGCAGCGGCGAGCCCGAACGCGGGATCGCCGTGCAGCCCCGCCGCTTCCTCGAACAGGCGCGCCGCGGTCGGCCACTGCTCGCGCTCGGCGTGGCGCTGGCCGGTCTGCCAGCGTCGATAGGCGCGGCTGTGCGCGGGCAACGTGCCGGGCGACGCCGGCTGCGGCAATTGGAGGGCCATCGTGGCGCGGCCGCTCGCCTGGACGGCGTCGGCCCGAAGTCGAGGTCAGGGCGACAGGGTAGGAGACGGCGGCAGCGATGAAACGCCGAAATGGGCGCCGTGCTCGGGCCAGTTCGCGCGCCGGGCTTCATCCGCGCTGCGCATCGCCGTCGCGCGCTCGCGCCACTCGGCGGCGCTCGCCTCGTTGCCGAAGCTGGCGTGCAGAACCGCGAGGTTGTGCGCGGCGAGAAAGCTCCCCCTGCCGTGCACCGTGTCGTGCAGCTGCGGCCGCTCGCCGATCTCGAGCGCGCGCAGCCAGCTCGCTTCGATCATCGGCACCAGCTCGGCGGCGCGCTCGGGCCGCATCACGGCGGTGTCGAGAAGCAGGTCGCCGAGCGTGAAATAGAAGTCGGGCGAATCGCCCCAGTTCGCCATCTCGGCCTCGGCGAACGCGATCGCCGAGTCGAAGCGGCCGAGCTTCTTGCCGGTGTAGAGGGTGCGCAGGACGAGGTCGTGGCGCCACGAGTCCGCCGCCGACGTCGCCGCCAGCGCCAGCTCGTACTGGCGCGCGGCGGCGTCGAACCGGGACCGCACCTCGAGATCCTTGCCGAGCTGGTAGCGCAGGTAGCCGTCGTCGGGACGTTCGGCGAGCGCGAGCTCGAGCAACGCTTCGTTGCGGCCTGCCTTGGCGCCTTTCTGCGCGTCACGATAGCCGTCGTGCTCGACGATGAGCTGCAGACGCCTTCTCGGCAGCGCCGACTGCGGCTGCTCGTGGATTCGCCCCGCGTACCCGACGCCGCGCGGCAGCACCCGCGAGATCCAGCTCGGTGCCGAGCCGACGCCTCCGCCGGCTTCGTCGAACCAGCTTTCGACCCGGATCTGGCCGACGAATTCCGGTGCCGCGGTGCGCAGCGCGGCGAGCGATCCGGCGCCGGAGACGATCCACTCGTCGGCGTCGAGAACGAGGCGCCACGAAGCGTCGGTAAGCGCCAGCGCGGCGTTGCGGGCGGCGGCGAAGTCGTCGCGCCACGCATACGAGGCGACGCGCGCACCGCAGCGTCGCGCGATCGTCGCCGTCGCGTCGACCGATCCGGTGTCGAGGACGACGGCTTCGTCGACCCACGGCAAGGCGCTCTCGAGGCAGCGCGCGAGACTGCGCTCTTCGTCACGAACGATCATCACGAGAGCGATTCGATGCATGTTGTTGCCGATGGAAGCAAACCCCGGCGCGCAATGGGCGTCGCGATGAAACCATCACGGCGCGCGCGGCGATGCCTCGATCAACCCGTCGCCACCGCTTCTTTTCGAGCGAGCGGGTGCGCGCGCCGATCGGGCGGTTTTCACGCCGCGCGGGGTTTCCCCTCAAGTTCAGGAGACCTCGCACGATAACCACGCCAACGTACCTGGAGTCTCGGGTTCGTGGTCCGGTCAACCGGGCGGGTCGGGCGGCTTGATCGCTGCACGACGCGGTCGATTGATGCGGGCGGTGCCGGCGCAACGAGCGAATGCTCAGAACGGCGGCATGCAACGGAGGCACGAGAGGTTTCGTGCAACCGCATGTAAACGCCGGCTTGGCCGGGCTGAAACCAACCTTGGAGTTTTCATGGCACTGTCGATCAACACCAACCTGCTGTCGCTCAACGCGCAGCGCAACCTCAGCACGTCGCAGATGTCGCTGGCGACCTCGATGCAGCGCCTGTCGTCGGGCCTGCGCATCAACTCGGCGAAGGACGACGCCGCCGGCCTGGCGATCGCCGCCCGCATGGACGCGCAGATCCGCGGCATCAACGTCGCGGTCCGCAACGCCAACGACGGCATCTCGCTCGCGCAGACCGCGGAAGGCGCGCTTTCGACGGTGACCGACGCGCTGCAGCGCATGCGCGAGCTCGCCGTCCAGGCGCAGAACGGCTCGAACGGCACCAGCGATCGCGCCAACCTCGACACCGAGTACCAGCAGCTGTCGGCTGAAATCACCCGGATCGCGGCGCAGACCAAGTTCAACGGCATCGCGATCGTCGGCGCCGGCGCCGGCGCGCAGACCTTCCAGGTCGGCGCCAACAATGGCGACACCCTGACGATCACGACCGTCGCGGTGACGACGGTCGCCGGTGGCGTGACGACGGCTGCCGCCGCTTCGACCGCCGTCGCCGCGATCGACACGGCGCTCGACACGATCACGAGCAACCGTGCGACCTACGGCGCCGCGATCAGCCGCTTCGGCATGGCGATCTCGAACCTGTCGATCACGGGCGAGAACCAGACCGCGGCCCGGGGCCGGATCATGGACGCCGACTTCGCGAGCGAGACGGCGAACCTGTCCGGGGCCCAGATCCTGCAGCAGGCCGGCACGGCGATGGTCGCGCAAGCGAACCAGCAGCCCGACCTGGTGATGAACCTGCTGCGCTGATCGGCGCATGCCCAAAAAAGGCCGCCCTTCGGGGCGGCCTTTTCTTTTGCGGCTCCGAATTGGCACGGCAAAACGCGTCTCTTCGGGCGATGCGCGCCGGACGCGTGCGGCGAAGATGAGCACACAGGCCACGCCCGTCGGCGCGGCTACGCCGGCACCGCGCCGGAACGTCGTTTCCGAAAGGAGTGCTCACCGTGCCGCAGACGATCAACACCAACATCAGCTCGCTCAACGCGCAGCGC
>DATJIM010000400.1:0-4884 GCA_035493195.1 Caldimonas sp.
CGCGCACGTGATGGAGATGCAGGGCCGCCACGACGAAGGGCTCGACTGGATGGCGGCGCGCCGTACGCACTGGGGCGCGCACGACGTCTCGGCAAGCGGTCCCGGGCCGAACGGCTTCGCCGGCCACCTCGGCTGGCACGAGGCGCTGTTCGCGCTCGAGACGCTCGCCGTCGACCGCGCGCTCGCGCGCTTCGACGACTACCTCGACGCGCGGCGCATCGAGATCACGCTGCAGCGCGTCGACGCCGCGTCGCTGCTCTGGCGGATCGCGCTCGTCGGCGGCGACGTCGGCGAACGCTGGCGTGCGCTCGTCGCCGGCTGGCGGCTCGACGAGACGACCGCCGGCCACTCGCTCTTCAACGACGTGCACGCGACGATGGCGCTCGTCGGTGACGGCGACCTGGCGCGGGCACGCGACTGGGTCGCGCTCTCGCTCGCCGCGGCCGAGCGCAACGGCGGCTGGAACGGCGACGTCGCGCGCACGATCGGCGCGCCGCTGCTGGACGGCATCGTCGCCTTCGGCGGCGGCGACTTCGACCGCGCGACCGAGCGCATCGCGAGCACGCGCGCGGCGTTGATCGCGTTCGGCGGCAGCCGCGCGCAGCGCGACGTCGTCGACCAGACGCTGCTCGCTGCGGCGGCGTCCGCGCGCGACAAGAGCGTCGGCCGTGCGCTGCTCGCCGAGCGCTCGCCCGCCAAGGCGACGACGCCGCTCACTTCGCACTGGCGCGATCGACTCGGCGACTGAGGCGCGGCGCCATGCAACAGCGCTGGAGATCGCTCGCCGCGCTGACGATCGCGCGCGCCGCGATGGGGTTCCAGTTCCAGACCGTTGCCGCGCTCGCTCCGCTGCTGCAGCGCGATCTCGCGCTCGACAAGGCGCAACTCGGCTGGCTGATCGGCCTCTATCTCCTGCCGGGCGCTGCCGTCGCGCTGCCGGGCGGGCTGCTCGGCAAGCGATTCGGCGACCGCCGCGTCGTCGTCGCGGGGCTCGTGCTGATGGCCGCCGGCGGTCTCGGCCTCGCCGCTGCGCAGTCGTTCGCGCAGGCGAACGCTGCGCGGCTCGTCAGCGGCGTCGGCGCGGTCGTCCTCAACGTTCTCGTCACGAAGATGGTCGCCGACGCCTTCGACGGCAAGGAGCGGCTGCTCGCGATGTCGATCCTGATCAACTCGTGGCCGATCGGCATCGGCCTCGCGCTGCTCGTCGCCGCCCCGCTCGGTGTGCACGCCGGCTGGCCGTGGGGCTTCGCGTCGTCGGCGCTTTTCGCGCTGATCGGTTGCGTTCTCGTCGCGGGGTTGCCGCGCGCGCCGCACGCCGCGGCCGCCGCCGGTACAACGTCCCGCGCAACGCTCGCGCGCCGCGAATGGAGCTCGCTCGTCGTCGCGTCGCTGCCCTGGCTGCTCTACAACGCAGCGTTCCAGGTCGTGCTGTCGTTCCTGCCGTCGTTGCTGTTCGAGCGCGGCATCGGCATCGCCGCCGCCGGCAGCCTCGTCGCCGTCACCACCGCGATGTTCGTCGTCAGCGTGCAGGCAGGCGGCGTCGTCCTCCGCCGCGCGCGCCGCCCCGATCGGATCTGCCATCTCGCGATCGTGGGCTGGTGCGCGACGATCGTGTGCCTCGCCGCCGGCGGCGCTCCGCTGCCGTGGCTCGTCGCCGGCGGACTGATCGGCGGTCTGCCGGCCGCGGCGCTCGTCTCGCTGCCCGCGGAGCTGCTGCTGCCCGAGGCGCGCAACCTCGGGATGGGCGTCTTCTACACGATCTACTACCTCGGTTGCGCGTTGCTGCCCGCGCTCGCAGGACTCCTCTACGACCGCATCGGCGGAGGTGCAGCGCTCGTGTTCGCCGCCGCGCTAGCGCTCTCGTGCGCGCCGATCCTCTGGGCCTTTCGCCGCACGACGTCGCAGGCGCAAGGGCGCGAGCGCGTCGGCTCCTGACGGGACGCTGACGTCGAGCGACGGCGACGTTCCATTCGTTACGCGCCGCGCGCAAATCGCGATTCCGCGCTGGCACACTCGTCGCGCGCCGCCCGCATGACGCGACACGCGGGCGTCGCGCCACGCACCGTTTCGCTCCTGGCCACGAAAGGCACCGCCCATGCTCCGTCACCTGCTCATCGCGGCGCTCGCCGCACCGCTCTCTGCCCTCGCCGCCCCGCACGACAAGGACACGACGAGCCCGTACGACCCCACGGTCGAAGACCTCAACCTCGACCGCGGCGGCCCGCCGATGCTCGGCATCCACTGGGCGCGCGAGCACGCGGCCAGCCGCACGCGGCCGGGATCGAACCCGCTGATGACGTACCACGGCGGCAAGATCATGAAGACCGCGACGACGCAGGCGATCTTCTGGGGCCCGAGCTGGAACAACGCGGGCTTCGCCGACAAGATCAACGGCATCGACCTGTTCTACGGCGGCCACGGCGGTTCGAACTACGCGAAGACGTCCGACGAGTACACCGGAAGCAACGGGCAGGTCACCGCGACGACCATGCACATCGGCCATCTCGTGGACCTGTCGACTGCAGCGGGCGGGAACCGCACGTCGGTGATCCTCGCCGAGGTGTGCAAGATGGTGAGCAGCCCCGATTCGCAAGGCAACGGCTATTACGCCGTGTATTCGGACGTCAAGCGCGGGGGAGCGCAGTACTGCGCGTACCACAGCGCCGGCACGTGCAACGGCGTGCCGGTGCAATTCGCCTTCTTCTTCAACCTCGATGGCGATTCGGGCTGCGACCCTCAGGACACGTCGGGTCTGCACTCGCAGGGTCTCGCCGCGCTCGCCAACGTGTCGGCGCACGAGCTCGCGGAGGCGCGCACCGATCCGGCGTCGCCCGGAGCGTGGTACGACGGCCAAGGCGAGGAGAACGGCGACAAGTGCGCGTGGACGTTCGGCGCGCCGCTCGTCGCCTTCAGCAACGGCACGCAGTGGAAGCTGCAGGGCGAGTGGTCGAACGCCGCGTACAACGCCAAGACCGGGTATCCGAACTCGGCGGGCCAACGAGGATGCCTGTCAGGCAAGTGACCCCAGCGCACCGCGCGCGAGCATCGTTCTGCATTTCGGCGCGCGCACGTTCGCTCGCCGGCGTGACGGCGCTCGCTGTCGGCGCCGCGCTGGCGTCGAGCGCCGCCGCGCAACCGCGGCTGCCGCCGGGAGTCGACGGCCGCGCGCCGGCGCCGGCAACAGCGACGCGCGCGGTCGCGCATTATCTCGATCTCGAGCGCGCACTCGCCGCCGCGCTGCGCGAGCACCGGCGCGAAGCCGCCGCACAGATGCTCGCGCCGGAATTCGAGGCCCGCTCGGGCGAAGCGCTCGATGCGATCGGCGCTCGGGCGTGGCTCGACGCGCAGCTGCGTGCGCGGACGACGCCGACGGTCGTGCGCGACCTCGCGGTGCGCGAGCTCGGCGATCTCGCCGTCGTCAGCTTCTTCGTCGACGCAGCTTCGGTGCGGGGAGCGGGAACGACGACGCTGTACGTCGTCGACATCTGGCGCGAGTCGGACGCGCGCCTCATGGCGCGCTACGAAGCGCAGCCCGCGCATCCGCTGCGCGCCCCGGCGCGGCCGCGCGGCCGCGAGTAGTCAGACGTATGGCGCCGCGAGCCGCTCGGTCGCGAATGCGCGCTGCACCGCGGGACGCGCGAGCATGCGATCGAGCCAAGGCTTGACGTGCGGCAGCATGCGCGCCGGCCGCGCGAAGCCGCGCGTCCAGCGGCAGAGCACGAACGCGTACGCATCGGCGACGCTGTAGCGATCGCCGAGCAGCCACGCGCGCCCGTGGCGCGCCAGCTCGCCGTCGAGCTGGTCGAGCATCGGACCGACCTTCGCCTCGGCCTTGGCGCGAATCGCGGCGGCGCCGGCGTCGTCGTCGGCCCAGCGATCGGGATAGAAGTACATCGTGAGTGCGGGCTGCAGCGTGTTCGAGAGCCACACGATCCACTTGTACGCATTCGCGCGCTCGGGCGTCGCGAGCGGCGGCAGCAGCGCCGCCTCAGGGTGGACGTCAGCGAAGTGCATGCAGATCGCCGCCGTCTCGTAGAGGACCAGCGGCGTGGCGCGTCCAGCGGTCGCGTCGTCGACGAGGACGGGGATCAGCCCGTTCGGATTGAGCGCGAGATATGCCTTCGACTTGTGCGCCGCATGCGCGCGATCGACGAACTCGAGCGCGAACGGCGCGCCGATCTCCTCGAGGACGATGTGCGCGATGAGGCTCGCGTTGCCGGGGTGGTAGTGGAGCGTCGGCATCGAATGCGTCAAGGCGCCGGAAGCAGGTAGCTGCGGAAGACGCCGACGTGCACGAACGCGTCGTCGGCCGCGTTCGGCCACAACTCCGAGGTCGCAAAGCGGACGTCGTAGGTCGGCTCGTCGTCGGCGGCGACGCCGTGCGCGTGCGCGTCGGGGAAGGGATACGGCGGCGATTCGCCGACGACGACGCCGCGCTTGGCGCGGATGTACGCGGGCATGCGGATGTGGCCCGCGAAGTGCTCGTTGCGAACGACGACGCGGTCGCCGACGCGAAAGCGCGGTGCATCGACGGCATTCGTGCGACCGGGCGCGCTCGGCGCGGCCAGCGGGAACGCGCCGCCCGCGAGTCGCTCGAGCTCGTCGCGCGTCACCAGCCCCTTCTCGACGAGCAGCGTCGCCAGGCCGGTGAGCGAACGCTCGTAGTAGCTCGCCGAGAGGTAGTGGCGCGGCGACATTCGCTCGATCGCATGCCGGTACTCGTCCATGTTGAGGATGCCGGCGCGCACCGCGAGGCCGTAGAGCGCGTTGGCGCGCTTTTCCCAGTCGGCGTGGAACGGCGACGCGTTCGGCGTGTGGCGGATGCGGTCGAAGCCCTGGCGGCCGCCGAGGTCGTGGATGCCGTCCATCACGCGCTCGCCGCGG
>DATJIM010000401.1:0-11499 GCA_035493195.1 Caldimonas sp.
CATGCAGCCGACCATCGACTCGGGCGTCGTCCAGTCGCGCCGCCAGCGCCGGCAGAGCAGCTGCGCGCTCTGCCACGCCAGCTCGTGGTTGTGCGCACGCATCGCGGCGACGCCGAGCACGTCGTGCATGAAGTCGAGCGCCGCGGGCGCGGCGAGCCACGGCGACGGATCGCGCGTCCCGGTCCAGTCGAACTCCTGCAGCCAGTCGCCGCTCGTCACGCCCCATGAGATGACGCCGGGATGGAGGCCCTCGCGCCGCTCGGGCGCCGCCCAGAGCACCCCGCAGCTGCGCGGCGCGAACGCCCACTTGTGCAGGTTGGCGGCGTACCAGTCGACGCCGAGCGCAGCGATGTCGACCTCGATTGCTCCCGGCGCGTGCGCGCCGTCAACGAGCACGGCGACGCCGCGGTCGCGGCACGCCGCCGCCATCGCGGCGAGCGGCATCACCAACGCGGTCTCGGATCCGACGTGGTCCAGCAGCACGAGACGCGTGCGCGGGGTCAGCGCGCGCTCGACCGCGGCGACAAACTCCTCCGGCGCGCGGGCCGGAAACGGCAGCGTGAAGCGCGTCATCGTCGCGCCGCGCTCGCGGGCGAGGAAGCCGATCGCGCGAACGACGCCGCCGTACGCCTGGTCGTGGACGAGGATCTCGTCGCCGGGCGCGAGCCGGATCGAGCGCACCACCGCGTTGATCGCGCTCGTCGCATTGTCGACGAAGGCGATGCCGTCACCGCCGGCGCCGAGGAACGCACCGACGCGCTCGGCTGCTGCGCGCAGCCGGGGTTCTGCCGGCGGCTCCGACAGGCCGAGCGTCATCAGCTCGCGGATCATGAAGCGCGCCGGGTGACGCTCGATCTCGTCGAGGATCGCGCTGCGCGCGCGCATGACGGCGAGCGGCGCGACGCCGACCGTGCCGTGGTTGAGGTAGACCGCACCGGGCTCGAGCGGAAAATGCGCGAGCATCGCGCGGCCGAAGCGCACCGGTGGGACGTCGTTCGGAGCGAGCACGGCGCGATTGTGCGTGCCCTGTCGATCGGGCGCGCCCCGCGACAGCGGGGGTGCGTGACCTCAGTCGCGCCGCAGCCGCAATCCGGCGTCGAGCAGCAACACCTCGCCGGTCGTCTTCGCCGCGCCGACGCCGAGGAACCACGCCGCCTCGGCGACGTCTTCGGGGGCGATGACGGCGTCGAGCGCGGCGCGCGCGCGATAGCCGGCGACGGTCGCCGCGTAGCGCTCGGCGCCGAGCCCTTTCTCCATCCACGGCGTCTCGACGAGCCCCGGAGCGATCGCGTTGACGCGGATCTGCGGCGCGAGCGCGCGCGCGAGCCCGACCGAGAGCGCGTTGAGCGCGCCCTTGCTCGCCATGTATGCAAGCGACGAGCCGGTCCCCATCATCGACGCGATCGACGAGACGTTGACGACCGCGCCGCCGCCGCTTCGCTCGATCAGCGGCACCAGCGCGCGCACCATCTGGTAGGCGCCGATCACGTTGACGGAATAGATGTGCTGGAAGTCGTCGGCGCCGAGGCCGTCGAGATCCTTGGCGGCCACGAACTTCGTCGTGCCGGCGTTGTTGACGAGGACGTCGGCGCGGCCGAAGCGCTGCTCGACCTCGAGCGCGAGCCGACGGCAGTCCGCGTCGACAGCGACGTCGGCGCGAACGACCAGCGCCTGCGCGCCGAGCGCGCGGCAATCGGCGGCGACGGCGTCGGCCGGCGCGACGTCGCGCGAATAGTTGACGACGACGTCCCAGCCACGCTCGGCATAGAGGCGCACCGTCGCGGCGCCGATCCCCGACGACGAACCGGTGACGATGCAGACCTTGCGCTCGTTGGCCACGCTCTCTCCTTCGCTCGCGCCGCCCCGGCGCAGTCGCATTGTCGCCGCGCGGTTCCCTCCGGCAGAGGATGACGCGGCGCGCGACGGCGGCGACGATCGCGACACCATGTCACGACGAGGGTTGCGATGAACAAGCTCCTGCTCTGCTCGGCCTGCGCGTTGTGCTCGGCCGCGGCGCTCGCGCAAGCGACGCTGCCGATCGAGTTTCCGGCCGACAGCAAGCCGCTGAGCGCCGCGGCACTGAAGGACGCGATCGCCGGCAGGACGTTCAACGTCGAGCTTGCCGACGGCTCGCGCTGGCGCCTCGAATACAAGGCGAACGGCTACTTCTTCGTCAACACCAGCAGCGGCTTCAACGGCACCGGCGACTGGCGCGCCGAGGACGCGCGGCTGTGCACGAGGCTGCGCGGCGGCGACCTTTCATGCAACGAAGTGCGCGACGCCGGCGGCGTGCTTCACCTCAAGCGCGACAGCGGCGAGGTGATCGCGCTCAAGGCGCGCTAGGGCCCCGGCGCGCCGCGCCCGGCCGGCGCGCCTCGACGAGCTGCTTCGTCCGCACCTCGCCCTGGCGCGTGAACATCCAGCCGGGGTACTCGGACGGCAGCTTGCTCACCGCGTCGAGGCGCGTGAGCTCGTCGGCGCCGAGCTCGACCTCGGTGGCGCCGATGTTGTCGGCGAGCTGCTCGGGCTTCTTCGCGCCGATGATCACGCTCGTCACCGCCGGCTGGTGGAGCAGCCAGGCGAGCGCGATCTGCGCGACCGAGACGCCGCGCGCGCTGGCGATCTCGCGCATCGCGTCGATGGAGTCGAACGCGCGCTCCTTGTTCACCGGCGGAAAGTCGAACGCGGTGCGCCGGCTGCCGGCCTCGCCCTGGCGGTCGCGGCCGTACTTGCCGCTCAGGAAACCGCCGGCGAGCGGGCTCCAGACGAGGAGCCCGAGGCCTTCGCTCCTCAGCATCGGCACCAGCTCGCGCTCGAGGTCGCGGCCGGCGATCGTGTAGTACGCCTGCAGGCTCTCGAAGCGCGCGAGGCCGAGCCGCTCGGCGATGCCGAGCGCCTTCATGACCTGCCAAGCCGCCCAGTTCGAGACGCCGACGTAGCGGACGTGGCCGTGCTCGACCATCGTGTCGAGCGCGCGCACCGTCTCTTCGATCGGCGTCGCCGGATCGAAGCCGTGGATCTGGTAGAGGTCGACGTGATCGAGCTGCAGGCGCTTGAGGCTCGCCTGCAGCGCGGCGACGATGTGGCTGCGCGTCGCGCCGCGCATGTTCGCGCCCGGCCCGGTCTCGCCGAAGACCTTGGTCGCGACAACGACGCGCTCGCGCGGAACCTTCAGGTTCCTGAGCGCCTGGCCGGTGATCTCTTCCGAGCGGCCGCCTGCGTACACATCGGCGGTGTCGATGAAGTTGATGCCGGCGTCGAGCGCGCCGACGACGATGCGCTCGGCTTCCTCCTGCTGCAGGCGGCCGATCTTTCCCCACATGCCTTCTTCAGCGCCGCCGAAGGTCATCGTCCCGAGGCAGAGCTCGGAGACGAAGATGCCGGTGCGACCGAGCGGGTTGAGCTTCATCGCATGTCCTTTCAGCGCGCGCCGAACGACGCGCTCTCGAACAGGTCCTTGAATTCGCGCGGCTGCGAGCGCCAGTACTGGTGCGGCGCGGCGACGCGCGCGCCGAGCCTGGCGGCGGCATGCCACGGCCAGCGCGGGTCGTAGAGGATCGCGCGGGCGAGCGAGACGGCGTCGGCCTGTCCGCTCGCGACGATCGCCTCGGCCTGCTCGGCCTCGGTGATGAGGCCGACGGCGATCGTCGTGACGTCGACCTCGGTCTTCACGCGCGCCGCGAAGGGCACCTGATAGCCGGGGCCGATCGCGATCTTCTGCTGCGGCGAGACGCCGCCGCTCGAGACGTGGATCGCTGCGCAGCCGCGCGCCTTCAGCGCACGCGAGAGCGCGACGGTGCCTTCGATGTCCCAGCCGCCGGCGACCCAGTCGGTCGCCGAGATGCGGGCCCAGACCGGCCGGTCGTGCGGAAACGCCTCGCGGACGACGTCGAAGATCTCGAGCGGGAAGCGCATCCGGTTCTCGAGGCTGCCTCCGTAGGCATCGCTGCGCACATTGGCGAGCGGCGAGAGGAACTGGTGCAGCAGGTAGCCGTGGGCCGCGTGGATCTCGACGCCGTCGATGCCGAGCCGCGCGGCGCGGCGCGTCGTGGCGGCGAAGTCATCGCGGATCTTCCGCATCCCGGCAGCATCGAGCGCCGCCGGAGGTTCCTCGCCGGTCGCGTGCGGCAGCGCCGACGACGACACCGTTCGCCAGCCGCCGGGCTCGCCGATGGGCACTTGCGCGCCGCCTTGCCACGGCGCGCGGCTCGAACCCTTGCGGCCGGCGTGCGCGAGCTGCATGCCGATCGCGATCGGCGAATTCGCGCGCATCGCTGCAAGAACGTGCGCGAGCGCGGCTTCGTTGGCATCGCTGTAGAGGCCGAGGTCGCTCGCAGTGATGCGACCTTCGGGCGAGACCGCGGTCGCCTCGACGATCAGCATGCCGGCGCCCGAGAGCGCGAGATGGCCGAGGTGGATCATGTGCCAGTCGCCCGCGGAGCCATCGCTCGCCGAGTACTGGCACATCGGCGCGATGACGATCCGGTTGGCGAGCGCGAGCTGGCCGATGCGAAACGGTTCGAACAGGGAGCTCATGGCGACCCGCGTCGTGCGAAGCCGTCGAGGATACGGCGATGCGCCAAGTCGCGCCGACCGGCGCGACTTCGCCGCGCGCGTCAGCGCCCGTGCGCAGCGAAGAAGTCGACGATGGTCTGATCGGTCGCGAGCTGGCGGCTCATGACGCCGCCGACGACGCTGCCGCTCGCATACGCGTAGCCGCGCGGCCAGTAGTGGCCGTTGCCGACGACCTCGAGGTGCTCGAGCGCACCGCCGACGACGCAGCCGCTGTAGTCGAAGCGGACGACGCTGGTGCCGTCGTTGACGCCGACGATCGGCGCGAGCATCGTCGCGTTCGGCGTCAGGTCGCAGCCGTTGCGGGCCGCCCAGCCGGCGAGCGTCGAGTCGACCGAGACGTAGAGCCCGGCCTGCAGGCAGCCGCCGTTGCCGCCGGGATATGGCCAGCACGCGTCGCTCGTGCCGTGGATGTCGAGCACCGCGACCGCGCGCGCGGGCGTGCAGCCGGCGAGCGCGAACTGGTTCTCGCCGGCGACGGGGGCGATCGCGGCGACCAGGTCGGCGGCCTGGCACGCCAGTCGCTGGCTCATCGCGGCGCCGTTCGACATCCCGGTGAAGAAGACGCGCTTCGGATCGACCGCGGTCCGCGTCGCGACGTCGGCGAGCAGCGCGCGCAGGTAGCCGACGTCGTCGACGCCGGCAGTGCATGCCGCGCCGCTGACACAGATGTAGCCGTTGATGCCGCCGCCGGCGTTCCAGGTGCGCACGCCGTTCGGATCGATCAGCGTGCCGCCGACCGCGTCGGTGCCGTTCGCGAAGACGACCGCCATCCCCGCTGCGTTGGCGACGCGATGCAGGCATTCGGCGCTCGCGGTGTCGCCGTCGAGGCAGGCGAGCTTGCGCATGCCTTCCTTGTTGCTGCCGCCGCCGTGCAGCGCGACGACGACCGCGATCGGCTGGCCGCAGACGTGCGACGCCGGCAGGACGAGGTCGTAGTCGCGGTCCGGCCAGCCGGCGACCGAGAAGGTCGCGTCGGCGGCGCCGTTCGCGAGCGCGCCCGTGGGGCACGTCGCTGGCGCCGGCGGATCGCTGCCGCCGCCGCCGCCGCACGCCGTCGCTGCCAGCGACGTCGCGATCGCGCACGCGAGCGCGCCGAGGATTCGTCCGGTCATCGCCTGCCCCCTGCCGTCGTGACGACGACAAGGTACGCACGCCGTGCGAAGCCGCAGCGTGGCGCGAGGTAAAGAATCGCGTCGGTCGGCAACCGCGCGTAGCGATGCGCTGTGCGCTCGCTAGCGTTGCCGCTGCAGGCGCCGGTAGGCGTTGAAGTGGCGCACCGCCTGCTTGGCGTCGCCGAGCTGCTGGTGCAGCCGCGCCGCGTTGTAGTGCGCGTCGGCGAGATCGGGGGCGAGGCGGAGCGCGACGTGGTAGCTCGCGAGCGCGGCCGCGGCGTCGCCCGTGTCCTCGAGCGCGATGGCGCGGTTGTAGTGCAGCAGCGGCTCGTGCGGCCTGGTCCGCAGCGCCTCGTCGTAGAGTCCGATCGCCTCGCCGGGCCGGCCGGTCTCGCACAGCAATGCGCCGAGGTTGAGGGACGCGTCGGCGTGCGCTGGATCGATCGCGAGGACGCGCCGGTACGCCGACTCCGCGGCGCGCCGGTCGCTCGCCTCGAGCGCCTCGGCGCGGCGGAACCACGCGGCGGCATCGGGCGGCGGCGGCGCGGCGCGCGCCGGCGCGCGCTGCAGGAACGAGACGTTGCCCGACGCCGGCTGGACCTCGAAGTCCATCACCATCTGTCCGGACTCCGCGTGCCACTGCGAGCGTCCTTCGCGCACGGTGACGTCGTTGCCGACCGCGCTGATGCGCAGCCCCGAGAGCGGCAGCTCGGCCGGCAGCGTCGCGCGCAGCTTTCTCAGCGCGGCAAGGATCCGGCGCGGCGGGATCCGCGCCGACTGCAGGTCGACCGCGGTGCGCAGCACGACCACGTCGCGAAACGTGAAGCGGTATTCGTTGCGCGCACCGCGCGACGGAGTCACGAACCCGGAAGCGATCAAGCCGGCGATGACGCCGCGCGAAAGGCCCAGCATCTCCTGGATGCCGCGAATCGTGTAGGTGCTCGGGTCGCGCTCGCTCGCAGTCACTTCCTGGCCCGCGCGCGCGCGGGAGCGACGGCTTCTTCGACCTTCGCCGCGCGCTTGACGCCCTTGCGTTCCTTGCCCGACGCCGACGTCTCGGCCGGCGTCGCCGCCGGCGCAGCGGCCTTCGCCGTCGGCGCTGCCTTCTTCGCCGGCGCCGCCGCCTTCGACAGGCTCGCGCGCAGCGCCTCGACAAGGTCGATCACCTGCGCGCCGCCCGCCGCTTCCTCCGGCGCCGCGTGCGCGACGATCTGCTTGCCGGCGATCTTCTCGTCGATCGCGGCGAGGATGCGCTTCTTCTCCTCGTCCTCGAACATCGTCGGATCGTAGCTGTCGGTGCTGATCTGCTCGATGAGCTGCATCGCGAGCTTGAGCTCGGCCGGCGAGACCTCGACCTTCTCGATGTCGAGGTCCTTCATCGTTCGCACTTCGTCGGCGTAGAGCAGCTGCTGCAACACGAGGCCGTCTTCGGCGGGCCGCACCTGGACGACGTACGACTTCGCCTTCCACGCCCACTTTGCGAGCGCGACGCGACCGCTCTCGCGCATCGCCTGCATCAGCAGGTTGTACGGCTTGGCGCCGCGCTTGTCGGGCGCGAGGTAGTACGCCTTGTCGTAGAAGATCGGATCGATCGCCTTGTCGGGGATGAAGGCGACGATGTCGATCGTCTGGCTCGGGCTCTCCTGCAGCGCCTTCAGCTCTTCGGGCTGGAAGACGACGAAGCGATCCTTGTCGAACTCGTAGCCCTTGACCATCTCGGCGCGCTCGACGAGGTGGCCGTCCTTCTCGGAGACGTACTGCTGCTTGAGGCGCGAGCCGTCCTTGTCGAGCATGTTGAAGCGAACGGTCGCCGAGCTCTCGGTCGCCGAGTGCAGCTTGACCGGGATCGACACCAGGCCGAACGAGAGGGACAGCGATGCGATCGAGCGGGCGGCCATGCGAAGCTCCCATCGTTGCGCCGCGCTGGCGCGAGGGGACCGGGAGCATACGGGCAACGCCCGTGCCTTGTCACCCGCCGGCGTTGCGCCGTGCCGACGGCTTGCGGCGGGCTTCCTTCACGGCCGGAGCGGCCACGCCGAGCGCCTTCATGCCGCGCGCGAGCGTCTGCCTGGTCGTCCAGTAGTCGGCCCACGGGTCGCGCGGCTCGAAGCTCAGGTACTCCCGGGCGGTGAGGATCGTCCACTGCGCGCCACCCTTGAGCGCCATCAACTGCTCCCACGCGACCGGCATCGAGACGCCGAGCCCCGGGCGCGAGCGCGCGGAGAACGCGGCCGCGGTCGTCTGGAAGCGCCCGTTGCGCAGCCAGTCGACGAAGATGCGGCCGACGCGGTTGCTGCCGCCGCTCTTGGCGACGAAGCGCTCGGGAATCGTCTTCGCCAAATGCGTCACGACCGCGGCCGAGAAGTCCTTCACCGGGTCGTAGTCGAGCCTGGGCGCGATCGGAACGACGACGTGCAATCCTTTGCCGCCGCTCGTCTTCAGCCAGCTCGCGAGGCCGAGCTCGTCGAGCAGCGCACGCATCAGCAGCGCCGCCTCCTGCACCTGCGGCCAGGCGACGCCCTCGCCGGGGTCGAGGTCGAAGACGATGCGGTCGGGCTCGTCGATGTTGTCGGTGGTCGAGTTGCCGGTGTGGAACTCGACCGTGTTCATCTGCGCCGCCGAGACGAGCGCATCGGGAGTGTCGACGCCGAGCCACGGCGGCTCGCCGGGCCAAAGCTGGAGCTCGCGCACGCCGGGGATGCGGGTCTCGGGATGCTTCTGGAAGAAAAGCGTGCCGGCGATGCCGTCGGGAGCGCGGACGAGCGAGATCGGTCGGCCGCGCAGGTGCGGCAGGATGCGCTCGGCGACGCTTTCGTAGTAGCGCACGAGCGTCACCTTCGTGATCCCGCTCGCAGGATCGATGACGCGGTCGGGATTCGTGACCTTGATGCTCGACGCCGGTGCCGAGGGCGAGGCTGGCGGCGCGACGCCAGCAGGCGCGACCGCTGCCGCGATCTCGCGCGTCACCTCGCGCGCCGGCTTGTCCGGCCGCAACCCGACGAAGACCGCATGGCGGACGTGACCGTCGGGAGTCCACTCGCGAAACGTCGCCTCGACGACGAGCTCGGGCCGCACCCAGCGCTCGCCACCCGCTGATCGTCGCGACCAGCGTCCGGGCGCGACCTCTGCGGCGTCGAGCGTCGGCACGCCGGTCTCGAGCGCGACGAGGCGCGCGTGGAGGTCGCGCGCTGTGCGCGCATCCCAGCCGGTGCCGACGTTGCCGGCATACGTGAGGGCGCCATGCTCGTAGGTGCCGAGGAAGAGGCTGCCGACCTCGCCGCGCGCGCCGCTGCGGTCGCTGAAGCCGCAGACGACGAACTCCTGGCGCAACGTGCACTTGATCTTCAGCCAGGTGTCGCTGCGCTGCGAGACGTACGGCGCGTCGGGCCGCTTGACGATGATCCCTTCGAGCTGCATCTGCTTGGCCGCCTCGAGCATCTGCGCGGGCGTCGCGGGGAACGCCTGGCTGAGGCGGACGCGGTCGCTCTGCTTGCTCGCGAGCAGCGACGCGAGCAGCGCGCGGCGCGACCGCAGCGGCACCTTGCGCAGATCGAGACCGGCGTGGAACGGCAGGTCGAAGACGAAGTACGCGATGCCCTCGCTCTTCGCGTTGTCGATCGCGTTCTGCAGCGCGTTGAAGTCGGGAACGCCGCGCTCGCCGATGACGACGATCTCGCCGTCGATCCACGCCGAATCGATCGCGAGCGCCTCGATCGCCGCCGCGAGCGGCTTCAGCTTCGAGGTCCAGTCGTGGCCGCCGCGCGTGATCAGTTTCGCCTTGCCGCGCTCGACCCGCGTCGTCAGGCGATAGCCGTCGAGCTTGGTCTCGACGATCCAGTCGCCCGCAGGCGCAGTCGCGACGAGTGTCGCGAGCTGCGGCTCGAGCTTGGCGGGCAGCGGCGCGCGCACCGCGGCGGCGAGGTCGGCGTCGCTCGCCGCCGCCGTCGTCGTGGTTCCAGCCGCGGCGCCGCGCGGCTCGCGCTCCTCGACGAGACCGAGCGGATGCGCGATGACGCTGTCGGGGAGCGCGCTGATGACGTCGTACTCGGCGACCGGCCTCGCCCACGCGTCCTTCTTCTTGAACAGCATCCAGCGGTCCTGGCGGTCGCCCGGCTTCGTGATGCGCACGAGCTCCCACAGGCCGGCGAGCTTCTCGCCATGCAGGCGAAACAGCAGCTTGCCGTTCGCCATGCCGTCGTGCGGGTCGCCCTCGGGCTGCCACGTGCCGCGGTCCCAGACGATCACGGTGCCGGCGCCGTACTGGCGCGGCGGGATCGTCCCTTCGAACGAACCGTAGTCGAGTGGATGGTCCTCGACGTGGATCGCCATCTGCATCTTCGACGGATCGAACGACGGCCCTTTCGGCACCGCCCAGCTGAGCAACACGCCGTCGAGCTCGAGGCGGAAGTCGTAGTGCAGCCGGCTCGCCCAGTGCTTCTGGACGACGAACGAGAGCCGCTCGCTCGGCGCCGGCCGCGCGCCGTCGCCCGCGGGCTCGGACGTGACGGCGAAGTTGCGCTTCTGGCGGTAGCGGGCGAGCGGTGTGGGCGCCATCGACGCTCGCGTGCGCGACATGGGGGCAGGCATCATAGCGGCCGCGTTCACGAGGACCACATGACGATCGACTCGACCCTGTCGACCCTGCGCGCGCTCGCGCGGATCGCCACCATCGGAGCGGCCGCCGCGTTCGCCGGCAACGCGAGCGCCGCCGATCCGCTGCCGCCCTCGCCGCTGCGCGTTCCGGCCGGCGACTACACGCTCGACAAGGCGCACTCGAGCCTCGTCTTCAAAGTCAATCACCTCGGCTTCTCGAGCTTCACCGGGCGCTTCGCGCGCTTCGACGCCAAGCTCTTCTTCGATCCGACGCGGCCGACGACAGCGCGCCTCGACGTCACGGTCGACCCGCGCTCGATCGAATCCGACAACCCGCCGTCGGGGTTCCTCGCGATGCTCCAGGGCGCCGACTGGCTCGACGCCGAGCGTTACCCCGAGATGAAGTTCCGCTCGAGCCGCGTCAGCTCGCTCGGCGCCCGGAGGCTGCGCGTGCGCGGCGACCTCACGCTGCACGGCACGACGAAACCGGTCGAGATCCTCGCCACCTTCAACGGCGGCTACGCAGGGCACCCGATGGATCCGCAGGCGAGGATCGGCTTTTCGGCGCAGTCGCGACTGAAGCGCTCCGACTTCGGCATCTCGCTCGGAATCCCGGCGCCCGGGTCGCAGATGGGCGTCGGCGACGTCGTCGAGCTCTTCATCGAGACCGAGTTCAGCGGGCCGCCACTGGCGGGTCTCCCGGCGGCGTCGCAGCCGCCGCCGCGATGAGCGGTCGCACCGGGTCTGCCCGACGCGCCGCGGGCGGCTTCTCCTACAGCCAGCGCCGGCCCGATGGGCCACGATGCGGATCGATGGCTTCCAGGAGCACACCATGAAGATTCGACCCATCGTCACTGCGTTCGCCGCGGGCACGCTCTTGCTCGGCAACGTCGCCGCATACGCGCAAGCCGAGGCCGCCCAGGAGCGCCAACAACGCCAGCAGGACGCGCGTGAGCACGGCTATTGGGCGCCGGATGACCCCAGCCGGCCGCGCTCGCGCACCGAGGTTCGCCAGCAGCAGCTGCACAACGACCAGCAGCGCAACGACCGCTACTACCACCGCGATCCGCGCCAGGACAACCGCTACGACCCGCGCTACTACCAGCGCTGGGACCAGGACCAGCGCCGCTACATGCCGGGTGACCACTTCGGCAACGACTGGCGCGGCCGCGGCGCCGGCCCTTCGCACGATTGGTACCGTGGCAGCTACCTGCCGCAC
>DATJIM010000402.1:0-2335 GCA_035493195.1 Caldimonas sp.
GATGCCAGGGCCGGTACACCATGAGGGCCTGCGCCCGCTCGGCGATGTCGCTCGGTGCATCGGCGGCGACGCCGACGATCTCGAACGCGTGTGAGCGATCGAGCGTGAGGTGTTGGCCGATCGGATCGGCCGCGCCGAACAACGCGCGCGCGGCCTCGCGCGACACGACGACGGCGCAGACTGCCGCGTCGCAGTCGGCGTCGTCGGCGCGGAGCGCTCTGCCGCGCTGCACGCGAATGCCGAAGACGTCGAAGTATTCGGGTGACACCGTGATCGCCGGAAGCGTGCGGTGGACCCGCGCCGCGGTGGTGACGCCGACGGACCCGGCGTTCACGTCGCCCGCGGGTGTCGCCGAGCCGAACGCGACGCCGGTCACGCCGGCGACATCGGCCAACGTCCGCGCGAGATCGCCGTGGAATGCGCGCCAGCCGTTCGCCGGCTCCGGCGCGCGCAGGTTCAGCGCGACCACGCGGCCCGCGTCGAAGCGCAGCGGCGCCGACTCTACTCGATGCGGCAATCGCGTGAGCCCGATGCTGGCGATGAGCAGCGCGGCCGCCGCACCGATCTGGACGCCGACCAGCCGGCTGCCGCGCCGCGGCATGCGCCTGTCGCCCACGGACGTGCCGCGCAACACGGCGTCGAGGTCGAGAGAAAGGATCAGGCGAATCGGGGCGTTCGCGGCGACGGTCGCGGCGAGCGTGGTCGTGACGAAGAGAAACACGAACACGCGCCAATCGGGCGCCAGCGAGAACGTGATGTCGCGCTGCACGATCCACTCGAAGAGGACGCGCGGCAGCCGCAGCGTGATCGCCGTGGCGCATGCGCAGGCGGCGGCGGCGAGCGCGAGGGATTCGACGGCGAGCATTCCGGCGAGGCGCGGGGCGCCGGCGCCGAGGGCCATGCGCAACGCCATCTCGCGCTGGCGCGCGTGCGCGGTGGCGAGAAGGATCGACACGACGTTCGCGAATGCGACGAGCGCGAGGCAGGCCAGCCCGATGAACACCAGCGCGACGATTCCGCTGACGATGGCGCCGTTGCCCGGGCTGCCGAGGATGGAGCCGTCGGTCATGAGAATCACCGTGTGCCGTCCATGCGACGCGGCGTCCTGCTGCGCGGCGATCACCTTGGCCTCGGCGAACGCGTCGGCGCGGGAGTAGCCAGGCGCGAGCCGGCCGTCGACGATGAGACGCATCGCGTTCGGCGACGTGACGTCGTCGGTGCCGAGTTGCAGATAGCCGCGCAGGGTGTACGGAAGCCAGAGCTTGTCGTCGTTCTGGGCGCTGCTGAATGGCGGCGCCACGCCCACGATCCGAACTGCCCGGCCGTTGATCCGAATCACGCGGCCGATCACGTCCGGCGCCGAGGACAGTTCGTCACGCCACACGACGTTGCTCACGACGGCCACGGGTAGCTTGGCGTCGCAGTCCTGGGGCTGGAGCATGCGACCAGCCAGCGGGCGGAGCGGACCATACACGGTGAAGAATCCGCACGTTACGAGCTCGGCGGGCGTCGGTGTGGCACCCGGCCCCATTGCGACCACGGCGTGCTGCCATCCGCCGATGGCCGCGAGCGACTTCATTTGACGCGAATAGGCGAGCACATCGCCGAGCGTGGTCGCCGCGGGAAAGCCCGGCGGCGTCGAGTCGGTGCCGTACGCCGAGAGCATTCGGACGAACGAGGCCGCGTCGTGGTCCACACGCGCGCGAAGGAAGAGCGCGTCGAGCAGCGTGAACACCGACGCGTTGATGCCGATGCCGAGCGTGAGCGTGACGACGATGATGAGCGACTGTACAGGGCGGTGCATGATGCCACGCGCGGCGAAGGACAGCGCGGCCCCGATCTCGTCCCACGGACGCAAGCCACGCGCCTCGCGCGCCGCGTCCTTGTACCAATCCGCACTGCCGAACTCGATGCGTGCCGCGCGCTCGGCGGTCTCGCGCGACAGACCGCGGCCCTCGAGATCGTCGGCGCGATGAGCGATGTGGCTTCGAAACTCGGTGTCCGTGTCGCGCTCGAGGGCGCGGCGGGCGACGAGGTGTCGCGCGATGGCACGCAGGCGATGCAGGAACGCGCTCATATCGACTCCGGCGTCGCATCGATGGCGGCGCTCATCCCGGCGACGAAGCGCTGCCAGGTGGCCAGCTCGCCGCGGAGCGCCTTCCTACCGGCGGCGGTGAGCGTGTAAAACTTGGCACGGCGACCATTCGCCGAGGTGCCCCATTCGGTCGCGAGCAGGCCGCGATCCTCGAGGCGATAGAGCGCGGGATAGAGCGTTCCCTGCTGCACCGGCAGGCGGCCGCCCGAGATCTGCTCGATGCGCAGCAGGACGCCGTAG
>DATJIM010000403.1:0-2569 GCA_035493195.1 Caldimonas sp.
GGCTGGCTCGCGGCGCTGATCCCGCAGGAGTACGGCGGCTCGGGGCTCGGCCTCGCGGAGGCGAGCGTCGTCATGGAAGAGATCAACCGCTCGGGCGGCAACGCCGGCGCGTGCCACGGCCAGATGTACAACATGGGAACGTTGCTGCGCCACGGCAGCGAGGCGCAGAAACGCTTCTACCTGCCGAAGATCGCGAGCGGCGAATGGCGTCTGCAGTCGATGGGCGTCACGGAGCCTTCGAGCGGCACCGACACGACGAAGATCCGCACCACCGCGACCAGGCGTGGCGATCGCTGGGTCGTCAACGGCCAGAAGGTCTGGATCTCGCGCGTCCAGCACAGCGACTGGATGATCCTGCTCGCGCGGACGACGCCGCTCGCGGACGTGAAGAAGAAGACCGAAGGGATGTCGATCTTCATGGTCGACCTGCGCGCCGCCGAGCAGGGCGGCATGACGGTGCGGCCGATCGCCAACATGGTCAACCACGAGACCAACGAGCTCTTCTTCGAGAATCTCGAGATCCCGGCCGAGAACCTGATCGGCGAGGAAGGCCGGGGCTTCAGGTACATCCTCGACGGCCTCAACGCCGAGCGCACGCTGATCGCCGCCGAGTGCATCGGCGACGGCCGCTGGTTCATCGACCGCGTCACCGCGTACGCCGGCGAGCGCGTCGTCTTCGGCCGGCCGATCGGCCAGAACCAGGGCGTGCAGTTCCCGATCGCCGAGGCGCACATCGAAATCGAGGCCGCGGACCTGATGCGCTTCAAGGCGTGCGCGCTGTTCGACGCGCACGAGCCGTGCGGCGCCGAGGCGAACATGGCGAAGTACCTCGCCGCCAAGGCGAGCTGGCAGGCGGCCGACGCGTGCCTGCAGTTCCACGGCGGCTTCGGCTTCGCGCACGAGTACGACGTCGAGCGCAAGTTCCGGGAGACGCGGCTCTACCAGGTCGCGCCGATCTCGACCAACCTCATCCTCAGCTACGTCGCCGAGCATGTGCTCGGACTGCCGCGGAGTTTTTGAGATGCGGCCGCTCGAAGGCATCACCGTCGTCACCCTCGAGCACGCGATCGCGGCGCCGTTCTGCACCCGCCAGCTCGCCGACCTCGGCGCGCGCGTGATCAAGGTCGAGCGGCCGGGCAGCGGCGACTTCGCGCGCAGCTACGACAGCCGCGTCAAGGGGCTCGCGTCGCACTTCGTCTGGACCAACCGCAGCAAAGAGAGCCTGACGCTCGACCTCAAGCACGCCGACGCGCCGGCGATCCTCGAACGGCTGCTGGCGCGCGCCGACGTCCTCGTGCAGAACCTCGCCCCCGGCGCGGCGGCACGCATGGGCCTCTCGCACGCTGCGCTCGCGCCGGCGCATCCGCGCCTCATCGTCTGCGACATCTCGGGCTACGGCGACGACGCCGAGCGGCCCGGGCCTTACCGCGACAAGAAGGCGTACGACCTCTTGATCCAGAGCGAGTCGGGATTCGTCTCGGTGACCGGCAGCCCCGACGAGCCGGCGAAGGCGGGCTGCTCGATCGCCGACATCGCCGCGGGGATGTACGCGTACAGCGGCATCCTCGCCGCCCTGCTCGAGCGCGAGAAGAGCGGCCGCGGCCAGCGGATCGACATCTCGATGCTCGAGAGCATGGTCGAGTGGATGAGCTATCCGCTCTACTACGCGTTCGACGGCGCCGAGCCGCCGCAGCGCACCGGCGCGGCGCACGCGACGATCTATCCGTACGGGCCGTTTCCCGCCGGCGACGGCCGCGTCGTCATGCTGGGGCTGCAGAACGAGCGCGAGTGGCAGGTGTTCTGCGCGCGCGTCCTCGAACGTCCCGAGCTCGCCGTCGACCCGCGCTTCGCGTCGAACGCGGCGCGCACCGCGGCGCGCGCGGAGCTGCGCGCGATCATCGTCGAGACGTTCAGCGGTCTCAGCGCCGAGCAGGTGACGGCGCGGCTCGATCGCGCGCAGATCGCGAACGCGCGCGTCAACACGATGGGCGAGGTGTGGGCGCATCCGCAGCTGCGCGCGCGCGAACGCTGGAGCGAAGTGCAGACGCCTTCGGGCCCGGTGCCGGCGCTCGTTCCGCCCGGCGCGCGCGACGCGGGCGACGTCCGCATGGACGCCGTCCCGGCGCTCGGCGCGCACACCGACGCGCTGCTCGCCGAGCTCGGCTTCGACGCGGCGACGATCGCGCGGCTGCACCGCGAAGGCGCCGTCTGAGGCGCGAACGAAGGAGCGCACGATGGCCGAACGATCGCCGGGGGAAGCGCTCGCCGCGTTCGCGGCGTCGCTCGACGTCGCAGCGATTCCCGCTGCCGTGCTCGACCGCGCCGAGGACCTGATGGTCGACTGGCTCGGCTCGGCGCTCGCCGGCAAGGGTGCGCGTCCGGTCGAGACGATCGCGCGCTTCGCCGAGAAGATGGGGCCGGACGACGGCCCGAGCGAGGTGCTGATCCACCGCCGCGGCTCGAGCCCGCTCGTCGCCGCGATCGCCAACGCCGCCGCATCGCACGTCGCCGAGCAGGACGACCTCCACAACAGCTCGGTGCTGCATCCGGCGACGGTCGTCTTTCCGCC
>DATJIM010000404.1:0-3059 GCA_035493195.1 Caldimonas sp.
CCCCACTGCGAGATGCAGTGCGCTTCGTCGACGACGACGAGGCTCGGCGGATGGCGCGCGAGCCGCTCGACGAAGTCGGCGTCGGCGAGCCGCTCGGGCGTCGTGAAGACGATCTTCGCGCTGCCGGCGGCGATGGCGTCCTCGGCGGCGGCGATCTCGTCGGCGCCGATCGCGCTGTTGAGCTGCACCGCCGCGACACCGATCTCGCGCAGCTTGTCGCACTGGTCTTTCATCAGCGCGATCAGCGGCGAGACGACGAGCGTCGGTCCTGGCAGCAGCAGCGCGGGAAGCTGGTAGCAGAGCGACTTGCCGGCGCCGGTCGGCATCAGCGCGAGCGTCGGCGTCCCGGACATGACGCTCGCGATCGCCGCGTCCTGGCCTTCGCGCAGACGGCGAAGGCCGAAGGTCTGGCGCAGCACGCGCGGCAGGCGCTGCTGCCAAGGAGATGGAGAGGAGGGCGTTCGTCGGGTCTTGGCGGGCATCGAGTCTCGGGCTCTGCGCCGTCGGCGGGCGCCGGCCGCCCGGGCAAGGCGCGCTCCCGCTGTGCGCGGCATGGCGCTTGCTCCGGCGAGCGCCACCCTCTCTTCGCGCCGCTTGCTTGCCGAACGACCATCATCCGCCGGAGCCCGTGCCGCCGGAGCCGCTGCCACCGACGCCGCTGCCGCCGACACCGCAACACCCGCAAGGCGTGCCGCCGCCGATCGACGATCCACGGCCGGCGCCGGCCGAGCCGGTGCGCGAGCCGCGAGCGCCGGCGCCACCGGCCGTCGCGCGCTGAACGGCAACGGCGCAGCGCCCGCCGGCAAACGCGCGGCGAAGGCGACGGTCGCGGACGGTGACGCGCCGCCAGGGCTCGTCTGGGTCAGCGACGAATCGCCGGGAATCCGCCGCATCCGCCAGGGCGACGGCTTTGCCTACGTCGATCCGAACGGCAGGCGCATCCGCAACAAGGCCGAGCTCGATCGCATCCGCGCGCTCGCGATTCCGCCCGCGTACGAGCGGGTCTGGATCTGCACGCGGGCGAACGGCCACCTGCAGGCGACCGGGCGCGATGCGCGCGGGCGCAAGCAGTATCGCTATCACCCCCAGTGGCGCGTTGCCAAGGACCGGCACAAGTTCGATCGCATGGTCGAGTTCGGCGCCGTGCTGCCGAAGATCCGCAAGCGCGTGCGGGCCGATCTCGGCGCCCCGGTCGGAACGATGCCGCGCCGCGAAACCGTGCTCGCGACGATCGTCCGCCTGCTCGACACGACGTACGTGCGCATCGGCAACGAGGAGTACGCGCGCGAGAACAAGTCGTTCGGGTTGACGACGCTGCGCAATCGCCACGCCGCGGTGTCGGGCAGCACGCTGAGGCTGCGCTTTCGCGGCAAGAGCGGCAAGGAGCACGAGGTCGCGCTCGACGATCCGCGCGTCGCCCGCGTCGTCCGCCGCTGCCAGGCGATGCCGGGGCAGGATCTCTTCCAGTACGTCGACGAGGACGGCGAGCTGCACGGTGTCGGCTCGGCAGACGTCAACGACTACATCCGCGAGGCCGGCGGCGCGGATTTCACCGCCAAGGACTTTCGCACCTGGCACGGCACTGCGCACGCGCTCGCGCTGTGGCTCGAGCGCTCGGAGTCGCGCGAGGGCAAGCGGCCGAGCGCGAAGGAACTCCTCGCCGAAGTCGCGAGTCGCCTCGGCAACACCGTCGCGGTCTGCAAGAAGTCGTACGTGCATCCACGCGTCCTCGAGGTGCTCGCGGGCGAGCTCGACGACGAGCTGCGCGCGGCGCTCGCGGTCGCGCGCAGGGGCGGCCTCGACGCCCACGAGCGGCGACTCCTCGCGTTCCTGAACCGTCCCTGAGCCGGCCTTGCCGGCGGCGTCCGGCCACCGCTAGAATTTACCTACCGGTCGGTCGACGATGTTTCGCGCCGCGCCAGGCCCCCAGGAGGAACCCCCGTGGCAGAGCCGCTCGTCCTCGTCCGCCATTCCGGCAACGTCCGCACGCTGACGCTGAACCGCCCGCAGGCGCTCAACAGCTTCACCGGCGCGATGCACGGCGAGCTGCGCGAGGCGCTCGACGACGCCGCCGGCGACCGCGACGTGCGCTGTCTCGTCCTCACTGGCACCGGCCGGGGCTTCTGTGCCGGCCAGGACCTCGCCGACCCGGCCGTCGCGCCGCAAAGCGATGGCGCGCCGACCGACGTCGGCAACGCGATCGAGCGCTTCTACAAGCCGCTCGCGCTGCGCATCCGCTCGATGCCGATGCCGGTCGTCGCCGCCGTCAACGGCGTCGCCGCCGGCGCCGGCGCGAACTTCGCGCTGCTCTGCGACGTCGTCGTCGCGGCGCGGTCGGCGAGCTTCCTGCAGGCGTTCTCGAAGATCGGCCTGATCCCCGACTGCGGCGGCACGTGGCTGCTGCCGCGCCTGGTCGGTCGCGCGCGCGCGTTCGGCCTCGCGATGCTCGCCGACAAGCTCGCCGCCGCCGACGCCGAGCGGATCGGCCTGATCTGGAAGTGCGTCGACGACGACGCGTTCAGCGCCGAGGTCGACGCGCTCGCGGCTCGGCTCGCGACGCTGCCGACGAAGGCGCTCGTCGCCACGCGGCAGGCGCTCGACGCCTCGCAGCAGCTCGACCTCGCCGCCGCGCTCTCGCTCGAGGCGGACGTCCAGCGCACGCTCGGCGCCGCGCCCGACTTCGCCGAGGGCGTCGCGGCGTTCATGGCCAAGCGGGCGCCGACGTTTCGCGATCGCTGAGCGATGGCCGCTTCCCACGACAGCGAAGACCGCCCGACGCCCGAGCAGGTCGGCGCGCACATGTATGCGTCGGACCGGGCCTCGCAGTCGCTCGGCATGCGGATCGTCGCGATCGGTGCCGGCACCGCGACGCTCGAGATGGCAGTGCGCGACGACATGCTCAACGGCCACGCGATCTGCCACGGCGGCTTCATCACGACGCTCGCCGATTCGGCGTTCGCGTTCGCCTGCAACTCGCGCAACCAGCTCACCGTCGCCGCCGGACTGACGGTCGACTTCCTGCAGCAGGTCGAGCGCGGCGAACTGCTCACCGCGGTCGC
>DATJIM010000405.1:0-13006 GCA_035493195.1 Caldimonas sp.
CCGCTCGGGAAGTCGAAGGCAAGCGTCGCGAGCGCGTCGATGATGCGGAAGTTCCCCATCTGGCGACCGTAGATCGACTCGACGCCGACGATGCCGACGACGACCTCGGGTGGAACGCCGTACATCTCCTCGGCCTCTCGCAGCCAGCCCGCGTTCGTGCGCCAGAAGGCGATGCCGGCGCGGACCCGGATCGGCTCGACGAAGCGCGCGCGGTACGCGTTCCAGTTCTTCGCCGCGCCGGCCGCGCTCGGCATGATGTAGCGCGTCACCAGCGGCTGGAAGCGCGCCTGCGCGAGCGAGTTGCGCAGCCAGGAGGCGTCGAGACCGCGGCGCTCGGCGACGGCGTCGGCGAAGCGCAGGACATCCTCGCGCGAACCGTACGTGACCGCGTCGGCGGCGTCGTCGTCGACGAGCGCGACGGTCTTCTTCGTCGCCCGCTTGGGCGTTGCGGCGTCGGCGCACGACGCGAGCAGCGACGCGGTGGCGCCGAGAACGATCGTGCGGCGCAGGGGCGAATGCATGCGGCTCGAGGAAACGGAGTCGCTGGATTATCGAGGCGCGACCGCGCGCAGCCGGCGCGCCTCGCTCGCGAACTCGCGCGTCATCGCCGGATCGGGGCGGCGCGCCGCATCGCGCGAATAGCGACGCGCCTCGAGCGCGTCGAGGACGGCGGCGAGTTTCTCGCCGCCGCCACCGAGCGTCGCGCGAACGCGGCCGGCGAGCGTGCGCGGCGCTTCGTGCGATGCGGCCGCGATGCCGAGCGAGCGCAGCCCGCGGCGGATGCGCTCGAGCTGGCGCACCCACGGATCGACGTGGTGGCGGTCGAGCCAAGCCCACACGGCGCCGGCGATCGCGAGCCCGCTCAACGTGCCGGCGAGGAGCAGCGCGAGGTCCTCCCAACTCGGCGACTCGAAGCCGATCTGCTTGAGGACGTCGAACTGCTGGCCGCGCGAGTAGTTCAGCACCCACTGGTTCCAGCGGTTGTTCATCGCCTCCCAGGCGCTGCGCAGCTCGGCGAAGAGGCGCGGGTTCATCGCGTCGAGCGTGCCGGCGACGAACCCCTGCGGCGGCGCGAGCCGCGTGCTGCGGCCGATGCGGTCGGGAGCGACCGCGCCGGTCGGGTCGGCGCGGATCCAGCCCACACCGGTCTGCCAGTACTCGGCCCAGGCGTGCGCCGAGCTCTGGCGGACGACGTAGTAGCCGTCGACCGGCGGCAGGTCGGTGCCCTGGTAGCCGGTGACGATGCGCGCCGGCACGCCGGCGGCGCGCAGGACGACGACGAACGCCGCGGCGAAGTGCTCGCAGAAGCCTTCCTTGCGGTCGAGCCAGAACTCGTCGACGGCGTTCCTGCCGTAGTCGCCGGGCGCGAGCGTGTAGCTGAAGCCGTTGCGGCGGATGTGATCGAGCAGCGCGTCGGCGAGCCGCGTCGCGTTCGCGCCGCGATGCGAATCGCGAAACGCGCGCGCCCACGTCACCGTGCGCGGATTGAAGCCGACCGGCAGCTCGAGGCTGTCCTGCAATTCGCCGAAGCGGCGCGGCGCGCCGAGGACGTACTCGGTGCTCGCTGTCGCCTTGAAGCGCAGCCGCTCGAGGATCGGCCTGTCGGCAAGCCACTGCAGGTCGTCGCGCGCGACGACGCGGTAACCGTCGATCGGTGCGACGTCGGTCGTCGCTTCGAGCAGCGGCACCGACGCGAGGCGCAGCGGCTCGAGCGTCACTTCGTAGTGGATCGGCGTGCCTTTCGTCTCGAGCACCGGTGGCCGCGGCGGCAGGCTCTGCGGCGCGAACGGCAAGCCGAGCTGCGTCCACTCGAAGCCGTCGAAGCGCGTCAGCACCGGGCCGCGGAAGTACATCTGCGCCGGCACCGGCGCCGGACCGTCGAAGCGGACCCGCATCGCGATCGCGTCGTCGGCCGCCACCTCGGTCATCGAGCCGAGCTTCATCGTGTTCGAGAGCCCTGTCTTGGAGATGCCGTCCTGCGGTACGCCCCAGAGCGGGCCGATCCGCGGGAAGAGGACGAAGAGAAGCGCCATCACCGGCGCGCCGAGGAGCGCCGTTCTCGCGGCGAGGCCGCTCGCCTGCGCGAGGCTCGGCTGGCCGACCGGCATGTGGGCGAGCACGAGCGCGGTGAGCAGCCCCCAGACCGAGACGAGCATGGCGGCCGCGACCGCGATCGACTGCGAATAGAGGAAGTGCGTCAGGATGATGAAGAAGCCGAGGAAGAAGACGACGAACGCATCGCGCCGCGCGCGCAGCTCGAGCGTCTTCAGCGCCATCAGCGCGACCGCGAGCGTCACGCCCGGCTCCTTGCCGAGCAGCGTGCGGTACGACCAGAACGTCAGCGCGAGGGCGGCGACGAGGACGCCGATCAGCACCCAGCGCCCCGGCAGCGCCGCGTTGTTGAGCGCCAGCCGGGCGCGCCAGAGCAGCACCGCGGCGGTCAGCGCGAGCGACCACGCCGGCAGGTGCGACGCGTGCGGCAGCACGGTCCAGCCGATCACCGCAAGCAGGAAGAGGGTGTCGCGCGCCTCGCGCGGCAAGCGGTTCCATCCGGGCCAGCGCGGCAGGGTGCGGCGCACGCCGGCGAGCGGCGACGCGTCGACAGAGCCCGCAGCGCTCAGTGCCACAGTGCCAATGCCTCGAGGCAACGCGCGCGCTGCGCGGCGCCTTCGGCCGGGGCGATGTCGACGCCGGGGAGCCTCAGGCCGTAGTCGGCGTCGGCGCGGTCCGCCGCGAGCGTCCACGCGGCGAGTCGCGACAGGCGTTGTTCGGGGGCGAGCCGGCCGCACGCCGTCCATTCGAGCCAGAGCTCCTGGCGCGCCGATGAGCTGGTGTCGCGGCTGACGAGCTCGGCGCCGGTCTCGAGCGCCTGCGCCGCCTTCTTCCACGCGATGAGCTTGAGCGGGTCGCCGCGCCGGTACGCGCGAACGCCTTCGATCTCGCCGCCGACGCTCGGCCGCGCCTGTGCGCCGCTCGAGACCGGGCGCGCCGCCGGCAGCGCCGGCGCGTCGGCCTCGACCTCGGGATAGACGAGCAGCCGCGCCGTCGGACGCCACACCGTCCAGGCGCGAAAGAGGCCGAGCGGAAAGCGCGTCTCTGCGCTCAGGGTCGGCACGTCGTGCAGACCGCGCGCCGCGGGCACGTAGCTGACGTGCGCGTTCGCCTGGCCGCCGGCGGGAACGTCGGTCCACGCCAGCGTCGCCGCCGGCGCCTCGAGGAGCCTCAGGCCGATGCCGAAGCGCGCCGACGACGGCGACGACATGACGATGTCGAGCACCGCCGCGCTGTTCGCGAACGCCGGCGCGACGGGCTTCAAGTGCAGCGTCAGGCCGCGCAGCGTGCCGTGCGTGACGTGCATCGAGACGATGCCGCTGCCGGCGAGCATGAACGTGAGGACGTAGCCGAGATTGAGCTGGTAGTTGACCGACGCGAGCAGCAGCACGACGAGCGTCAGCGCGAACATCCAGCCGGCGCGCGTCGGCAGGATGTAGATGTTGCCCTGCGTGAGGAGCTGCGTGTCGGTGCGCGGCAGCCGCGCGGCGAGCCAGCGGCGCACGCGCAGGCGCACATTCCACGGCGCCGTCAGCGCTTGCGCGACGGGGACGCTCATGGCAGCGCGACTGCCTCGATCATCGCGCGCACCTGCTCCCGGCGGCCGCGGCCGGCGCCGGCGACGGGGACGAGCCGGTGCGCGATCGTCTGCGGCAACACGTACTGGATGTCGTCGGGAGCGACGTAGTCGCGGCCGCCGAGGAGCGCGCGCGCACGCGCCGCGCGCAGCACGGCGACGCCGGCGCGCGGCGACAGCCCTTCGACGAACCACGCGCCCGACCGCGTCGCCTGGATCAGCGCCTGCAGATAGTCGAGCAGCGCGTCGGACGCGTGCACCGACTGCACCGCCTGCTGCGCCGCGATCAGCTCCGCCGGCGTCATCACGTGATCGAGCCGCGCGATCGCCTGGCGGCGGTCGCCGCCGACGAGCAGCTCGCGTTCGCTCTTGCGGTCCGGATAGCCGAGCGTGATGCACATCAGGAAGCGGTCGAGCTGCGACTCGGGCAGCGGATACGTGCCGAGCTGGTCGATCGGGTTCTGCGTCGCGATGACGAAGAACGGCGCAGGCAGCGCGCGGGTCTGCCCCTCGACCGTCACCTGGTGCTCCTCCATCGCCTCGAGCAGCGCGCTCTGCGTCTTCGGGCCGGCGCGGTTGATCTCGTCGGCGAGCAGGACGTGCGCGAAGACCGGACCGGCGTGGAAGACGAATGCCTCCTTGGCGCGCTCGTAGACGCTGACGCCGATCAGGTCCGACGGCATGAGGTCGGCGGTGAACTGCGAGCGCGAGAAGGTGAGGCCGAGCGAGACCGCGATCGCGTGCGCCAGCGTCGTCTTGCCGACGCCCGGAACGTCCTCGATGAGGAGGTGGCCGCCGGCGAGCAGGCAGGCGATGCAGTCCTCGATCTGCGCCCGCTTGCCGACGATGATCGTGCTAATCTGGTTGGCGAGGTCGGTCAGCTGGGCGGCGAGAGTTCGGCTCATCGACCTGACATTACCGGAAATCCTGACGCCGAACCGTGATGAAGACCGCGTTCTACAGCCATTCCGACTGCCGCGGTCACGACATGGGCCGCGGCCACCCCGAGTGCCCGGAGCGGCTCGACGCCATCCACGACCATCTGCTCGCCAGCGGGCTCGACGCCGCCGTCGAGCGGCGCGAGGCACCCGTCGCCGAGCTCTCCGACCTCGCGCTCGCGCACAGCAGCGGCTTTCTCGCCGAGCTGCGCGACGTGCTGCTGCGCGTCGCCGACTCGGGCGACCCGTGCGCGATCGACCCCGACACGATCGCCGCGCCGGGAACGCTGAAGGCGGCGATGCGCGCCGCCGGCGCCGCCGTCGCGGCAACCGACGCCGTGCTCGACGGCGCGATCGAGAACGCGTTCTGCGCGACGCGGCCTCCCGGCCACCACGCGACGCGCGACCAGGCGATGGGCTTCTGCTTCTTCAACAACGTCGCCGTCGCCGCTCGCCATGCGCTCGACGTGCGCGGCCTCGAGCGCGTCGCGATCATCGACTTCGACGTCCACCACGGCAACGGCACCGAGGACATCGTCGCCGGCGACGAGCGGATCCTGATGGCGAGCATCTTCCAGCATCCGCTCTATCCGTACAGCGGGGCGGTGCCCAAGGGCGACAACATGGTCAACGTCCCGGTGCCGCCGTACACGCGCGGGCCGGCGATCCGTGCGCTCATCGAAGAGAACTGGATCGAGCGGCTCGACGCGTTCAAGCCGCAGATGATCTTCGTCTCGGCCGGGTTCGATGCGCACCGCGACGACGAGCTCGGCCAGCTCGGGCTCGTCGAGGACGACTACCGCTGGATCACCGAGCAGATCAAGGCGATCGCCGACAAGCACGCCTCGGGCCGCATCGTCTCGTGCCTCGAGGGCGGCTACAACCTGCGCGCGCTCGCGCGCAGCGTCGCCGCCCACGTGCGCGTCCTCGCGTGCGTGTGAGCTGCGGCCGGGCCGCGTCGGCCGGCGGCGCGCGCAGCCGATGATCCGGCCGTTCGACCGCGCCCAGCTCGACGAGCTCCTCAGCGAGCTGGCGCGGCCCGGCGTCGTCGCCGAGCTCGCGATCCTCGGCGGTTGCCTCGTCGCCGCCTGGATCGTCGTCCGCCTGATCCGCGGCCGCGAGCGCCCGGTCGCCTCGGTCTGGTTCGGCAACCGCATCGTCGACGGGCTGCTCTTCCCGCTCCTCGCGCTCGCGCTCGCGTACGCGGCGCGGATCGGGCTTGCCGGGCTCGTCAAGCCGGCGGTGTTCAAGGTCGCGATCCCGATCCTGATCTCGCTCGTCGTCATCCGCCTCAGCGCGCGCGTGCTGGCGCGAACGTTTCCCGGCGTCGGCTGGGTTCGCGTGATCGAGCGCAGCATCTCCTGGCTGGCGTGGATCTGCGTCGTTCTCTGGATCACCGGCGTGCTGCCGCTCGTTCTCGACGCGATGGACGAGGTGCACTGGCAGGTGGGCAAGCAGGAGATGACGCTGCGCAACCTCGTCGAGGGCAGCATCACCGCCGCGGTCGTGCTCGTGCTGTCGCTCTGGATCTCGGCGGTCGTCGAGCGCAAGCTGCTGTCGAGCGGAACCGGCCACAGCCTGTCGCTGCGCAAGATGGGCGCGAACATCGTCCGCGCGCTGCTCCTCTTCGTCGGCCTCCTGATCGCGCTCTCGGCGGTCGGCATCGACCTCACCGCGCTCTCGGTGCTCGGCGGCGCGATCGGCGTCGGCGTCGGCATCGGCCTGCAGCGGATCGCCGCCAACTACATCAGCGGCTTCGTCCTCCTCGCCGAGCGCAGCCTGCGCATCGGCGACATGGTCAGGCTCGAGACGTTCGAAGGGCGCATCACCGATATCCGCACGCGCTACACGGTGATCCGCTCGCTCAGCGGCCGCGAGGCGATCGTGCCCAACGAGACGCTGATCACGAATCGCGTCGAGAACCTCTCGCTCGCCGATCCGCGCGTCGCCGTCCAGTCGGGAGTGCAGGTCGCGTACGGCAGCGACGTGCGCCGCCTGCAGCCGCTGCTCGAAGCGGCGATCTGCGCGGTTCCGCGCGTGATCGACGACCCGCGGCCGTCGGTGCAGCTCGCCGCCTTCTCGGCCGACGGCATGGACCTGACGATCAACTTCTGGATCCGCGACGCCGAGAACGGGCAGGGCAACGTCAAGTCGGAGGTCAACCTCGCCGTCCTCGACCTGCTCAACCGCGAGGGCATCGAGATCCCGTTTCCGCAGCGCGTCGTCCGCGCCATCGTCTCCACGGCGAGGGACGACGCCGGCAGAGGCAACGCGCCCGCCCCCGGGACCATACCTCGCGACGGCTGACCGCGGCGTCAGCTGCCGCTCGGCGGCAGCGAGCGCAGGTGCAGATAGAGCGCACGCGCGTCGACGTCGCTGATCTCCTTCAGCGAGACGAACGGCATCACCTTGCTGACCTCGCTGCCGTCGGGACGCTTGGCGGTCTTCAGCATCGCCAGGAACGGCTCGGCGCTCGGATAGCGGTCGAGTGCGCTGCCCGGGCCCGGATTCAGCTTGGCAGCGGCCGGCCAGCTCGGCGGCGCGCCGGGGATCTTGCCCCCTTCGAGGCGTTGGCCGTGGCAGCCGATGCAACCGTTGGCGACGTAGGCGCCGTGTTCGGCGGTCACGCCCTCGGCGACCGGTTGCGAGGGCGGCAGCGTGTGGTCGATCTTCTCGCTCGCGTCGCGGACGACGCCGACGCCGTAGAGCGCCTTGACGAGCATCGGCAGGCGCACTTCGGCCGGCGCGCCGCTCGCGGGCGGCAGCTGCCGCGCGTACGCGACGATCGCCGCGACGTCGCTGTCGACGAGGCGGTTGTATTCCTCGCTCGGCATCACCATCACCGGCCTGCCGTCGGGCTTGACGCCGTGGCGGATCGTGCGCACCCAGTCGACGACCTGATAGCGCGCGACGACCCCTCCCGGCGATGCGCTGATGTCGGGCGAGCGGACGAACATGCCGCCGTCGTCGACGACGACGTTGCCCTGGCCCGCGGCACCGTGGCAGTCGCCGCAGCCGCGCGACGCGAAGAGATAGCGGCCGCGCTCGATGCTCGCCGCATCGCTCTTGATCGTCACCGGCGCGACGGCGACTTCGACGTGGCGCTCGAGCTTGCGATCGCCGACCTCGGCGAGCGTCACGAACGCGACGCTCGCGCCCGCGACCAGCACCGCCAGCGAGACGGCGCTGCGACGGACCCACTTGTTCATGTCGTTCTCCTTCGTGTGTCTCGCGCTCAGCTGCGGCCGAGTTCCGGGTCGCGTTGGTCGGCGAAGACGAACTCGGCGCGGCCGAGTTGCGCGAAGTCGGCGCAGTACGCGCCTGGGCCCGGGAGCGACGGCGCGCCGGTGCACGAGCCGGTGGTGACGATGTCGCCGGCTCTGAGGCCGCGCGACGCGTCCGGCGGCGCGTCGGCGAGCATGACGACGGTGGCGAACGGGTCGCCGTCGAGGATCGCCGCCGCGCTGCCGCGAGCGACCTCTTCGCGTCTGCCGCCGTGCTCGCGAACGAGGACGATCGCGAGCTGCGCGAAGTCGGTCGCGTCCCAGTCGGCGTGCGCGGCGCCGGCGACGAGAGCGCCGTTGTTGAAGCCGTCGGCGAGCTCGGCGCAGGCGCCGAGCCCGCGCGGCACGCGCCAGTCGACGATCTCGACCGCGACGCGCAAACGCGCGATCGCGCGCCGCACCTCGTCGCGCGAGTAGGGGCGCCCCGCTCGCGCCGGCAGGTCGCTGCCGAGCTCGAACGCGATCTCGCACTCGAGCTTCGGCGCGATGAAGTCGGCGACGCGCAGCCGCGCGGGTGCGCTGCGCGCGTCGTGCACATAGCGCGCGGGGATCGCAGCGCCGATCGGACGATCGACGCCGAGCGCGCTCCGTTGTGCAGCGGTCACCGCCGCGACCTTCCAGCCGCCGACCGCGCCGAGGGCGCGAACGACCGCTGCCTGCAGCCGGTACGCTTCGTCGAGATCGCGCGGCGGGCTGTCGCCTGGCCAGCGCGCCAACGCGCGTGCGTCGCGTCGCGCTGCTGCGAGGGCGCGTGTCGCGGCGTCGAGCTCGTGATCGTTCACGCGGCCTTACTTCAGTCGATAGCCGCAGACGCCGCAGAACGTGTCTTCGGCGGCGACGGCCGACAGGCACTGCGGGCACGTCGTCGGCGGCGGCAGCGGTGCCGCCGCCGGCAGCGCAGCGACGCTCGGCGGCGCCGGCGCGGGCACCGCAGGTTGCGGCGGCAGCGGCGTCCAGTCGGATTGCACTCCCGTCGTCGGCTCGCTGACGCCGGGCAGGTCGTCGAACGGCAGCGTGATGTCGGGATCCGAGGCGCGCGCCGTCGGCATCGTCGTCTGCTCGCCGGGATGAAGATGGAACGGATCGCGCGTGCTCGCGTCGCGCGCGGGCGACGGCGCCGCAGCGAATGCCGGCGGCGCGGAATGGCTGGCGGCGGCAGCGCCCGCTGCCGCGCCGCTCGCCGATGTCGCGCCGCTCGCCGCGGTGGCGGGCGCTTCGCCGCTGCGCTGCGCTGCCTGCCGTGCCTTCTCGCCGAGCTCGACGGTGCGGCGCTTGGCTTCGTCGAACGTCGCGCGCAGCGATTCCTCCGCCGACGTCAGATCGAGCCCTTCGGTGACGCGGAGATAGACGATCGACAGGCCGAGCAGATAGACCTGACCGACGACCGACGCCGCGATCGCCCACAGCAGCGCGCCGCCGATGACGCCGGCGATCGCGTGGCCGCCGCCGCCTTGCGACATCGCCGCGATCGACTCCATCCCGAGGCCACCGAAGCCGACGATCGACAGCGACATGCCGAGCGTCGGCATCAGGCCTGCGACGAGGACGCCGAAGACGACGAATCCGACCGCGAAGCCGATGAAGCCGACGAGGACGAGCAGGAGAACCGCCTCGACGAGCCGGCTGCGAACGATCGCGAACGTCTGCGCGAGCGCGCGCGAGATGCTCGCGCCTTGCCAGATCGCCGGCAGCGACAGGACCAGACAGATGAAGAGACCGACGATCGTGACGCCGGCGATGACGACCGAAACCGGAAAGACGACGGTGAAGAGCAGCGGCCCGAGGAAGGGAATCTTGCAGATCAGGAGCAGGAGCGCGATGACGATGAAGACCGCGATCTCGACCGCGAGGAACGCGAGCGCGAGGACGATCAGCTTCGGGATGCACATCAGCCCGTAGACCAGCGCGTCGGCGGTGCTGCGCGGCGAGATTCCGCGTGCGTGGTCCATCTGCAGCAGGCCGGCGGCGTTGACGCCGGTGCCGATCGCGACGAACCAGACGATCGCGGCGAGCAGTCCGGCGAGAAAGCCGAGCGTCGGCGTCAACGCGAACAGCAGTCCGGCGACGAGGACGCCGGCGAAGGTGCACGCCAGCATCGCGACGACGGCGCGCCGGTTGCGCAGGCCGGTCACCGCCCGCAGCAGGCTCGAGAACGCATCGCCGGAGAGGCCACGCGGCGCGTCGGACAAGGTCTCGCTGGACATCACGACTCCTCGCTCCCTGCGACGCGCGCGGCGCGCCGGACTAGTTCTGGAAGTTGCGCCGGCGCTCGTCCTGCTCGCGCAGTTGACGGCAGATCGCTTCGCTGGCGTGCTCGGGCTGGCCGCACGTTCGCGATTGGCACACCGCTTCGCCGATCGTGCCTTTGCCGGCGCAGAGCTCGCGCACGCCGCGCGCCTGCGCGACGGCAGGTGCCGGGGCGGCGGGCGGCGGTGCCGCGGCCGGGCGCGCGCGCTGCGCGTCGTCGGCGCGCTTGCGCGCGGCGTCCTGCTCGGCACGTTGCGCTGCGGCGGCGTTCTGGTCGGCAGCCGACTTGGCGTCACGCTCGACCTTGTCGCGTGCTGCGCGCGCGCGCCGCTCGGCGGCGACGCGCTTCGCTTCGGCCTCGGCGCTCTCCGGGACGATCGCGTCGCCGACGTGTGGCAGCGGCCGCGCTGCGGCGGGCGGAAGCGCATCGACGCGCGCTTCCGCGGCCGGCGCGGCGTCGACCGTGGACGCTGGCGCTGCGACCGCGGGTGCCGCCGCGGCGGGTGCCTGCTCGACGATCGTCGGTGCAGTCGCGGCCGACGCGGGCACGGTCGGCGCGACTGGGGACGTCGTCGCTCCGATCGCCGGCGGCGACGGGTCGGACCGGCGCATGTACGTCCAGGCGAGCGCGCCGGCGATGACGAGCCCGACCGCGACGGCGCCGATCACCATCGGCGCGCGACCGCGCGACGGCGGCGTCTCGAACGGCATCGCCGCGCTCGCAGCCTCGGCCGCTTCATGCTGGCGAAGCGCGATCTCGGCATCCGGGTCGGGCAGCTCGGGAACCGCGTCGTCGACGGGCGCGGGCGGATACGGCGCGACCGCAGCGAACGACGGATAGTTGAGCGGCGGCGGGCTGCCGCCGGCGCTGCCGGAAGGCTCGTTCGCCGCCGCGGCGGCGAGGCTCATCCCGCAGTTGGCGCAATAGCGAAGACCGGGCTTGTTCTGGAAGCCGCACTCGCTGCAGACGTTCTGCGCAATGCCCTCGCCCGCGGCGCGCGGCGGCTGCGCAGCGAACGCGGTGCCGCACGCGCGGCAGAACTGCGCCTCTTCGCGGTTCTCGGTTCCGCACACCGAGCACAGCTTCGTCATTCGGTCCGCCTCCGCGCCCCTGGGTCGAACGACGATACCGCGCTTTGTGAGGCGTCGCAATTTGGAGCGACCCGCGGCGCAATGGAACAATGCGAGAAAGCGCGAGGAGCGCGAAGGGACTCGACCGTGCTGTACGCGACGCTGAAGGCATTCCACCTGCTCGCCGTCATCGTCTGGGTCGGCGGCATGGCGTTCATGCTGTTCTGCCTGCGGCCCGCGGCGCGCGTCCTCGAGCCGCCCGCGCGCATCGCCTTGATGCACGCCGCGGTTCGCCGCTTCCTCGCGGTCGTCGCCGTCGCCGTCGCGGTCATCTTCGTCTGCGGTGCGGCGATGGTCGCGATCGCATGGTCGGCGGCGTCGCGCGCCGGGCTGCGCTTCAACATGCCGCTCGACTGGTACGTCATGTTCGCGGTCTTCTTCATCATGCTCGCGGTCTTCGTGCACATTCGCGCCGTCGTGTTCGGCCGGCTCGACGCGGCGCTTCGCGAGCAACGCTGGGCCGACGGTGCGAGCGCGCTCGGCGCGATCCGCTGGGAGGTGTCGGCGAACCTCGTCCTCGGAGTCTTCGTGACGGTGCTGGTGCGTCTCGGCGGCACCGCCTGAGGACCTCAGCGCGCGGCGAGTGCAGCGTCGATCGCGGCCAGCGCGGCCGCGAGGCGCGCCGGGCCTGCGCCGGCGATCGTCGCCGCCGCGATGCCGCCGCGCGCGAGCGCGGCACGCAGCTTCGCGTCGACCGGCTCGCGGACGTGTGCACCGTCGCGCTGCAGCCCGTCGGCCTGCCACGGCAGGTCGAGCGCGGTGACGAGCGTGAGATCGACGCGTCGTTGCGCGGCGAGCGCGTCGTCGTACAGGCTCGTGTCGGCGAAGACGAGGTCGCTGTAGACCGCGATCATCAGCGCGGTCGTGTCGGCGACGACGACGTCGGCGCACGCCGCTGCGGCGTCGATGCGCGCGGTCTGCGCCGCGGCGATCGCTGCCTGCTCGTCGCGGCGCGGCGTGCGCGCATGGGCGTCGCAGAACTCGCGCAGGACTTCGCCGACGACCTCGACCGCGACGCCACGCCCCGCGAGCGCGACCGCGATCTGGCCGGCGAGCGTCGTCTTGCCGGTGCTCTCCGCGCCGAGCAGCGCGACGACGAAGGCGCTCATGCGACGGCTGGGTGGAGGGCTGCGGCGCGCGTCAGCCAGCTGCGCCAGCCGACCGCGGCCATCGCGACGAAGACGAGATAGAGGAGCGTCGTCAGCCAGAGGCCTTTGTAGGCGAAGAGCGCGGCGCCGACGACGTCGACGACGATCCAGACCGGCCAGTTCTCGACGTACTTGCGGCCGAGCAGCCACTGGCCGACGAGGCTCGTCGCGGTCGGGAACGCGTCCCACCACGGCACGTCGGTGTCGGTGAAGCGGTGCAGGAAGAGCGCGGTCGCCGGCCACGCGATGGCGATCGCGACGAGCACCGACATCCGCCCGTTCGCGCCGAGGCTGCGCACGCGAAGCGCTTCGCCGTGCTCATCGGTGCCGCGCAGCCACTGCCACCAGCCCCACGCACCGACGGCGGCGAAGAAGACCTGCAGGCTGGCGTCGCCGTACAGGCGGCTGTTCCAGAACAGCAGCATGTAGAGCAGCGAGCTCGCGATCGCGAGCGGCCAGCCGATCACGTTGACGCGGATGTTGCACACGACCATCGCGATCGAGAGGGCGAAGGCGATCAGCTCGAGCCAGGTGACCGGCGAGCCGAGGACGACGAAGGCGGCCGCGAACAGCGGCGCGAGCGCCGCGGGCAACGCGTTCAACGTCGCGCCGGCGTGAGCTGGACGAAGA
>DATJIM010000406.1:0-11356 GCA_035493195.1 Caldimonas sp.
AAGAGCACGAGCGTTCCCGCGACGGTGCCGACGACCGTGCCGCGGCCGCCGCTGAAGACGGTGCCTCCGAGCACGATCGCGGCAAGCGCGTCGAACTCGAAGCCGCGTCCGGTGAACGTGCTCGAGACGCCCGAGCGCGCGAGCACCGCGATGCCGCCGAGCCCCGCGAAGACTCCCGAGATCACATAGCAGGCGAAGGTCACCGCGCCGACGGGCAGCCCGGCGAGGCGCGCCGCGTCGCGGTTGCTGCCGATCAGGTAGATCTGGCGGCCGAAGCGCGTGGTGCGCAGCACGAGCTCCATCGCCGCCGCGATCAGCAGCATCGAAAGCGCCAGCACCGGCAGCACATCGCCGAGCCGCGCGTTGAAGAATTCGCGAAAGCCCGGCGCGACGATGCCGCGCGCGGTGCCGCCCGAATAGAGCTGCGTGACGCCGTAGAGCGCGAGCGCCGAGCCGAGCGTGAGGATGAACGACGACCCCGGGCTCGCGAGGTTGAGCAGGCCGTTGACGCCGCCGAGGCCCGCCGCCAGGAGCAGCGTCGCCGCAAGCGCAGTGCCGACGTTCGCGGCGTCGCCGCCCATCTGCACGGCGCAGAACACAGCCGACAACGAGATGATCGCGCCGATCGAGAGGTCGACCGCGCCGAGGATCATGACGAGCGTCGTGCCGATCGCCGCGATGCCCACGGGCGCCGCCTGGCGCAGGACGTTGCCGACGTAGACCGGCTCGAGGAAGGCGTCGGAGAGGAGGACCGCGACGCCGTAGAGGAGGGCGAAGACGAGCACGATCGCCCAGCGGCCGAGCACGTCGCGCACCGTCGCGCCCATCGCTGTCAGCCCGCCGCGACCGCGCCGGGAGCGCGCGCCGCGACGACCGGCGCGCCGCGCGTCAACAGGATCGCGCCGACGACGATGAGCCCCTTGGCGAGCGTCTGCACGAACGCCGACACCTCGAGCAGGTTGAGGACATTGGCGATCACGCCGAGCAGCAGCACCGCGCCGATCGTGCCGACGATCGAGGCGCGGCCGCCGGCGAGCGAGGTGCCGCCGAGCACCGCGGCGACGATCGCGTCGAGCTCGAACCCCTGTCCGGCGTTCGGATAGCCGGTGCCGAGGCGGCCGGCCACGAGCAGCCCGCCGGCCGTCGCGCCGATCGCGGAGAGAACGAACGCGCCCCAGCGCACGCGCGCGACGTCGACGCCGGCGCGGCGCGCGCTCTCGCCGTCGTCGCCGGTCGCGAGCAGGCGCAGGCCGAAGCGCGTGTTGCGCAGCAGCGCGTGCGCGACCACGCCGAACACGACGAGCAGGACGCCGGCGACCGGAAAGCCGAGCACGCGCTCGTTCGCGATCCAGCGCAGCGCTTCGGGCGCGCGTCCGACGCTGCGATCGGTCATCGTGAAGATCACGCCCTGGAGGATGCTGAGCGAACCGAAGGTGAGGATGAGCGGCTCGATGCGTAGCCAGTTGACGAGCCAGCTGTGGACGCTGCCGACCACGGCGCCGAGCGCGACCATCGCGAGCGCGACCGGCACCAGCAGCTCGCCGCGGCCCTCGCTCAGCGCGCACGTGAGCACGACCGAGAGGCCGAGCAGCTGGCCGACCGAGAGGTCGATCATTCCGGCGGCGATCACGAAGGTCTGGCCGATCGCGACGAGGCCGAGCGCCGCCGATTGCGTGACCACGTTGCCGACGTTGGTCGGTGTCGCGAAGCCGGGGACGAACAGCGCCGCCAAAACGACGGCCGCGACCAGCAGCGCGTAGATGCCCGCGTTGCGTGCCGATCGCGCCGCGGCGACGGCGTCGAACGCCATGAGGTGGGTCGACCTAGCCGAGCTGGCGCAGCAGCGTCGCGCTGTCCTCGACCCAGCCGAACTTGCTCGCGAAGTTCTTCAGCGTCGCCGCGTGCAGGTCGGGCGCGAACGACGACACGGCGTCGCGCACGAGCGTCGTTCGGAAGCCGTGGTGGAACGACTGCCGCGCGGTCTCCTCGACGCAGATCTGTGTCACCGTGCCGGTGACGACGACCGACTCGACGCCGAGCGAGCGCAGCACCGGGTCGAGCGTCGTCGCGTGGAACGCGCCGTAGTTGAATTTTTCGATCTGGTGTTCGTCGGGGCGCGGCTCGAGCTCGTCGATCACCGCGGTGCATTCCTCCTCGCGGCCGATGTCGGGATAGAAGCGGCGGTGGCCCTTCCAGCAGCACTTGGTCGGCGGCAGCGCCTGCGGCGACCACTCCCAGAGCAGGACCGGCGCCGGGAAGGTGATGAACTTGGTGTAGACCACCGGCAGCTTGAGCGCGCGGAAGCGCTCGATCAGCGCCTGGTTCGCCGGGATCGTCGCGCGCGCGTCGGCGACCTCGAGCGCGGCACCGACGCGCACGAAGTCGTTCTGCATGTCGACGACGAGAAGGGCCGGACGGCGGATGCGTTCGCGGGGTTCGATCATGGCGATGCGTGGCGAAGGGCGGTTGCCGATGCTAGCGCCGCGCGCGCTCAGCGCACGGCTTCCCACCACGCCGCCGACGCGAACGCGGCGTCGGCGTCGACCCACTCGCCGACCCGCGGCGTGACGATCTCGACGCCACTCTGCCGCGCCGCGGCGACGGCAAGCCGGATCGGCTCGTCCCAGGCGTGGAAGGCGAGGTTGAAGGTCGACCAGTGGACCGGGAACATGCGCCTCGCGCGCAGCTCGCGGCTCGCCTGCACCGACTGCTCGGGCGGCATGTGGATGTCGCTCCACGCCGCGCCGGGGCCGTAGGCGCCGATCTTGACGAATGCGAGGTCGAACGGGCCGAGGCGCTCGCCGATCTCGCGGAAGTGCGTCGAGTAGCCGGTGTCGCCGCTGTAGACGAAGCGATGCCGCGGGCCGAGCACCGACCAGCTCGACCACAGCGTCGTGCTGCGATCGCGCAGGCCCCGACCCGAGTAGTGTCGCGTCGGCGTGCAGACGACCTCGAGGCCGCCGAGCGAGCGCTTCTGCCACCACTCCATCTCCTCGATCTGCGCCGGCGCGACGCCCCAGCGCTCGAGGTGCGCGCCGATGCCGAGCGGAACGAAGAAGCGCGTGCCGCGAGCCGCGAGCGCGTGCACCGTCGCCATGTCGAGGTGATCGTAGTGGTCATGCGACACGAGCACGGCGTCGATCGGCGGCAGGTCGGCGAGCGCGATCGGCGGCGGATGGAAGCGCTTCGGCCCTGCCGGGAACGGCGACGCGTGCTCGGCGAAGACCGGGTCGAGCAGCATGCGCACGCCGTCGATCTCGACATAGACGCTGGCGTGGCCGATCCAGAACGCGCGCAGCCGGTGGGCCGCAGGCGCTTCGGCGAGCGCGGCCTTGTCGATCGCGAGCACCGGCAGCGGCGCCGGCGGAACGCGCATCTCGTCGCCCGAGAACTGGCGGACGGCGTACTCGCGCAGGTCGGCGAACGATGTCGGCGCCTCGGGAACGACGTTGACGAAGCGGCCGTCGCGGTAGTGCGGATTCGCCTGCGCGCGCGCGAGCCGCGCGCCGTGCATGCGGGCGCCGAACGGCGGCAGCGAGAGGACGATCCAGCCGGCGACCGCGAGGGCGCCAGCGACGAGCGCGAGCGCGACGACGCCGCGAACGAGCCAGCGCGACCGCCGCGCGCGCGCCGACACAGGGAGCGGCGACGTCACGTCGAAAGCTGCGGCACGGACATCGCTCAGCCGTGCGCCGGTGTCGTCGCAACGACGGCGCACGCCGCGACCGGACGGTGAAAGCCGCGCAGGTTGAGCGACCGCATCTCGCCGAACTGCGCCGCGTCGCCGACGATCGCGGCGACGCGCTGCGACACCAGGACCTCATCGCCGCCCGCCTCGGCACAGAGCCGTGCCGCCATGTTGGTCACCGTGCCGATCGCGCCGTAGTCCCACCGACCCTCGAAGCCGATCGCGCCGAGCGTCGCGTAGCCCTGCGCGATGCCGATGCCGTGGTGGAGGTCGAAGCCGCGCGTCGCCCAGCCGCGGCTCAGCTCGGCGATGCGGTCGCGGATCGCGACCGCCATGCGCACCGCGCGCAGCGGCGCGTCGGGCACCGGCACCGGGTCGTTGAAGAAGACCATCATGCCGTCGCCGGTGAAGCGCTCGAGCGTGCCCTCGTACTCGAGGATCAGCGCGCCGGTGGCGGCGTGGTACTCGCGCAGCACCGCCATCACCTCTTCGGGCTCCGAGAGCTCGGCGAACGCGGTGAAGCCGCGCAGGTCGCAGAACACGACCGTCACCTCGCGTCGGTGGCTCCGCATCGGATCCTCGGCGCCGCCGCTCAGGATCGCCTCGGCGAGCTGCGGCGAGAAGAACCTGCGCAGCCGGCCCACGCGCTCGAGCTCGGCGACCTGCTCGGCGACGCGCGTCTCGAGCGACGCGTTCCAGCGCTCGAGCTCGCTCGTCAGCGCCTGCGCGCGGTCGTGCAGCTCCTTGATGCGCAGCATCGAGCGAACCCGCGCCAGCAGCGCGCCGTGGTCGATCGGCTTCGTCAGGTATTCGTCGCCGCCGGCATCGAGCCCGGCGACCATGTCCTTGGTCTCGCTGAGCGCGGTGACCAGGACGATCGGCGTGAACGGAAACTGCGGATCGGCGCGGAGCCTCCTGCAGACCTCGATGCCGTCGAGCCGCGGCATCATGACGTCGAGCAGGATGAGATCGGGCGTCGACTCCCGCGCGGCCACGAGCGCCTCCTCGCCGTCGGCGGCGGTGACGAGGTCGTAGCCGGCGCTGGCGAGCCGCGTTTGCAGGATCTTCACGTTCGTCGGGTTGTCGTCGACGACGAGGATGCGCGGCGGCGTTCTCAAGCATGACCTCCGGCGGCCGACGGCGAGTCGACCGATGCAGCGGTGTAGTATCCGACGAACATCGTCGGGCGGAGCAACCACATCCAACTCGAGCAGGTCGCCGCCTCAGTGCTCGCTCGCTCGCCGCTCGACGCGCTCGTGCGACGGGTGGCAGGGATCCGGGCCTCGCTGCACACCAAGCTGATGGCCGCGTTCGGGGTCGTCACCGTGCTCTTCGTCGCGATGGCGGCGTTCGGCGTCCACACCGTCCTGAAGACCACCCAGCAGGCCAAGCTCCTCGACGAGGCGCACGAGCGCGTCGGCTGGTCGCAGGAGGTCGAGCAGGCGCTGGCGCGGCAGATGCAGTTCTCGGTGCTGGCGCTGCTGTCGAAGGACGAGGCGGCGATCGCCAGGATCCTGCGCGAGAACAACCGCTTCAACGAGCTGCTGGCCAGGCTCGAGGCCGGCGAGTCGGCGGAGCAGCACGGCCTCGTCGAGCAGGTCCGCGTCTCGCAGGACGAGGCGATGGGCGTCGTCGCCGACATCGCCAACGCGATCCGCGACCGCACGCTCGGCAACGTGACTGCCGGGCTGCTCGCGCACCAGGAGCGCATCGATGCGGAGATCGGCGCCCGCGTCGGCAGGCTCGTCGACGCCGAGCAGCGCCGGATGGCCAAGCTCCGCGAAAACATCGCCAGCGCCAATCGCGAGCTGCTGGTGACGACCGGGATCCTCGCGGCCTCGGCGGTCGCGCTGGCGTGGCTGTGCGGCTTCGTGATCTCGTGGTCGGTGATCCTGCCGGTCCGCCAGGCGCAGGCCTTCCTCGACCACGTCGCGACCGGCTCGTTCGACCGACGCGTCGAGCTGCCCAATCGCGACGAGTTCGGCGCGCTCGCCGAGCGCATGAACCGCATGAGCCAGGAGCTGCACCGGCTCGACCGCATGAAGGTCGACGCCGCGTCCGAGCTGGCGCAGCTGAACACCAGGCTCGAGCGCGCAAGCCGGGCGAAGTCCGAGTTCCTCTCCAACATGAGCCATGAGCTGCGCACGCCGCTGAACGCCATCCTCGGCTTCACCGAGATGATCTCCGACGGCCTCTACGGCGACGTTCCCGACGAGCTCAAGGACCCGCTCAACGACGTCCAGGTCAATGGCCGCCATCTGCTGCGGCTCATCAACGAGGTGCTCGACCTGGCCAAGATCGAGGCCGGCCGGATGGAGCTCGCGCTCGACGACTACTCGGTCGCCGAGCTGGTCGGCTCGGTGCGCACGGCGATGCGCTCGCTCGCCGAAGAGAAGGGCCTGCGCTTCGTGACCGAGGTCGCCGACGACTTGCCGATGGCGCGCGGCGACAGCGGGCGGCTGACCCAATGCCTGATGAACCTGACCGGCAACGCGCTCAAGTTCACCCGCGCCGGCGAGGTCCTGATCGGCGCCGCGCGCGAGGGCGACGACATCGTCTACCGCGTCAGCGACACCGGGATCGGCATTCCGGCCGAAGAGATCGACAATGTCTTCGGCGAGTTTCGCCAAGTCGACGCGACGGTGACGCGCGAGTTCGGCGGCACGGGCCTCGGCCTCAGCATCACCAAGAAATTCATCGAGATGCACGGCGGCCGCATCTGGGTGGAAAGCTGGCTCGGCCTCGGCTCGACCTTCTTCTTCCGCGTGCCGCTCAGAGTCGAGGAATCGGCATGACCCAGCGCACCGTGCTCTACGTCGAGGACAACGAATACAACCGCAAGATCGTGCGCCAGCTGCTCGGCCGCACGACTTACCGCCTCGTCGAGGCGTTCGATGGCGAGGCGGGCGTCGCCGCCGCGTTCGCGGAAGCTCCCGACCTGATCCTGATGGACGTGCAGCTGCCGAAGATGTCGGGCCTCGACGCGACCCGGCTGCTGCGCGCCGACGAGCGCACGAAGGACACGCCGATCATCGTCATCACCTCGTTCGCGATGAGCGGGGACCGCGAGCGCGCCACTGCGGCGGGCGCTTCGGGCTATCTCGCCAAGCCGTACAGCCCGCGCGAGCTGCTCGCGCTGCTTCGACAATTCCTTCCCGAGGAGGCGCCATGACCAAGTTGTCGCTCGCGATGCTCGTCGTCGTCTCGGCGGCGCTGCCGTCGGCGACGCGTGCGCAGGCCGCGGATCCCGGGCAGGCCGAGCAGTTCACGCCCGAATTCCAGCGCCTCCACACCTCGGTCGATCCCAAGCACACGCCGAAGATCGAGGCGCCCGACTCGGTGCGCCGCGGCCAGTGGTTCCAGGTCACGGTCACGGTCGGCGCCGGCTCGATGCACCCGTCGCTGCAGGAGCACTTCGTCCGCTACATCGCGCTCTACAAGGACTCGGTCGAGATCTCGCGCGTCTACCTGCACCCGGTCTACTCGGCGCCGACGGTCACCTTCACGATCGCGCTCGACGAAGGCGGCGCGCTGCGCGCGCTCGCCGAGCCGACGCACTCGGCGGCGTGGGAGGCGATGCGCAAGATCTCGGTCGTGCCCTAGCGCCCGCGCGGCGGGTCACTGCAGCTTCAGCTCGACCGTCAGCGGCGCGCTGCCCTGGCTCGGCACCGAGATCTCCTTCGCGACGTTGCCGGTCCGCTCGTGCCAGATCTGCAGCCGGTACTTGCCGGGCGGCAGGTCGTCGAACGCGAACGCGCCGTCGGCCTGCGTGACGCGGTAGAAGGGATGCTCGGCGACGACCACCCAGGCGCGCATCCACGAATGCAGGTCGCAGTCGATGCGCACGATCTCGGCCTTCTGGAACGTGATCGGGATCGTGCGGTCCTTCGGCTGCGTGCGGTTGAAGGTGACGTTGAGCTTCGGCGTCGCATGGATGTTGTGCAGCAGCCGGTCGTTGTTGAGGAAGTCCACCGTTCCGCCCTCGGGAACGACGACGACGCGGGGAACGAAGGCGCAGCCGCGCTGGTCGATCGTCGGCTTGGCGACGTCGGCGGTCCACTTCGCGCCGGCCGGCGGGTTCTCGATCCAGACCACGGCGTTCGCGACCTCGCGCCGCGGCGACACGACGAGGTCGTCGGCGTCCTTGGCGGTGCCGCACGCGTACTGGTCGATCGTGACGTCGACCTTGCGAGGCGCCGGCGGGGTCCCCGAGAGCACGACCTTGCCGTTGATTCCCCCGGCGAGGCAGAGCGCAGGCAGGCCGAGGAGGAGGAGTGCAGGCAGGACACGGCGCATGGCGTCAGACCCAGATCTGCAGGACATAGTCGAACGGCGCCTGGCCGTTGAAGAGGTCGACGCGCTGCAGCTTGATCTTCAGGGCGCCGCCGGCGTCCCGCACGAGCGTGTGGCGGTAGCTGCCGCCGAAGTGGCGGATGGCGTCGCGCCTCAGCTCCATCATGTGGAAGCGCGAGCGGACCTCGATCGTGCCTTTCCCCTGCGACTCGATCGCGACGTGCGAGACGAGGTGGTTGGTCTCCCACATCGGCGCCTGCGACCACGCATTCGGATGCGAGACGCGGCCCTTCCTGATTTCCATCATCGGCTTGTCCTCGGCGAAGATCGACGGCGACCCTTCCCACTCGGTCTGTTCGCGCGTCACCGGCATCCAGTAGACGCCACCTTCGGCGAAGAGGTCGATGAACGCCTGCCAGTGCTTGCCGTCGAGGAGCTCGGCCTGGCGGTACAGGAACTGCTCGACCTCGCGCTGGACATCGTTGCCCGCGACGATCGCGGGCTTGGGCAGCACCGCGAGGTCGTGCGCCGGCGCGGGAGCGCGCGGCGAATGGTCGGGGGCGATCCGTTGCGCGCCGGTCGGGGCGGCGTCGCCCGCTTCGATCACGACCTCCTGCGCGAGCAGGTGCTCGAAGTCCGGCCCCGCGCTCGGGATCGCGCGGGTGCGGACATCGTCTTTCGCATTCGCCATCGTCGCCTCCGTCACGCCGCCTGCATGTACTTGGTCCACGCCTTGAACTGGTTGCGCATCACCGCCTCCGACGTGCCGTGGTTCGAGTAGGTGACGCCGTTCTCCTCGCGGTCGTCGCCGTACCAGCGGTGAAAGCTCACCCAGTCGCTGCCCTTCGACTGCAGCCCCCACTGGCCCTTGGTCCAGTTCTCGAGGTCGTCCGCGTTGATCATCGTCGCCGGCGAGTTGACGAGGTTGTAGTACCAGAGGCTGCGCCGGTAGATCGCCTCCGGCACGCCCTTCAAGCGGAAGTGCCAGATCTCCGACAGCGTCTTGTCGGGGGCGACCGGGCGCAGGCAGCGCAGCTGCTGCAGCGGCGACTGCACCGAGAGATACGGATAGACGAGGACGTGATGGATCGAGCGCGACAGGTACTCCTCGGTCTTCGCCTCGCCGTACGCCTGCTTCAGAAGCTCCTCGTGCGCGACCGTGTCGGGATCGCGCGGCCTCAGGCCCATGTACGCCTTCAGGATGCCGTGGCCGCGCGGGAAGTTGATCGTCTGCACCGAGTCCCACTGCTCGAAGCTCGAAGCGAACGCCGACAAATAGTGGTAGTAGAGCGGCGCTGCTCCCTGCTCGGCCTTGATGCGCTTCTCGACGCGGCCCGCGGCGATCCCGGTCGACTGATGCGTCACCGAGGGATGGAGCGCGTCGAGCTGGTTCTCCATGAAGAACTTCCAGTTCGAGTGCTGCATGACGCGATGGCAGATCGGAACGGCCTCGACCTCGCCGACCGGCGAGCGGTCGCACATGTCGTCGAACGCGACCTTCGCCTCGCCGAGGAACTCCGCGAGCGTCGGCCCGTCGGCGGCGAGGCTCGCGAAGACGAAGCCGCGGTAGCTGTCGACGCGCGCCGCGCGCTTCATCCCGCAATCGGGATTGTCGCGCGTCATCCGCGTCCCTTCGTAGCCCTTGGCGAGCGGGATCGCGCGCACGCTGCCGTCGAGATGGAAGCTCCACGCGTGGTACGAGCAGACCAGCGCGCTGCCGGTGTTGCCCTTCAGGTTGCCGACCACCTGCACGCCGCGGTGCGGGCAGCGGTTGTAGAGCACCTGCACGCTGCCGTCGTTCTGCCGCACCATCAGCATCGGCTGGCGGCCGATCGTCACCGCGTAGTAGTCGCCGGGGTTCGGTACCTGCGAGACGTGGCCGCAGTAGATCCAGATCCGCTCCCAGATCTTCTCCATCTCGGCGTCGAAGATCTGCTGGTCGGTGTAGACGGTGCGGTGGACGCGGTCGGGTTCGACGAGTGCGGAGAGATCCATCGGGTCCTCGGTGCGGTGGCGGCGCAGGGCGCCGCAATGCGGTCGAGTCTAGCGCCGCGTGCGTAGGCGACCGGCGGCTCCCCTAGACTCCCCCCATGGAAGCACAACCGTTCGTCTCGTCGCCCGAGATCGACGCGCAGTACAACGCCGGCGCCGCCGTGCCCGACTCCGCCGAGCTCTTGCAACGCTTCGGCGAGCAGAGCGCCGAGGCGCGCACGCGGCTGCGCTGCATCGAAGGCATCGCCTACGGGCCGACGCTCGACGAGACGCTCGACGTCTTCCCCGCCGAGCAGCCGGCGTCACCGGTGTTCGTCTTCATCCACGGCGGCTACTGGCGGCGCTTCGCGGCGCGCGACTACCACCTCGTCGCGCTCGGACTCGTTCCGCTCGGCGTCACGACGGTCGTTGTCGACTATTCGCTCTGCCCGAAGGTGACGATCGACGAGATCGTTCGCCAGTGCCGCGCCGCGGTCGCGTGGACCCTGAGAAGGATCGGCGAGCACGGCGGCGATCCGGCGCGCGTCGCGGTCGGCGGCCACTCGGCGGGCGGCCATCTCACCGCGATGTGCCTCCAGGCGCGCTGGGACGAAGACTACGGGCTCGCGCGCGATCCGCTCGCCGCTGCCGTCCTCGTCAGCGGCATCTACGACATCGAGCCGCTGCGCAGGAGCTACCTGCAGCCGTCGATCCAGCTCGACGACGGCATCGTCCGCCGCAATTCGCCGATGTTCGCCGTCCGGCCATGTGCGACGCCGGCGCTGGTGACATGGGGCGCCGACGAGAGCGCCGAGTTCGCGCGCCAGGCGACGCAGTACCACGCCGCGTGGCAGGGCGCAGGCAACCGCGGCGAGCTGCTGCCGCAGCCCGGCGCGAACCACTTCACGGCGATCGAGGGGCTCGCCGATCCCGGGAGCACGCTCAGTCGCTGGATCGCGGCGCGGCTCGGCGCCTGAGCTCTACTTCAGGAGCGGCTTTCCGCCGTCGTTGCCGCCGCAGGTCATGACGACGCGCTGTGCCGGCATCTTGCCGGTCCGCACGCCGAACTGCGTGTTGTCGGGGTAGTAGAACGCCTCGGGTCGGAACCACACCTTGAGGCGCTTCGGGTTGACGGCGGCGATCTGCGTCCAGCGCTCGCTGTCGCGGATGCCGTCGATCGGCTCGAGGTACGCGGTCGCGTAGACGAAGCCGCCCTGCTTGTTCGAAAACGGTCCGATGATGTCGGCGCGGTACGGCACCGCAACCGTCTCGGCGAGCGCCGAGCCGTCGCCGCCGACGACCTGCGTGAACGTGAACTCGCCGTAGATCGCCGCCGTCGGCGTGCCGTGCAGGTTCTCGACCGCGACGTTGACCGCGAGCAGCGGCGTCCTGCAGTCGCCCTTG
>DATJIM010000407.1:0-12422 GCA_035493195.1 Caldimonas sp.
GTCGGCGGCCTGGAGGTTGCCGAGCGTCTGGTCGGAGAAGACGACGCCCCAGCCGAACGTGTCGTACGGCTTGTTGCGCTCGACCACCGTGATGTCGTGGCGCGGGTCCTGCTGCTTCATGAGCAGCGCGAAGTACAGACCCGAGGGGCCGCCGCCGATGCAGACGATCTTCATGCGACGCCGATACTTTAGAGGTAAAGCAGTCTAGTCGAAGGCGACGCGCCTGGCAAGCGCGTTCGCGACCTCGCGGTCCCACGTGCCGGCACCGACGCCGCGCTCGCGGAGGACGAATTTCTGCACCTTGCCGTTGCCGGTCCGCGGCAGGTCGACGACGACGTCGAGATAGCGCGGGATCGCGAACTTCGGCAGCCGCTCGGCGCACCAGGCGCAGAGCGCCGCCGGGTCCACCGCCGCGCCGTCGCGCGCGACGATCGCGGCCATGACCTCGTCCTCGGCGAGCTCGGAGCGGGCCGGGAAGACCGCGGCGTCGGCGACCGCCGGGTGTGCGAGCAGGACCTGCTCGACCTCGTACGACGAGACGTTCTCGCCGCGACGGCGGATCGCGTCCTTGAGGCGGTCGAGGAAGCGAAAGCGCCCGTCGGCTTCGCGGACGACGCGGTCGCCGGTGTGGAACCAACCGTTGCGCCACGCCTCGACGGTCTGCTCGGGGCGTCCGAAGTAGCCCGATGCGAACGACCACGGCTCGCTGGCGCGCAGCACGAGCTCGCCGGCTTCGCCCGGCGGCAGCTCGGCGTCGTCGGCGTCGACGACGCGCGCCTCGAAGCCGGGCTGGACGCGGCCCATCGTGCCGTCGGGCGGCGCGTCGCGGCCGGCGGCGATCGCGAAGTTGGTCTCGGTCGAGCCGTAGCCTTCGACGAGGCGAATGCCGGTTCGCGCCGCGAATGCAGTCGCCGCCGCGGGCGGAACGCCGGGCCCGAGGCCGACGCGAACGCGGTGCGCGCGCTCGGCAGCGCTCGCGGGCCGGGCGAGCAGCATCGGCACCATCGCGCCGAGCAGATAGACGACGGTCGCACCGCCGCCTTGGACCTGCTGCCAGTAGCGCGACGCCGAGAAGCGATCTTCGAACACCGCTTCGGCGCCGCTGACGAGCGCCTGCGCGATCGTGTTGAGCGCGTTGATGTGAAAGAGCGGCAGCGTCGTGCCGAGGACGTCGTCCGCGCCGACGCCGAGGATGCGCGCGGTGTGGATGCCCCAGGCCGCGTACTGCGCGTGCGGCACGACGACGCCCTTCGCCGGCCCGGTCGTCCCCGACGTGTAGAGGATCGCGAGCGGATCGCCGGGACGGATCGGCGCGGCGTCGCACCTCGGCGCTGCGGCGGCGGCGAGCGCGGGCCAGCGCCCGATCGCGACGGGACTCGCGTCGGGGAGCACGCCGTCGCCGGCGACCGCGATCGCGGCGAGCGACGTCGCCGCGAGCGTGACGTGGCGCAAGCGCTCGACGCACGCGCCGTCGACGACGAGAACGCGCGCGCCGCTGTCACGCAGCGCGTACTCGATCTGCGGCGCCATCGACGCGGTGTGGATCGGCACGGCGACGGCGCCGATCCAGCCGCAGCCCAGCCAGGCGGCGACGCACTCGGCGCGGTTGCCGCAGAGAAGCGCGACGCGGTCGCCGGCTTCGACGCCGAGCGCGCGCAGCGCGGCGCCCGCTGCGGCGGCGACGCCCGGCGCATCGGCATGGCACCACGCCGCACCGGCGATGCGCACGAACGCGCGCCCGCCGTGCCGCGCCGCCGCGTCGGCGAGCATCGCCGGCAGCGTGCGGCGCGCGAGGTCGGCCGCGTTCATGGTGTCACCGGGACGTCGTCGGTCCCGCCGCCGAGATACGCCGCCTGCACGCGCGGATCGCTCGCCAGCGCGGCAGATGGGCCGGCAAACGCGATCTCGCCGGTCTCGAGGACGTAGCCGTGGTCCGAGATCTCGAGCGCGGCGCGCGCGTTCTGCTCGACGAGCAGGATCGAGACGCCGTCGTCGCGCAGCGTCCGGACGATCGCGAGGATGTCGCGGACGACGAGCGGCGCGAGCCCGAGGCTCGGCTCGTCGAGCAGCAGAAGCCTCGGCGTCGACATCAGCGCGCGGCCGAGCGCGAGCATCTGCCGCTCGCCGCCCGAGAGCGTGTCGGCGCGCTGCGTCGCGCGCTCGGCGAGGCGCGGGAAGCGCGCGCAGACGCTGTCGAGCCGCTCGGCGAGCGCGCTGCCCCGCGTTCGCGTCGCGTAAGCGCCGAGCAGCAGGTTGTCGCGCACCGAGAGCTCGCCGAACAGCTCGCGCCGCTCGGGAACGAGCGTCATGCCGCGCTCGACGCGCGCTTCGACATCGAGCGCAGCAAGGTCGTTGCCTTCGAAGCGAAGCGTGCCCTGCGAAGGCAGCAGCCCCATCACCGCGGCGAGCAGCGTCGTCTTGCCCGCCCCGTTCGGCCCGATCACCGAGACGATCTCGCCCGGCGCGAGCGCCAGGCCGACACCGCGCACCGCCTCGACCTGGCCGTACGCGACGTGCAGGTCGGCGACTTCGAGGAGCGCGGCGCTCATGCCGCGACTCCGAGGTACGCGTCCTGCACGAGCGGGTCCGCGCGCACCTGGGCGGGCGCGCCCTCGGCGAGCTTCTGGCCGAAGTTCATGACGACGATGCGGTCGACGAGGCGCATCACGAAGTCCATGTCGTGCTCGACGATGAGGATCGTGACGCCGTCGTCGCGCAGGCGTTTCAGCAGCGCCGCGAGCGCGTCCTTCTCGCGCCGCCTGAGGCCCGCAGCCGGCTCGTCGAGGACGAGCAGCACCGGGTCGGCGGCAAGCGCACGCGCGATCTCGAGGACGCGCTGCGTGCCGAGCGGCAGGCTGCCAGCGGGCTCGTGCGCTCGTTGCACGAGGCCGATCCGCTCGAGCTGGCGCCACGCTTCCGCACGCACGCGAAGCTCGTCGCCCCGGTCCAGGCGGAAGCCCGCGCGCAGCACGCCGGCGCCCGTGCGTGCATAGGCGCCGAGCGCGACGTTGTCGAGCAGGCTCATCTGCGGCCTCAGCTTGACGTGCTGGAAGGTGCGCGCGAGGCCCATCCGCGCGACTTCCTTCTGCGCGCGTCCAGTGACGTCGCGGCCGAGGAAACGGACGCGCCCGGCGGTCATCGGCAGCGTGCACGTCAGGAGGTTGAACATCGTCGACTTGCCGGCGCCGTTCGGCCCGATCAGGCCGACGATCTCGCCGGCGTCGACGACGAAGCCGACGCGGTCGACGGCGACGAGACCGCCGAAGCGCTTGGTCGCGCCGTCGACCTCGAGGATGCGCGTGCCGCGCGCGGGCGGCGTACGGCGCGGCAGCGGCTCCGCGCCGGCGAGCGCCGCGGTGTCGACCGCGGAAGCCGGCGGCCATCGTCGGCGCCACCAGCGCACGGCCCAGCCGCTCAGCCCCGCACGAGCGAAGTGCAGCAAGGCGATGAAGAGTGCGGCGAACACGACCGCCTCGATCTGCGCAGCGCCCGACGACAGCAGCGGCAGCACGTCCTGGAGCGCGTTCTTCAGCAGCAGGACGACGGCGGCACCGACGACGGCGCCCGCGAGCTGGCCGAGGCCGCCGACGACGGCCATCAGCAAATACTCGATGCTCGCGCGAACGTCGAACGGCGACGGGCTGACGAAGCGGTTCTTGTGCGCGTAGAGCCAGCCGGCGATTGCCGCGAGCAGCGCGGCGACGACGAAGAGCGAGAGCCGGACGCGCACCGCGTCGGCGCCGACGCTCGCGAGCAGCGTCGCGCCGCCGCGCAGGCCGCGCATCGCACGGCCCGGGCGCGAGTCGAGGACGTTGCGGGCGAAGAGGAGCGACGCGCCGACGAGGATCCAGATCAGCACGTACGCAGCTCGCGGATCGATGAGCGACCAGGGCCCGATGCGGATCGCAGGGATGCCCGCGATGCCGCTGTGGCGGCCGAGCGATTCGAGGTTGCCGAAGACGATCGCGATCGAGATCCCCCACGCGATCGTCGAGAGCGGCAGGTAGTGGCCGCCGAGGCGCAGCGTCACGGCGCCGATCACGAGCGCGCAGATTCCGGTGATCACGAGCGCGAAGACGAGGCCGAGCCACGGCGACGCGCCGTGCACCGTCGTCAGCCACGCGGTCGCGTACGCGGCGATGCCGACGAACGCGGCCTGCCCGAACGAGGTCGCGCCGCCGACGCCCGTGAGCAGCACGAGGCCGAGCGCGACGAGCGCGGCGATGCCGACGTCGTTGAGGAGCGTGACGGTGAAGCGGCTGCCGACGAGCGGCGCGATCGCGAACGCTGCGACGACGAGAACGACGAGCGCGCGCCTGCGTGACGTCGCGTTCACGTGTCGATCTCCTCCTCGGCTTCGTCGCCGTGCGGCAGCGCGAACGAGCGCAGCAGCAGCACCGGAATCAGGAGCGAGAAGACGATGGCGTCCTTCATCGCGCCGCTCCAGAACGACGCGAAGCTTTCGACGAGGCCGACCGCGAGCGCGCCGATCGCGGTGCCGGGATAGCTCGTCAGGCCGCCGACGATCGCGGCGACGAACGCCTTCAGGCCGATGATGAATCCCGAGTCGTAGTACATCGTCGTCACCGGCGCGATCAGAACGCCGATCAGGCCGGCGAGCAGCGACGCCGCGCCGTATGCGAGCAGCGCCGTGCGCGCTGGGCGGATGCCGACGAGGCGCGCGCCGACGCGGTTGACCGCGGTCGCGCGCAGCGCCTTGCCGGCGACGGTGCGCTCGAAGAAGAGGAAGAAGAGAGCCGACAGCACGAGCGCGGCGAGCACCATCAGCACCACCTGCCCGGAGACCGTGACGCCGCCGCCGAGCGCGAGCGTCCCGCCGGCGAGCGGTTGCGTGCGCGAGCCTTCGGGGCCGAAGAAGAGGAGGCCCAGGCCGGAGAGCAGGAAGTGCAGCGCGAGCGCGACGATCAGGAGCACGAGCACCGAGGCGTCGGCGATCGGCTGGAAGACGACGCGCGCGACGAGCGGCGCGATCGGAACGACGAGAAGGACCGCGCTCGCGACGTGGAGCGGCGCCGGCACGCCGGGCCGTGCAGCGAGCCACGCGAGCGCGCACGGAACCAGCGGCAGCACGCCCCAGAGCAGGACGGCGCGCGCGATGCGCTTGGTCTCGCCGCGCCGGGCGAGGCTCGCGACCTCCGTCGCCGCGGCGAGCGCGGCGAGCGTCGCGACGAGGCCGATCGTCGGCGGCGTCCGCCCCGCCTCGAACGCCGCGAGCGAGAGCGCGGCGAACGCGGCGACGTCGCCGAACGGAACGAAGACGACGCGCGTGACCGAGAAGACGAGAACGAGCCCGAGCCCGGCGAGCAGATAGACGGCGCCATTGGCGAGCCCATCCGTCGCGAGGATCGCCGCGATGTCCCAGGTCACGCGGCCACCCGCGGCGCTGCGTCGAGTGCGGCGGCTATTGCGCCAGCTTCCACGCCCCGTTGTCGAGCTTGACGATCACGCGCGCACGCTGGTCGACGCCGTAGATGTTGCCGTCCTTGAAGTTGTAGACGCCGTGCGTGCCGACGACTTCCTTCGTGCTCATGATCGCGTCGCGAAGCGCCTGGCGAAACGCCGGCGTTCCCGGCTCGGCGCCTTTCTTCAGCGCCCGCTCGGCGGCGTCGGCGAAGACCATCCAGGCGTCGAACGAGTACGCCGAGAAGGCGTCGGTCGTGGGCGCGCCGTTGACCTTCTGGAACTCGCGGCGGAAGTCGAGCGCGATCTTCTTGGTCGGGTAGTTGTCCGGCAGCTGCTCGGCGACGATCACCGGGCCGGTCGGCATCAGCGCGCCCTGCCCCGACGCGCCGGCGACGCGGATGAAGTCGGGGTTGATGAGCCCGTGCTGGCCGTAGACGCCGCCCTTGAAGCCGCGCTCGGCAAGGGCGAGGAACGGCAGCGCACCCGGCGTTCCCGAGCCGCCGGTCATGACCGCGTCGGGATGGAGGGCGACGATCTTCAGCACCTGGCCGGTGACCGACTGGTCGGAGCGCGCGTAGCGCTCGTTGCTCACGACCTTGATGCCGCGCGAAGGCGCCGCCTTCATGAGCGCGTCGTAGACGAGATCGCCCCACGAGTCCGAGAAGCCGATGTAGGCGACGGTCTTGACGCCGTTCGCCTTCATGCGGTCGACGACGGCGTCGACCATCAGCTGCGTCGGTTGCGCGACGGTGACGACCCAGTTGTTGTCGGCGCCGTCGATCGCGATCGGCGACAACCCGATCATCGGCGTCTTCGTCTCCTTGGCGACCTGCGCGATCGCGACCGACGACGGCACGCCCGACGACCCCATCAACACGTCGACCTTGTCCTCGTCGACGAGCTTTCTCGCGTTGCGCGCGGCGGCGGCGGGATCGGACGCGTCGTCGAGGAGGATGAGCTGGATCTTGCGGCCGGCGATCTCGCCCTTGTAGGCGAGCGCGGCCTGCATTCCCTTCGAGTACGGGATGCCGAGCGACGAGTTCGGCCCCGAGAGCGCGACGTTGACGCCGACCTTGAGATCGGCGGCAACGGCGGCGGCGGGCAGAGCGAGCGACGCAGCGGCAGCAACGAGCGCGGCGCGGCGGGTGAGCTTCATGGCGTGTCTCCTGGTCGTGAAGGCCGGTGCGCCGGCCCGGGTTCGGAAAGCGATGCGGCCGCGCGCTGCGCGCGCGGCACCGCGACGAAGCTGCACGTCGCCCCGCCTTGCGCCGCGCAGCGCGTCTCGCGCGCGTCGGCAGCGCCGGACCAGAGCGCGGCGGCAAGCGCCTCGAGCATGCCGGCGATCCCGTGGCACGCGCGCGCGCTGCCGCGCGGCGCGGCGGCGGCGAACGGACTGTTCTCGACCTCGAGCGCGAGCGACGGCGAAGCTTCGTGCACGCGCGCAGCGTCGATTCGCCAGCGGCCCCAGCCGAGCGACGCGGCGGCGCGCTCCATCGCCTGCGGCAGCTCGTCGGTGCCGACGGCGTCGCGATACGCGCGGACGCTGGCGGCGCCGTGCTCGGCGACCGAGCGCGCGAAGGCGGCGAGCGCGGCGTCGCGCGCTTCGCCTTCGAGCTGCGCGAAGACGCCCATCAGCACGTCGGCACGGAGCAGCACGTAGCGGCGATCGGCGTCGCGAACGGCGCCGCGCGCGACGTCGAAGACGAGCCGTTCGTGGAGCGCTGCGGCCATCGTCGTGTTCAGACGAAGAGCTGCACTGCCGGCAGCGGCCGCTCGGCGCCGAGCAGGTCGACGCGCTTCTCGCGGATCTTCCAGCCGCTCGCAAGGCGGACGAGCCGATGGCGCGCGCGGCCGGCGAGCATCAGCTCGTTCGCGCCCTGCACCTCGACGTAGACGAACGGCGTCACGAGCGTCGCGGCGTCGGCGGTGGCGTGCTCGACACGCGAGCGCTGCAGGACGTGCTGGCAGGCGACTCGGGGTCTGAGCGAATGCGCGCGCGGGTGGCGCAAACGCGCGACGCGCAGCTCGAGCAGCATCCGGTCCTCGTCGGCGAGCGACTGGCCGCGCTCGTCGTCGGGCTGTGCGGCGCCCGCGAGCGGCACCCAGTAGCGCGCCTCCGCGTCCCAGAGCGCGAGCCAGTCGTCGAAACGACCGGCGTCGAGCAGCATCGCCTCGTCGCCGACGAGCGCTTCGAGCTCGTGCCCGAACGAAGCGCCGTTCGCGGTCATGGCGCAACCTCGTCGTCGAGGGCGAGGAAGCGCGCCCAGGCGCGAAACTGGTTGCGCATCAGGAGCTCGTTGGTGCCGTTGATGTCCTGCACCGGCTGCATCTCCTCGCCCTCGCGGTGGCCGCGGTGCAGGCTGACCCAAGGGTTGCCTTCGGCGGCGAGCCCGTGCTGGATGCTCTCGAAGAGATGGAGGTCGTCGTGGGCGACGATCGACATCGGCGAGAAGACGAGCCGGTTGTACGTCTGCGTGCGCTCGAGCAGGACGTCGGGAGCGCCGACGGCGCGAAAGCTCCACGCCTCGACGAGCGTGCGGTCGACCGCGAGCGGCCGGATGACGCGGATCGACTGCGGCGAGCCCTTCACCGCGAGACTCGGATAGAGCACGGCGTTCTGCGGCGCGTGCTCGAGGATCTCGGCGGCGCGCGCTTCGCCGTACACGGCGCGCATCGCCGCCTCGTACTCGGGCAGCCTGCCATAGCCGGAGTGGATGCTGTGCCTGGTGCCGAGGACGCTGTGGCCGTTCGGATAGACGCGCGCGCCCATCTTGTCGAAGAACTCGAACGGCGCGCCGAACGGCAGGATCTGCTCCATCGCCATCGGCTTTTCCGCGGCCTCGGGACGATCGCCCCAGACGCTGCGCGCGGCGGCGACCGCCGATTCGTGCGTCGCCATCGGATGCACGGTGTCGTTGATGTTCTCGAGGTAGATCTTCCAGTTGCAGCGCACCATCGTGCGCAGCACGCCGCCCGCGACCTCGAGCCGGCCGACCGGCGAGCGATCGGCAAGGAGGTCGAGTGCGGCGAGCGCGTCGCCGAAGTATTCGGCGAAGCTCGGGCCCGAATCGCCGAGCTTGACGAAGACGAAGTCGCGGTGAACGGCGACGTGGCGAATCGGCGCGAGGCCGCCGCCCGACGAGCACGACGCGAGCCGCGTCCCTTCGTAGCCCTCGCGCAGCGGAACGCCGAGCGGCTTGCCGTCGAGCGCGTACGTCCACGCGTGGTAGGGGCAGCGGAAGTGCCGGCCGACGTTGGCGCGCTCGTCGTCGACGAGCTTCGTTCCCTTGTGCGCGCAGCGGTTGAAGAGGACGTTGAGCGTTCCGTCGCTGCTGCGAACGAGCATCAGCGGCCGCCCCGCGAGCTCGACGGTCACGACGTCGCCGGCGTTCGGGACCTGGCTGGCGTGCCCGAGGTACTGCCACGTGCTCGCCCAGAAGGTGCATAGCTCGCGCGCGAAGACGGCGGCGTCGACGTAGGCGTCGCGGTGGACGCGATCGTCGTCGACGAGCCGGGCCGCGTCGCTGCGCCCGCCGCCGTTCGCCGTCCGCGCCGCTGCTTCCATTGGCCGATGGTTGAGTTCTAAAGCAGGCTAGCCGAGCGCCCCGTGCCCGGCAAGGCGGATTGCCCTCGCCGCCAGCGCGGGAAAGCGGGGGCTAGAGAACGAGGCTGCCGACGCTGGTCCCGCCGCAGACGTAGAGCACCTGGCCGGTGACGAAGCCGTTCTCCGGATCGACGAAGAAGCGCACCGCGCGTGCGACGTCGGCGGCCTCGCCGAGCCTCCGCACCGGCACCGCGGCGGCGAGCGCGCGCTCCTTCTCGCTGCCCGCGGGGACGACGTCGTAGAACATGTCGGTGCGCACGGGTCCCGGAGCGACGACGTTGACGGTGATGCCTTCGGGTGCGAGCTCGAGCGCCCACGTCCGCGCCATGCCGAGCATGCCGGCCTTCGTCGCCGAGTAGCTGGTGCGCGTCGCGAGGCCGACCGCGGCGCGCGACGAGAGCAGGACGATGCGCCCGAAGCGGCGTGCGCGCATCGCCGGCAGCGCCGCCTGCACGAGCTGGACCGCGGCGCCCAGGTGCAGTTCGACGAGCGCGTCGAGGTCGTCGAGCTTGACGTCGGCGAGCAGCGCCGGCCGGATGACTCCGGCGTTGTGGACGACCGTCGTGACCGCGAAGCGCGCTGCGATCTGCTTCGCCGCCGCCGCCGTCGCGGCGCGGTCGACGAGGTCGACCTCGACGCTGTGCAGCTTCGGATGCGCGATCGGGCACGCGCGCCGCGCGAGCGAGACGACCTCGACGCCGTCGCCGAGGAGCTGCTCGCAGATCGCAAGCCCGATGCCGGCGCTGCCGCCGGTGACGACGGCGACGCGCGCGTCGTCGCTGCTGCTCACGCGCCGCCTTCGACGAGCGCGAGAACGCGCAGCGGGCTGCCGCTGCCCTTCTCGATCTTCAGCGGCGGACAGACGAGCACCGCGCCGGTCGGTGGCAGCAGGTCGAGGTTGGCGAGACACTGCAGGCCGTACCTGCCCGAGCCGTGCATGTAGTAGTGGCACGGATAGGGCGGCCGCAGGTGGAAGCCCTGGCCGGCGTCGGTGCCGATCGCTTCCGAGCCGAAGCCGAGCACGCTGCGCTCCTCGACCAGAAAGCGCACGGCTTCCGCGCTCGGCCCGGGCGTGTGCTGCCCTTCCTCGTCGAAGTTCTGGTACGCCTCGGGGTCGCGGCGCTTCGACCAGTCGGTGCGCATCAGGAGCCACGCGCCTTCGGGGATGCGGCCGTGCGCTCGCTCGAACGCGAGCAGGTCGTCGACGCTCAACAGATAGTCGGCGTTCGCCTTCGCCTGCTCGCTGCAGTCGACGACGCACGCCGGCGCGACGAAGTGCTCGACCGGGATCGTGTCGACCGCGTTGTTGGCCAGGTCGCGGCCGGAGATCCAGTGGATCGGCGCGTCGAAGTGCGTGCCCGTGTGCTCGCCGCACGAGAAGTTGTTCCAGTACCAGCCGGGGCCGCGCGCGTCGTACGCCGAGACCTCCTCGATCCGGAACGGCCAGCACTGCCCCATCTCCGGCGGCAGCGCGATCTGCGGGAACTCGGGCGAGAGCGTCTGCGTCAGATCGACGACGCGGATGCGGCGCGCCGCGAGCGCGGCGACGAGCTGCGCGAGCAGCGTCGGCTGCGCGGTCGTGCGGGCCTTTTTCGTGGCGGTGGCGGTCGTGCTCATGGCATCGATCGTCGCACGATCCTTCTCGCCGGTGGGGCTTCGGCCCCGGCCGGACCGCGTTGCACCATGCTGTGCGCCTTTCTCCGAGGAGTCCGTTCCATGCCCGTGAAGCCGATTCCCGACGGCTATCCCGCCGTCATCCCGTACCTCATGGTGGCCGACGCCGAGCGCTTCATCGCCTTTCTCTCGGCGGTCTTCGGCGCGCGCGTCTCCGAGCAGCTGAAGCGTCCCGACGGCAAGATCGGCCACACCGAAGTGCGCGTGCGCGACTCGATGATCATGCTCAGCGAGGCCGCGGAGGGCCATCCTGCGACGCCGGTGATGCTCCACTTCTACGTCGAGGACGTCGACGCGACGTTCAAGCGCGCGGTGGCGGCCGGCGGCACGGTCGTCGCCCAACCTTCGAACCAGTTCTACGGCGACCGATCGGGCGGCGTGAAGGAGCCGAGCGGCAACACGATCTGGATCGCGACGCACGTCGAGGACGTCGCGCCCGACGAGCTGCAGCGCCGCGCGGCGCAGGCGATGGCCAAGAGCTCGTGAGCGCGCGGCGGCCGCCGCGAACGCGTCACTCGACGCGATAGTCGAACGGCACCCGCACGACGACGTCGCGGCCCTGGCCGCGGCACTGGAACGTCGCGACGATCGCTTCGCTCGCGTGCGCGAAGACGGGGTCCGACGCGTGCACCGCCTCGACGTGCGCGACGTGGCCGTCGGCGGTGAGCGTGAACTGGATCAGCGCATTGCCGTGCTCGAGGCCGTGGCGCAGCGCCTCGCGCGGAAACGCGGCGTCGCCCATCGCGGTGCGGTAGTTCGAGCAGGCGACGCTCGCCGTCACCGGTGCCGGCGCGGGCGTGGGCGGCGGCGGCGCCGCAACGGCAACCGGCGCCGGCGGAGGCGGCGGCGCCGGAGTGATCGCGACCGGTGCCGGCGGCGGCGTGTGCGTGACGGCAACGATGGGCGCAGGCGGCGGCGGTTGCGCGATCTTGATTTCCGGCGGCGGAATGAACGGCGGCGGCGGCGCAGCGAACTCGGGCGGCGGGATCGCGAGCTGCGGCGGCGGCGGCGGTTTGGGCTTCTGCTCCTCGATGACCTTGGTCTCGATCGGTCGGCGAATGACGTCGATCACGTCCTTGGCCAGCCCGGTGACGAGCGCATAGATGATCGCGACGTGCAGCAGCAGCACCAGCGCCAGCCCGGTGAGCCGACGGACCGGATTGGCGCGGCCGAGCGCATGGTCCATGACGACGATGGAGCGTCGACGCGAGGTCGAGTTCCCTCGCCGACCTAGCACCCCGCGTGCCTGCGGCAAGATACGCTGCGGTGCGCTCGCCGGCGACGGCGGCCGGGCGTCGCATCGAAGGGGCTTTCCATGCGCATCCTCGTCCTCGGCGCCGGCGCGATCGGCGGCTATTTCGGCGGTCGGCTCGTTGAGGCCGGCGGCGACATCGCGTTCCTCGTCCGCGAGCGGCGTGCAGCCCAGCTGCGCGCGCGCGGCATCGTCGTCAAGAGCCCGCACGGCGACTTCGCCGTGCCCGCGCGCGCTCTCGTTCGCGCCGCCGACGCTGGCCAGGTCGACCTGGTGATCGTCACCTGCAAGTCGTACGACCTCGACTCGGCGATCGAGTCGATCGCACCGGCGGTCGGCGCGTCGACGTGCGTGCTGCCGCTCCTGAACGGCGTCGCCCACATCGACCGTCTCATCGCCGCGTTCGGCGCCGCACGCGTCGCCGCCGGCAGCTGCGCGATCCCGGCGACGCTCGCAGCCGACGGCGAG
>DATJIM010000408.1:0-9467 GCA_035493195.1 Caldimonas sp.
GGTGCCGGCGGTCGCGGCGAAGAAGTTGCAGGACGTTGGAGACGTAGCGGGGCGCGCGAATGTGCTGGTGTTCCCCGATCTCGACGCCGGCAACATCGCGTACAAGCTCACGCAGTACCTCGCGGGCGCGCAGGCGATCGGGCCGGTGCTGCAGGGCTTCGCGCGGCCGATCAGCGACCTGTCGCGCGGCGCGAGCGTCGACGACATCGTGGCGACCACGGCGATCGTGCTCGCTTTGGGATTAGAGGAATAAACATTGCGTCGTCACCGTGTGCCGAACGCACCGCTATGCGCCGCAATGCTGATTGCTCCGACCCCCGCTTTGCGCTCTGCCTATTGCGACTTATTGCTCTGACCCCATCTCTGCCTTACTGCTCCGACCCCAACTCGGAGTTTTTGCTCTGACCCCAGCTGTTAGCGCGCGTCCATCGGCACGTACGCGCGCGGCTGCGGCCCGTTGTAGAGCGTGAGCGGCCGGATCAGGATGTTGTTCTCGAACTGCTCGAGCACCTGCACGGTCCAGCCGGGCACGCGTCCGGCTGCGAAGATCGGCACGAACAGATCCTCGGCGATGCCGTTGAGGAAATAGACGACGCCCGCGTAGAAATCGACGTTGACGTTCACGCCGTGCCGCGCATAAGGCTTCATCGCCTCGACGAGCGCGGCGAGGATCTGGTACCACTTCGGCTCGCCCATCGCGCGCGACAGCTGCTCGACGCCGGCGCGCATGTGGCGCGCGCGCGGATCCTCGGCACGGTAGACGCGGTGGCCGAAGCCCATCACCGCTTCCCTGTTCGCGCGCTTGCGCTTGACGTACTCGGCGGCGTTGGCCGGGTCGCCGATCTCCTGCGCCATCCGCATCACGTTCTCGGCGGCGCCGCCGTGCGCGGGCCCGGAGAGCGCCGCGACCGCCGCCGTTATCGCCGCATGCAGGTTCGCTTCGGTACCTGCCACGACGCGCGCGGTGAACGCCGACGCATTGGAGCCGTGCTCGGCGTGCAGGATCATGTCGATGTCCATGAGCCGCGCCGCGTCCGCGTCGGGCCGCGCGCCCTTCAGCATGTAGAGGAAATTCGCCGCGTGGCCGAGCGCAGGGTCCGGCGCCACGGGGTCGCGGCCGCGCCGGATGTGCTCGTGCGCCGCGATGATCAGCGGCACCTGCGACGTGAGCCGGATGCCCTTGCGCAGCGCCGCTTCGCTCGAATTATCGGCGACGTCGTCGTCGAACGCCGCGAGCGCCGACACCGCAGTGCGCAGCACGTCCATCGGGTGCGCGTCGCGTAGCGCGCGAATGATGTCGTGGATTGCCGGCGGCAATCGCCGCGATGCCTTGAGCTCGGCGTCGAAGCGCGCGAGCGCATCGCGCGTGGGCAGCTCGCCGTGCAGCAACAGGTAACACGTCTCCTCGAACGTCGAGCGCTCGGCGAGGTCGTGGATCGAGTAGCCGCGATAGAGCAGCTCGCCGGCGCGCCCGTCGATGAAGCAGACGCGCGAGCGATCGAAGTACACGCCCTTCAACCCGCGGTGGATGTCGATCTTCCCGGTCGCTTCGGTCATGCCGATCCCTTGGTGGGTGTCACGCGCCGTTCAGGCGCCGACGAAAAGCAGGAAGCCGCGCGGGTCCTTGGTAATGGCGACCGACACGATGTAGCCGAACGTCGCGAGCGCCGCGATCCAGGCGGCGGTGCGCATGCCTCGGGTGCGGCCGAAGCGCAGCGCCACCATCCCGAGCGCGATGTAGGCGAGCAGGCCGACGATCTTCGCCGTAAGCCATGGCGCATTCGTCACAGTCACTCCCAGCATCCAGGCGAGTGCAATCGCCGAGACGATCAGGACCGTGTCGACGACGTGCGGCAGCGTCTTCGCCGGTCGCGATTTCACCCACGCCGCGCCGGCCAGCATGCCGACACCGCGCGCGAAGAAGCCGGCGAGCGACAGCATGACGGCCGACACGTGAATCATCTTGATTGCGCTGTAATCCATCGGGCGTTGCCGCGCGCGCCTTTCGTGGTCGCGAACAGGATCTTCGCGAGCAGGCGCCGTTCGGCGACCAGGTCGTCCAGCGTGTATTGTTCCAGAACCCCGTAGAACGCCTGCACGGCCTTGCTCAGCGCGCCTGGGACGGCACGCCGGCGAGTTCCGAGCGAGCGCCCGATCCCGCCCGCTGGCGGGCTCGGTTGCCTAACGCCTTGCCGCGTCGACTTCGCCCGCTGCCGGCTTGGGCAGACGGCGAGCCGGCACCGAACCCGAGGTTGATCTGCCTCAAGGTGTGGCGCCGGGACGGGGGAGATGATGACGGCTTCCACGATCGGATGAGCTCGCCTCGCGAAGATGGAGCGGTCGTTCGCACGCGAAGTCACGTTGCTCGCCCAAGGCGACGGCCAAGTGTTCCACGGCGAGGGCATCGTCGCCGTGACGAAGGCGCTGCTGCAGGCGGGCGTCTCGTACGTCGGCGGCTACCAAGGCTCGCCGGTGTCGCAGCTCCTCGACGTGATGGTCCAGGCGCGCGAGTACCTCGACACGCTCGGCGTGCACGTCGAGGCGTGCACCAACGAGGCGTCGGCCGCCGCGCTTCTCGCGGCATCGGTCAACTATCCGCTTCGCGGCGCCGTCACGTGGAAGTCGATCGTCGGCACCAACGTCGCATCCGACGCGCTGTCGAACATCGCGTCGCCGGGCGTGCAAGGCGGTGCGCTCATCATCGTCGGCGAGGACTACGGCGAAGGCTCGAGCGTGGTGCAGGAGCGCACGCATGCGTTCGCAATGAAGTCGTCGCTGTGCCTGCTCGACCCGCGGCCGAACCTCCCGCACATCGTGCGCATCGTGGAGCAGGCGTTTCCGCTCTCCGAGGCCGCCGCGACACCCGTCGTGCTGCAACTGCGCATCCGCGCGTGTCACCTGCAGGGCAGCTTCGTCTGCCGTGACAACGTCGCGCCCGGCACGACGCCGCGTGCGGCCGCCGCGTACGATCCGAGTCGTCTTTCGCATCCGCCGTTCACGTTCGAGCACGAGCGGCTCAAGGTCGAGGAGCGCCTGCCGGCCGCGCGCCGCTTCATCGAGGCGCACCGGATCAACGAGCTCTTCGACGGCGACGTCGCCGATGTCGGCATCATCGTCCAGGGCGGCGTCTTCAATCACCTGTTGGCCGCCCTTGGCGCGGCCGGCTTCGTCGACGCGCAAGGCGCAAGCCGCATTCCGATCCTGGTACTGAACGCGACCTATCCGCTGGTGCCGCAGGAGCTTGTCCGCTTTTGCGCGGGCAAGCGCGCCGCGCTCGTGCTCGAGGAAGGACACCCCGAGTTCATCGAGTTCGAGCTCTCGACGGTGCTCGCCCGCAGCGGCAGTGCGTGCGCCATTCGCGGCAAGGCCACGATGTCGAACGCCGGCGAATACACGACCGACCGGCTCGTGCTCGGGCTCACGCGTTTCGCGACGGAATTCGCGCCCCAGCTTGCCACGGACGTTGCCGACGCCTGGCGCGACGAGGTCGACGCCGCCCGTGCGCAGGCGCGCGCACTGCTCGGATCTTCGGTGCCGCCGCGGCCGCCGGGCTTTTGCATCGGCTGCCCCGAGCGGCCGGTCTTCAGCGCGTTGAAGCTGATCGAGCGCGACCTCGGACCGCGGCACGTGGCCGCCGACATCGGGTGCCATTCGTTCGCGATGTTCGAGCCGTTTCAGATCGGCAATTCGATCACCGGCTACGGACTGGGACTCGCGAGCGCGGCCGCCGTGGCGCCCGTCAGCGCACAGCGTCCGCTGGCGACGGTCGGCGATGGTGGCTTCTGGCACAACGGGTTCCTCTCGGGCGTTACGTCGGCGATCAAGAACGGCGCCGACACGGTGCTCCTGGTCTTCAAGAACGGCTACACGTCGGCGACGGGAACCCAGGAGCTGGTCTCGACGCCGCCGGCTGCGCGGCGTGGCCATGCCGGCGGCGAAAGCACGACGGGGGCCGATCACACGATCGAGGACGTGCTGCGCGGCGTGGGCGTCGGATGGCTGCGCACCGTCCACACGTACGACGTTGCCACGGTCAAGCGCACGCTCGCCGACGCGTTCACCACGAACACGCCAGGGCTCAAAGTGGTTGTCGCCGAAGGCGAATGCCAGCTCGAGCGGCAGCGCAGGCTGCGCTCGGCCGTGGCGCAGGCGAATGCGTCCGGACAGCGCGTCGTGCGCGTGCGCTACGGGATCGACCCCGATGTGTGCAGCGGCGATCGCGCATGCGTGCGGCTGTCGGGATGCCCGTCGCTCACCGTCGCGCCGGCGCGCGACCCGCTTCGCGTGGATCCGGTCACGACGATCGACGCAGGCTGCGTCGGCTGCGGCCTGTGCGGTGAACTCGCGCAGACGCAAGCGCTGTGCCCGTCGTTCCACCGCGTCGAGGTGATCCGCGCGCCGGGCGCATGGGAGCGTTTCGTCGCCGGCGTGCGCGCGTTCGCCACCCGCGCCGTGCTTGCCGCATGAACGACATCGCGCCGCGCCGCAGCTCGCGCAACGAGCCCACGAGCGTGCTGATTGCCGCGCTCGGCGGGCAGGGCGGAGGTGTGCTGACCGAATGGATCGTGCACGCGGCGGGCAGCGAGGGGCTGGTTGCGCAGGCGACGTCCACGCCGGGCGTGTCGCAGCGCACCGGCGCGACCAGCTACTACGTCGAGATCGTGGCGGCCCCGCCGCTCGGCGCGGCGCCGCCGGTGCTCGGACTCGCGCCGCTTCCCGGCCGCGTCGACGTGCTGGTGTGCGCCGAGCTGCTCGAGGCGGCGCGGATGCTCGAGCGGGGCATGAGCACGCCGTCGCGCACCACGGTCGTCGCGTCGACGCATCGCGTCTACACGACGCGCGAGAAGATGAGCGGCGCCGACGGTCGCTTCGCGAGCGAGCGCATCGTCGAAGCCGTACGCGCGCTGTCTCGGCGCGCAATCCTGTTCGACATGGAAGCCATCCGCGCGCGCCATGGCACGATCATCAGCGCCGCTCTGTTCGGAGCGCTGGCGGGCAGCGGCGCGCTGCCCGTGTCGCGAGAAGCGTGCGCCGGCGCGATTCGCGCAGCCGGCAAAGGTGTGCAGGCGAGCCTCGCGGCGTTCGACGACGCGTTCGCGCGTGCGCAGGTGCCGCAGCACCCCGACGCGGGCCGCCACGACGCGGCCGCGCGATCGGATGCGCTGCCGGCGCCACTTGCGCGCCGTGTCGCTGCACTGCCGCGGCCGGTCGCCGCCATCGCGGCGATCGGCGCAGCCGAGCTCATCTCCTACCAGGACGCCCGTTATGCGGGCACGTACGTCGACCGTGTCGCACGCATCGCCATCGCGGAAGCGCGCTCGGCGGCGGCGTCGCCGCTTCAAGAGGTCGCTTGCGAGGTTGCGCGCTCGCTCGCGCTGTGGATGCGCTACGACGATCTCGTCCGCGTCGCGCAATGCAAGGCGCGCGCCTCGCGGCTTGCGCGCATTCGCGCCGAGGCGGGCGCGCAGGATGGCGACATCGTGCGCGTGCACGACCTTTTTCGGCCGGGCGCGCTCGAGTTCGCCGCGATTCTCCCCACGCCGATCGGTGCGTGGCTCGAACGCCGCTCGATCGAGCGACGCGCGCGCTCCGGCCGGGGCACCGGTTCCGACGCGGTTCCCGGCCATCGTCTCACGCTGCAGACGTCGTCGGTGAGCGGCGCGCTGCTCATGCGCGTGCTGGCCGCGCTGCGCCCGCTGCGCACGCACTCGCTGCGCTTCGCGCGCGAGCAGCGTGCGATCGCCGACTGGCTCGCGGCAATCGAGGAAGCGCTGTGGAGCGATTGCGCGCACGCGGCACTCCACGTGTCGCGCATGGCGCGGCTGCATCGCGGCTACGGCGGCACGCACGCCGCCGGACAAACGAGCTTCGAGCGCATCCTCGCGACGTGGCGGGCGCAGATGCGCGTCGATGCGCGCGCGGCGGCCGCTGCGCTGCGCGAGCGCGTCGATGCCGCGCTGGCAGAACCGGGTTGCGTGCCGTCGGCGCCGGCGCGCGTCGCGGCCCCGATCGAGCCGCTCAAGGGCGCTGCCGCTTCGCAGGCGCACGAGGCGACCGTCGCCGCTGGCGCTCGATGATGCCGAGCATCGTCGACAGCGTGATCGAGCCGAACGTCGCCTTCGCGATCTCGTCCACCTCGCTTTCGACGGCGCGCAGCGCCCGTCCCACCGGCGTCGCTGCGCCGGGCTCGCGCGGCGACGACGGCGCGTCCAGGTCCTCGAAGAGCCGGACGACGTCGAGCAGCGTCACGCGGCGCGCGTTGCCCGCGAACCGATAGCCGCCGCCCACTCCACGCACCGACTCGACAAGCCGGGCGCGCGCGAGCTCGGAGAGCACCTTCGCGAGGTGATGCGCGGAAACGCCGTATTTCGCCGCGATCTCGGCGGCCGAGATATGGCGCTGCGGGTCGCCGGCGAACTCGAGCACGCTGTAGAGCGCGAGCGACGTGTTCTTCTGCAGCTTCACCTCAGAGGTCCATCTCGAGCGGGATGAACGGGCCGGCCATCATGCCCTGGCTGCGAAAGAACGACAGCACGAGCGCGTTGTCGCGCGCGAGAAGCGTGCGCACCGTGCCGATGCCCGCCTCGCGGAATCGCGCGCAGATCGCAACGAGCAGCCGCGCACCGACTCCGGCGAGGCGGCGGTCGGGCCTCACGTCGATGCCGAACACCCAGCCGCAGGGTGGCGAGCCGAATTCCCAGTCGCGCACCTCGCCGATCACGAAGCCGACGACGTCGTCGCCCACCTCGGCGACGAGGAAATGGCGCCCGGTGCGCGAGGCGCCGCCGTAGCGACGGAAGACCGCGCGCCAGTAGTCGGCTTTGGCCACGCCGGTCACCATCGCGTCGATCGCTATGACCTGTGCGAGGTCGTCGCGACGCACACGCCGCACGGCGATCGCCGCTGCGCCGTCGCGACGCGCGCCGGCACGCGGCGGCTGGACGCGCGCGGCGCGCGCTCTCAAGGCCGCTCCGAAAGGATGATGCAGATCAAATCAATACCCGTATTCCGGTACCAGAATCAGCCGGCAGAGGGCGATTGTAGTGTCCCGGCGCGATCGTTTCACGCGAGAGCCTCCGCAAGTCGCCCATCGAAGAGCCCTGCACCGATCATGGAGGACCGATGAAAGCATCGCTGGCTGCGGGCGCGAGCGCGACCGCGCGGATCGTCGTCGATCGCGAACGCACGATCGACTTCATGGGAGAGAAGGCGCGCGTCTATGCGACGCCGATGCTCGTGCGCGACGTCGAGATCGCCGCGCGCGACCTGATCGGCCGGCATCTCGACGCGGGCGAGGACACGGTCGGCATCCGCATCGAGCTCGATCACCTCGCCGCGACGCTTCTCGGCATGCCGGTCGAGCTCACCATCAACGTGGCCGCCGTCGAGGGACGCGTCGTGACCGTCGACTTCGAGGGCCGCGACAGCGTCGACGTGATCTGCCGCGGGCGTCATCGCCGCTTCGTCGTCGACGTCGCGGCAACGCAGGCGCGGCTCGCGGCAAAGGCGGCGAAGGCAGCGCAGGCGGCATCGCCGGAACGCGCGGCGCAGCAGGGATGACCGCGCGAGGCGCGCCAATGCGCGAGCCAGATGCGATGACGGCGCCCCGGTCCGGTACGCAACGCATCCCGACGTACTGCTACCAGTGCGTCGCCGGCCCCGATCTGCTCACGGTCAAGACCGTCGACGGCATCGCCACCGAAGTCGAGCCGAACTTCTGCGCCGCCGACATCCATCCCGGCGCGGGCAAAGTCTGCGTCAAGGCGTACGGGCTCGTGGAAAAGACGTACAACCCGAACCGCGTGCTGACACCGATGAAGCGGACCAATCCGCGCAAGGGGCGCGGCGAGGATCCGCGCTTCGTGGCCGTTTCGTGGAACGAGGCGTTCGTGATGATCGCCGAGCGCCTCAACGCCGTGCGCGCCAGGGGGCTGCTCGACGAGTCCGGCTATCCGCGCGTGGCCGCGAGCTTCGGCGGCGGCGGCACGCCGCAGGCGTACATGGGCACGTTCCCCGCGTTCCTCTCGGCGTGGGGCCCGATCGACATGGGGTTCGGCTCCGGCCAGGGCGTCAAGTGCTATCACTCGGAGCACCTGTATGGCGAGTTCTGGCATCGCGCGTTCACCGTGTCGCCCGACACGCCTTTGTGCGATTACCTGATCTCGTGCGGCGCCAACGTCGAGGCGTCGGGCGGCGTTGCGGGCGTGAAGCGCCATGCCGATGCGAGGAGCCGCGGCATGAAGCGCGTGCAGGTCGAGCCGCACCTCTCGGTGACCGGCGCCTGCTCCGCCGAATGGATACCGATCAAGCCGAAGACCGACGCCGCCTTCCTCTACGCGATCATCCACGTGCTGCTGCACGAGGTGGCGCGGGAGCGACTCGACGTCGCCTTCCTCGCCCGGCGCACGGCCTCGCCCTATCTCGTCGGCGCGCACGGCTACTACCTGCGCGATCGGGCCACCGGCAAGCCGCTCGTCTGGGACCGCGTCGCCGCTGGCGCCAGGGTTCACGACGCGCCCGGCATCGAGGAGGCGATCGAGGGCTCGTACGTCGTCGATGCCATCGAGCGCGGGCCCGACGGCGAGCTGCTCGCCGACGGCCTGCTCGAGGGCGCGACCGCCTTCACCCGGCTGGTCGAGCACATGCGGCGCTACACGCCCGAGTGGGCCGAGGGCGTGTGCGACGTGCCCGCGGCGACGATCCGCCGCATCGCGCACGAGTACGTCGGCCATGCCCGGGTCGGCGAGACGATCGAGATCGAGGGCGTGAGCATGCCCTTCCGGCCGGTCGCGGTGACGCTCGGCAAGACGGTCAACAACGGCTGGGGCGGCTACGAGTGCTGCTGGGCGCGCACCCTGCTCGCCACCCTGGTCGGCGCGCTCGAGGTGCCGGGCGGGACGATCGGCACCACCGTGCGTCTGGCGCGGCCGATGTCGCAGCGCCACGACAGCGTCAAGCCGGGCCCGGACGGCTTCATGCACTACGCGCTGAACCCGACCGACAAGGCGCACTGGTCGCCGAAGCCGAACATCCGCAACGCCTACCGCACCATGGTGCCGCTGGCCGCCGACGGACCGTGGAGCCAGGCGCTCGGGCCGACGCACTTCTCGTGGATGTTCCTCGACGAGACGCCGAAGGGCCTGCCGCGCGTCACCCTGCCCGACGTCTGGTTCCTCTACCGCACGAACCCGGCGATCTCGTTCTGGGACACGGCGCGTCTGGGCGAGACGATGGCGCGCTTCCCCTTCGTCGTCGCCTTCGCCTACACGCGCGACGAAACGAACCACTTCGCCGACGTGCTGCTGCCCGACGCGACGGACCTCGAAAGCCTGCAGTTGATCCGCATCGGCGGCACGAAATACGTCGAGCAGTTCTGGGACCACCAGGGCTTCGCGCTCCGCCAGCCGGCGGTCGCGATGCAGGGCGACGCGCGCGATTTCACCGACATCGCCACCGAGCTCGCCCGC
>DATJIM010000409.1:0-32695 GCA_035493195.1 Caldimonas sp.
TTCAACCTGCTGGTCGGGCGCGCCTTGCAGTCGGAGTACGGGCAGGAGCCGCAATGCATCATGACGATGCCCCTGCTCGAAGGCCTCGACGGCGTCGAGAAGATGTCGAAGTCGAAGGGCAACTACATCGCGATCGCAGACCCCGCCAACGATATGTTCGGCAAATTGATGTCGATCAGCGACGATCTGATGTGGAAATACTTCGATCTTCTCAGTACGCGCTCCGAAGCCGAGATCGCGAGACTGCGTGCCGAGACGGACGCCGGTCGCAACCCACGGGACGCCAAGGTCGCGCTCGCAACTGAGATCACGAGCCGCTTCCATGGTCGGGCCGCGGCCGAAGCAGCGGAGGCGGACTTCGACCTGCGCGCCCGCGGCGGAATCCCCGACGAGATCGAAGCGGTGACGCTCGAGGGCGCGCCGCTCGGCATCGGCGCCGTCCTCAAGCAGGCGCGGCTGGCGCCTTCGACGAGCGAGGCACTCCGGCTGGTCGACGGCGGCGGCGTGCGGATCGACGGTGGCGTCGTCTCCGATCGGGCCTTGAAGCTGTCGCCCGGCACCTTCGTCGTCCAGGTCGGCAAGCGCAAGTTCGCCCGGGTGACGCTGCGCTGAGGGCGCGCGGGCGTGCGAGTCGCGACGCTGCTCCGCCTCTCGGTCGCGACCGCGGTCGTGACGATCGTGCTGAAGACCTGCGCGTGGTGGGTCACCGGCTCGGTCGGGCTGCTCTCGGATGCCCTCGAGTCGCTCGTCAACCTCGCGTCGGCGCTGTTCGCGCTTGCGATGGTGACGATCGCGGCGCGCCCCGCGGACGAGGACCATCCGTTCGGCCACACCAAGGCCGAGTACTTCTCGAGCGCTTTCGAGGGCCTGATGATCGCTGCGGCCGCGATCGCGATCTCCTGGGCGGCGATCGGCCGTTTCTTCCATCCCCAGCCGCTCGACGCCGTCGGCGTGGGCCTCGCGCTCAGCATCGTGAGCTCGGTGCTGAACGGCCTCCTTGCTGCCAGGATGCTGGCCGAGTCGCGCCGACACCGTTCGATCGCGCTCGAGGCCGACGCACGCCACCTCTACACCGACGTCTGGACCTCGGCCGGCGTCGTCGTCGGCGTCGTCGCGGTGCAGCTCACCGGCTGGCTCTGGCTCGATCCTGCGGTCGCGATCGGCGTCGCCATCAACATCATCCGCGAAGGCGCGCGCGTCGTCTGGGTCTCGGTCGACGGCCTCATGGACAAGGCGCTCGAGCCAGAAGTCCAGGAGCGGATCGACCGCACGCTGGCGCGCTTCGCCGAGAGCTCGGTGCGCTTCGACGACATGGTGACCCGGCGTGCGGGCAGCCGTCGCTTCCTCGACGTCCACATGCACGTGCCGGCGAGCTGGACGCTCGGCCGCGCCGCGGCGCTGCGCGGCGAGGTCGAGCAGGCGCTGATGAACGAGGTGGCGGGGCTGCGCGCGTCGATCCAGCTGCTGCCGTCGAACGTCGAACCGGTCTTCAACGCCGCGGCGGAAGCGTCGCCGTGATCGCGCTCGTGCAGCGGGTCGCCGAGGCCCGTGTCACCGTCGCGGAACGCGTCGTCGGATCGATCCGCCGCGGTCTCCTCGTCTTCGTCTGCGCCGAGCCCGACGACAGCGATGCCGTCGCCGAGCGGTTGGCCGCCAAGGTGCTGGCGCTGCGCGTCTTCGCCGACCCGGCGGGCAAGATGAACCTCGATCTCGCTGCGGTCGGCGGCGCGCTCCTCGTCGTCAGCCAATTCACGCTCGCGGCCGATACGTCGCGCGGCAACCGGCCGAGCTTCGTCGGTGCGGCAGGCGCCGAGCGCGGCCGCGCGCTCTACGACCGCGTCGTCGCCTCGGCGCGCCGACTGCACGTCGGCCAGGTCGCGTGCGGGGAGTTCGGCGCCGACATGCAGGTCGCGCTTGTCAATGACGGGCCGGTGACGATTCCGATCACGCTGCGCGGCTGACCGCCGCGCTTGCTCAATCGGCGTACACGCCGGCAGCCTTGATGATCGGGCTCCACTTCGCGATCTCGGCCTCGACGAACTTCTTGTGCTCGGCGCCGCCGTTGCGGGCGTCGGAGATGACCACTGCGCCGAGTTGCTCCTCGCGCTTGATGAAGTCCGGATCCCTGAGGGCGGCGCGCAGCGCTGCGTTGATCTTGTCGACCACCGCCTTCGGCGTTCCCTTCGGCGCGTACAGGCCGTGCCAGACCGAAACGTTGAATCCTTTCACGCCGGCCTCCTCGAGCGTCGGCAGGTTCTTCAGCGCCGACGTCGTCAGCCGCTTGGTCGTCGTCACCGCGTAGGCCTTGACCTTGCCGCTCTCGATCTGCCCGGTCGTATTGGTCGTCTGGTCGCACATGAGGTCGACCTGGCCGCCGATGAGGTCGGTCATCGCCGGGCCCGTGCCCTTGTAAGGGACCGTCGTCATCTCGACCTTGAGCGCGCTCTGGAACAGCAGCCCGCACAGGTGCGATGCCGCGCCGAGGCCGGCGTTGGCGAGGTTGATCTTGCCCTTGTTGGCATCGATCCACTTTGCGAGCTCGGCATAGTTGTTCGCGGGCAGCGACGGCCTGCCGACGAGCGTCATCGGCACCTCGTTGATCATGCCGAGGTACTCGAAGTCGTCGAGCGTCTTGTAGGGCAGTGTCCGGTACAGGCTCGGCGCGGTGCTGATGCCGATGTGGTGCAGCAGCAGCGTGTAGCCGTCGTTGGGCGACTTGGCGACCTTGTTGGTCGCGATCGTGCCGCCGGCGCCGGCGGTGTTCTCGATGATGATGCTCTGGCCGCCGAGGGGCTTGCGCATCGCCTCGGCGAGGTCGCGCGCGACCTTGTCGGTCGGTCCGCCGGCCGCGAACGGAACGACGATCGTGACCGGCTTGTCCGGGAACTCGGCGAACGCGGGTGCGGCGATCGCGGCTGCGGCGACGAGGAGGAAGGCGCGAAGTGGCTGCATGGCGGTGGGCGGGATGAGCATCGCCCATTGTTCGAAACCGCCGCGCCCGCGTCAGCGGTGGAAGCACTGACATCGACAACGACGGCCCCGCATCGCGCGGGGTCGCGACCGGCCGCTAGCGGCCCATGCGGCGGTTGTAGTTGCCGAGCCAGCGATCGTTGAGCGTCGGATTGCTCTCGCGCGCATCGGGTGCGCTGAAGCCGACGCGCACGTTGCCCCCGCTTTGCTGCTCGACCGTGATCGTCACCACTGCGCCGGCCTTGGTGCCCGTGATGCGGCCGTTCGCGCGATCCGCCGACGTCACCTGGATGCCCGAGTCGGACGCGGCGCCGAGCGCAGCGTCCCACGAGCGGTCGAAGCTCGCCGGCACCATGACGGTCTGCGGCTCGTACGGATACGGATACGCGACGCAGCCCGCGAGGCCGACGCAGACGAGGAGGGCGGCGATCGAACGAAGCGAGTAGGGCATGGCGAGCCGTTTGCGGGGGCGATGGAACGATCGTACGCGCTCCGCGGGCGCGACCGTCAACGCGCCGCCCGCCGGTCCTCGATCAGCTTGCCGTCGCTCGGCAGGCTGCCAGGGGCGACGAGCTCGACCTCGCCGCGCAGCTTGGTGACGTCGCGGATCGTCTGCACGATGCGCTCGGCGAGTCCTTCTCCGGCGCCCGCGGTCTCGGCGACGAGCGTCATGCGGTCGTCGGCCATCGCCCCCGAGACGACGAGCCGCGCCCGCGCGATCTCCGGATGCCGGCGAGCGATCTCGCCGACCTGCGACGGATGAACGAACATGCCGCGCACCTTGGTCGACTGGTCGGCACGGCCGAGCCAGCCGCGGATGCGGCGGTTGGTCCGCCCGGTCGGGCACGTCCCTGGCAGGATCGCCGAGAGGTCGCCGGTCGCGTAGCGGACGAGCGGGTAGTCGGGATTGAGCGTCGTCACGACGATCTCGCCGATCTCGCCGTCGGCGACCGGGTCGTTGCTGCCGGGGGCGACGATCTCGACGACGACGCCTTCGTCGATGACGAGGCCTTCGCGCGCCTCTGTCTGGTACGCAACGAGGCCGAGGTCGGCGGTGCCGTAGGTCTGGAACGGGGCGATGCCGCGCTGCTCGAGCCAGTTGCAGAGCGCGACGGGAACCGCCTCGCCGCTCAGGCACGCGCGCGCGAGCGAAGGCAGCGCGACCCCGGATTCGTCGGCCTTCTCGAGGAGGAGACGCAGGAAGCTCGGCGTTCCGGTGTACGCGCTCGGCTGCAGCGCCGCCATCGCCTGCAACTGCAGCTCGGTCTGGCCAGTGCCGCCCGGAAAGACGGTGCAGCCGATCGCGTGGGCGCCGCTTTCCATCATCGAGCCGGCAGGCGTGAGGTGGTAGCTGAAGCTGTTGTGGACGAGATCGCCCGCGCGCACTCCTGCGGCGTAGAGCGCGCGCGCCATCCGCCAGTAGTCGCGGCGAGCCGTCTCGGGCTCGCGGATCGGCCCGGGCGAGACGAAGACGCGCAGCGCGCGCTCGGCCTCGGGGCGTGTGGCGCCCCAGCCGACGGTGGCGAAGCCGCCGAACGCATCGCCTGCGTCTGCCGCGTTCTGGCCGGCGAGGAGCTCGCTCTTGCGCAGCACCGGAAGCGCGGCGAGCGCAGCGCGCGACGTCACTGCGCGAGCGTCGACGCCGCGGAGTCGTGCCGCCAGCGCCGGTGCGTGCGCGATCGCGTGCGCGATCAGGCGCGGGAGGTCGCGCGCGATCTGCGCGTCGCGCTCTTCGGGCGATCGCGTCTCCAGCGCGTCGTAGTGCGCGCGCGCCGCAGCGTTCGGCGAAGCCATCGGGTCGCTACTCGTCGTCGAACCGGCGCGCGCGCAGCTTCGCTTCGTCGACGAGCTTGCGCTGGTCGGCCGAAGTCGCCAGCGCGAAGCGGTCCCACCCCGAGCCGCCGGGCTTCTTCAGGTCGGCATGGACGACGCCGCCTTCTTCGTGGAAATGGATGAACGCGTCGCGGCGCGCGTAGAAGATGCCGGGCTGCTTTTCCTGCAAGCCCTTGATCTCGCGCAGCTGGCGCAAGACGGGCAGCAACGGTCGCAGAGCCTCGGGCGAAGCATGGGCCATGTTCTTCCTTCGTCTCAGGCGAGCCAGCGCTTGCGGCGCTTGTAGCTCTTGACCGCACGATAGCTCTTGCGCTCGCCGTCGCCACCGCTGCCGCCGGTGCCGAGGTAGAACTCCCGCACGTCCTCGTTCTCCCGCAGCGTCGCCGCGGGGCCGTCGAGGACGATGCGGCCGGTCTCGAGGATGTAGCCGTAGTCGGCGTAGCGCAGCGCGATGCTGGTGTTCTGCTCCGCGAGCAGGAAGGTCACGCCTTCCTTCTGGTTGAGGTCGCGGACGATCTCGAAGACCTCCTCGACGACCTGCGGCGCGAGGCCCATCGACGGCTCGTCGAGCAGCACCATCTTCGGATTGGCCATCAGCGCGCGGCCGATCGCGCACATCTGCTGCTCTCCGCCCGACGTGTACGCAGCCTGCGACCCACGCCGCTCGCGCAGGCGCGGGAAGTAGCGATACACCTTGTCGAGCGTCGCGGCGACGCTGCTGCTGCCGTCGCGCCGCGTGTACGCCCCGGTCAGCAGGTTCTCCTCGATCGTCAGGTGCGCGAAGCAGCGACGGCCCTCCATCACCTGGACGACGCCGCGCTCGACCATCTGCGATGTGCTGAGCCGGTCGATGCGCTCGCCGCGCAGCTCGATCGTTCCCTTGGTGACGAGCCCGCGTTCGCCGGCGAGCAGGTTGCTGACCGCGCGCAGCGTCGTCGTCTTGCCGGCGCCGTTGGCGCCGAGCAGGGCGACGATCGAGCCTTCGTGGACCTGCAGCGAAACGCCCTTGAGGACGAGGATCACGTGGCTGTAGATGACCTCGATGCCGTTGACGTCGAGGAGGATGGTGCCGGTGCGTCGCGCGCGCGCGGCGGCCGGCGCCTGCTCCGTATCGGGAGGAGGCGTCGTCGCCGCCGCGTGCGCGACCTGCGCCACGCTCAGCTCTGGCAGTCCGCCGGAGTGCGCGGCGTCACGTTCTTCTCCGACGCGTACTTCGCCGCTGCCGTCTTGACCATCGGCTTGATGATCGCCTCGTCGGCGGCGTACCAGTCCGACGTGACCTGCCAGGCCTTGCCGTCCCAGGTGTGGATCCGCGCCGACCGCGAACCTTCGTGGTCGGTGCAGCTCGTCGACAGCGGCTTCATGATGCCCGTCAGGCCGAGCGCGGCGAGCTTCTTGTCGTCGAGCGCGAGGTTCTCGGCGCCCCAGCGGATCTGCTCGCCGTCCATCACCTTGCCCTTGCCGTAGCGCTCCTGCGCGCGTCGCACCGACTCGACCGCGAGCACTGCCGAGGTCATGCCGCGCATGTAGAGCGTCTGGCCGACTTCCTCGATCGGACCCGTGCCCTGGCCCTTGCCGTGCACGTACTTCTTGATGTCGTCGATGACGCGGCCCTGGTTGCCGAACGCGACCAGCCCGTTGTAGCCCTTGGCGGCGTCGCCGACGTCCTTGACGTCGGGCTCGCCCGCCGACCACCACACGCCGTACATGCGCTCGCGCGGGTAGCCGGTCGCGACCGCCTCCTTGATCGCCGCCGAGTTCATCACGCCCCAGCCCCAGAGCAGCACGTAGTCGGGGCGGAGCTGGCGGATCTGCAGCCAGGTCGCTTTCTGCTCGACGCCCGGCGCCGCCACCGGCAGCAGCGTGAGGTCGTAGCCCTGCAGCTTGGCGCGCTGCTGCAGCAGCGGGATCGGCTCCTTGCCGTACGGGCTGTCGTGGTAGACGAGCGCGATCTTCTTGCCCTTGAGGCTGCCGCCTTCCTTCTTGGTGATGTGCTGCATGATGATGTCGGCGCCGCTCCAGTAGGTGCCGAGCATCGGGAAGTTCCACTTGAAGACGAGGCCGTCGCTCGATTCGGACAGGCCGTAGCCCGAGGTGATGAGCACGTTCTTGTCGCTCGGCGCCTTCGACGTCAAGGCGAAGGTGATGCCGGTCGACAGCGGCTGGAAGATCTCGCCGCTGGCCTTGCCCTTCAGGCGTTCGTAGCACTCGACGCCACGGTCGGTGGCATAGCCGGTGTCGCACTCCTCGAAGGTGATCTTGACGCCGTTGATGCCGCCGTCGCGAGCGTTGATGAGCTTCAGGTAATCGACGTAGCCGTTCGCCCATGGCACGCCGTTCGGTGCATACGCGCCCGTGCGGTACGGCAGCACCGGGAAGAACTGCTCCTTGGCCTGCGCCGCGGCGGGCGGCGCAGCAAGCGTGGCGAGCAGGGTGGCGCCGGCCGCGGCGGCGAAGAGGACGGATTTCAGTTTCATGGCATCTCCGATGGGATGGTGGTGCCGCGGGGCGGCGAACAGACAGGCCCTAGTGCGGGAAGGGCCACAGCCTGAGCTTTTCCTTCGCCGTCGACCACAGGCGGGCGAGGCCGTGCGGCTCGACGATCAGAAAGAACACGATGAGCGCGCCGAACAGCATCGATTCGAAGTGCGAGACGAGCGCGGTGTCGACGTGCACGCCGAACGCGTTGCCGAACAGCGGCAGCGTCCGGTTCAGCACGATCGGCACGATGGTGATGAAGGCGGCGCCGAGAAAGCTGCCCATGATCGAGCCGAGGCCGCCGATGATGATCATGAAGAGGAGCTGGAACGAGCGCTCGATGCCGAACGCCGCCGGCTCCCACGAGCCGAGGTGGACGAACGCCCAGAGCGCGCCGGCGACGCCGACGATGAACGAGCTGATCGCGAACGCGGTGAGCTTGGCGTAGACGGGACGGATGCCGATCACGGCCGCGGCGACGTCCATGTCGCGGATCGCCATCCACTCGCGGCCGATGTGGCCGCGCACGAGGTTCTTGGCGAGCAGCGCGAACAGCACGAGCAGCGCCATGCACAGCAGGTATCTCGACGCCGGCGTGTCGAGCGGGATGCCGAAGACCGAGAGCGCGCCGACCGTCACCGATCCGGAGGTCGAATCGTTGGTCAGCCACTTGATGCGCAGGAACGCCCACTCGACGAAGAACTGCGCGGCGAGCGTCGCGACCGCCAGATACAAGCCGCGGATCCGCAGGCTCGGAATGCCGAAGGCGACGCCGATCGCCGTCGCGCACAGGCCGCCGAGCAGCAGCGCGGCGAGCAGCGGCATGCCGGGCACGCGGACCACGAAGTTGTACGCCGCATACGCGCCGACGGCCATGAACGCGCCGGTGCCGAGCGAGATCTGCCCGCAGTAGCCGACGAGGATGTTGAGACCGAGGGCGGCCAGCGCCAGGATCGCGAACGGGATCAGGATGGCGCGAAACAGGTAGTCGCTCGCGAACAGCGGCACGCCGACGAGCGTGATCGCCGCGAGCGCGAGGATCGCGAGCCGGTCCTGCAGGATCGGGAAGATCTGCTGATCGGCGCGGTAGCTCGTCTTGAACTGGCCGTTCTCGCGGTAGAGCATGGTCAGGCCTTCCGCTTCATTCAGACCCGATCGATGATCTTCTCGCCGAACAGACCTTGCGGCCGGACGAGAAGAAAGGCGAGGGCGACGACGTAGGCGAACCAGATCTCGATGCCGCCGCCGAGGTGCGGCCCGATGTAGACCTCCGACAGCTTCTCGCCGACACCGATGACGAGGCCGCCGAGGATCGCGCCCGGCACCGACGTGAGGCCGCCGAGGATGACCACCGGCAGCGCCTTCAGCGCGACGAGCGAGAGCGAGAACTGCACGCCGAGCTTGCTGCCCCAGATGATTCCGGCGACCAGCGCGACGCAGCCGGCGACGGTCCAGACGATGACCCAGATGCGGCCGAGCGGGATGCCGATCGACTGCGCTGCCTGGTGGTCGTCGGCGACCGCGCGCAGCGCCCGGCCGGTGCCGGTCTTCTGGAAGAAGAGCGAGAGCGCCGCGACGAGCAACGCCGCGATCAGCGCCGCGTAGAGGTCTTCCTTGTTGACGAGGATGCCGCCTTGGAACGCCTGCTCGAACAGGAACACCGGGTCCTTCGGCAGGCCGATGTCGAGCTTGTAGATGTCGTTGCCGAAGACCGTCTGGCCGAAGCCGTCGAAGAAGTAGCTGATGCCGAGCGTCGCCATCAGGAGCGTGATGCCCTCCTGGTTGACGAGCTTGGCAAGGACGAGCCGCTCGATCAGCCATGCCGCGACGACCATGACCGCCATCGCGGCCACGAAGGCGAGCAGGTTCGCGAGCAGGCGGTTGTCGAAGCCGAGCCAGCGCGGCAGCCAGTCGGCGAAACGCGCCATCGCCAGCGCCGCGAACAGCACCATCGAGCCCTGCGCGAAATTGAAGACGCCGCTCGCCTTGAAGATCAGCACGAAGCCGAGCGCGACCAGCGAATACAGCATGCCGGTCATCAGGCCGCCGATCAAGGTCTCGAGGAAGAAGCCCATCGCCCGCGCCGAGGTCAGTGTGCCGTGCCGAGATAGGCGCTGATCACGTCGGGGTTGGCGCGCACCTCGTCAGGCGTGCCGTCGCCGATCTTGCGACCGTAGTCGAGGACGACGACGCGATCGCAGATGTCCATCACGACCGCCATGTCGTGCTCGATCAGGACGATGGTGGTGCCGAACTCGTCGTTGACGTCGAGGATGAAGCGGCTCATGTCCTGCTTCTCCTCGAGGTTCATGCCGGCCATCGGTTCGTCGAGCAGCAGCACCTGCGGCTCCATCGCGAGCGCGCGCCCGAGGTCGACACGCTTCTGCAGGCCGTAGGGAAGCCGCCCGACCGGCACCTTGCGGTACGCCTGGATCTCGAGGAAGTCGATGAGCTTCTCGACGACGATGCGGTTCGACGTCTCCTCGCGCTCGGCCGCGCCCCAGCGGATCGCTTGCTGGAACAGGTTCGTGCGCATCTTGAGGTTGCGCCCGGTCATGATGTTGTCGAGCACGCTCATGCCCTTGAACAGCGCCAGGTTCTGGAACGTGCGTGCGACGCCCATCTCGGCGACCTGGCGCGGCTTCATGTGCTGGAAGGTGCGGCCGCGCAGGCTGATCGCGCCCTGCTGCGGCTGGTAGACGCCGTTGATGCAGTTGAGCATCGAGCTCTTGCCGGCGCCGTTGGGGCCGATGATCGAGCGGATCTCGTGCTCGCGGACGTCGAAGCTGATCCCGCTGAGCGCCTTGACGCCGCCGAATGCGAGGCTGATGTCGCGCACCTCGAGGATGACGTCGCCGGCCGCGCGCGCTGCCATCACGCCGCCCGGCCCACCGGCGGGTACGTCTTGACGTCGACGATCCTGAGCGTCGCCGCGACCTTGCCGGTGCGGCCGTCCTCGAACCGCACCTCGGTCTCGACGTGCTGCTCGCTCTTGCCGCTGTAGAGCGCCTCGACGAGCACCCCGTAGCGCTCGGCGATGAAGCGGCGGCGGACCTTGCGGGTCCGCGTCAGCTCGCCGTCGTCGGCGTCGAGCTCCTTGTGGAGGACGAGGAAGCGGCTGATCTGGCAGCCGGCCAGGCGCTCGTCGCCGGCGAGGTCGGCGTTGACCTTCTCGACGCACTCCCGGACGAGCTCGAGCACGGCGGGCTTCTGCGCGAGGTCGGTGTAGCTTCCGTACGGAAGGTTGCGCTTCTCGGCCCAGTTGCCGACCGCCTCGAAGTCGATGTTGACGAACGCGCAGACCTTGTCGCGGCCGTCGCCGAACGCGACCGCTTCCTTGACGTACGGAAAGAACTTGAGCTTGTTCTCGATGTACTTCGGTGCGAAGAGCGCGCCGTCGTTGGCGCCGCCGACGATCTTGCCGACGTCCTTGGCGCGGTCGATGATCCTGAGGTGCCCCGAAGCGTCGAGGAAGCCGGCATCGCCGGTGCGGTACCAGCCGTCGGCGCCGAGCACCTCGGCGGTTGCCGCAGGATCCTTGTAGTAGGCCTTGAGGAGCCCTGGCGAGCGCACGAGCACCTCGCCCGCGTCGCTGACCCGGATCTCGACGCCTTCGATCGGCACGCCGACGGTGTCGTTGCGGACCTCATGGTCGGGTTGCAAGCAGACGAACACGGCGGTCTCTGTCGAGCCGTAGAGCTGCTTCAGGTTGATGCCGATCGAGCGATAGAAGACGAACAGGTCCGGGCCGATCGCCTCGCCCGCGGTGTATGCGACGCGAACGCGCGAGAAGCCGAGCGTGTTGCGCAGCGGCGCGTAGACGAGCGCGTTGCCGATCGCGTAGCCGATCCGATCGAGCAGTGCGAGCGGCTTGCCGTCCATGCGCGCCGGGCCGACGCGACGGGCGAGCGCCATGCAGCGATCGAAGAGCCACCGCTTCGGCGGCGCCGCGTCCTCCATCCGGATCGTGACCGTCGTCAGCAGCCCTTCGAAGATGCGCGGCGGTGCGAAGTAGTAGGTCGGCCCGATCTCGCGCAGGTCGAGCATCACGGTGTCGGCCGACTCGGGGCAATTGACGACGTAGCCGCACGCGAGCCACTGCGCGTACGAGAAGATGTTCTGGCCGATCCACGCCGGCGGCAGGTACGCGAGCACCTCGTCGCGCGCGGTCAGCTTGTCGAAGCGCGCGCCAGCGCGGGCGCGGTCGATCAGCGTGTCGTGGCTGTGCACGACCCCCTTCGCCGTCCCGGTGGTTCCGGAGGTGAAGAACATCGCCGCGACGTCGTGCGGGCTCGCCTGCGCGACCTCGGCGGCGAAGAAGCCGGGGTGCGCCCCGGCCCAGGCGCGGCCCGCCGCGATCAGCGCATCGAGCGACGCAAGCCCGGGCTCGCTGTAGTGGCGCAGGCCGCGGCCGTCGTCGAACCAGATGCGCGCGAGCTTCGCGCATTCGCTGCGGATCTCGAGCAGCTTGTCGACCTGCTCCTGGTCTTCGACGATTGCGAACGCGACCTCGGCATTCACGAGGGGAAAGACGAACTCGCGGGCGCCGGCATCCTGGTAGAGCGGCACTGGAACCGCGCCGAGCGCCTGCGCCGCGAGCATCGCGGCGTAGAGCCGCGGCCGGTTCTCGCCGACGACGACGACGTGCTCGCCGCGTTTGAGACCCGCTTCGGCGAGGCCGCCGGCGAGTGCCTCGACCAGCTCGGCGAGGTCGCGCCAGCTGAGCGTCTGCCAGATGCCGAACTCCTTCTCGCGCAGCGCCGGCGCGTTCGGGCGCGCCGCTGCGTGTTCGAGAAGAAGACGGGGGAAGGTGGTTTGCACGGTCGTCGGCGCGGAGCCGCCAGGACGCCGGGCACGGTGCGCCGACTGTAGGAAAAACCCGGTCCGCCACCCTCGGGGCTATCCCTGCCGGGCGACCGCCGGTCGCGGCGTGTCAACCCTGGATATAGACCGTGCCGGTGAAGCTCGAGACGGGCGTCTCGCCGGCGTCGTCGTCGCGGACGACGTCGATTCGATAGACGCCGATCCGGCGGCTGCGTTGCACCTCGACCGCGCGTGCGACGAGCGTGTCTCCCGCGGCGACCGCGGTCTGGAACGTGATGTGCGCGTCGATCCCCGATGCGACCGGCCCGTGCGAGTTCGACGCCAGGCCGAACGCCGAGTCCGCGAGCGCGAAGATGGCGCCGCCGTGGCAGACGCCGTTGAAGTTGAGATGGCGGCGATCGACCGTCATCGCGACCTCGGCGCTGCCGGGCCCGCCGGCGCGCGCGGTGACGCCGAGGGTCGCGCAAAGGGCGTCGCGTGCGACGAGCTCGGCGATTCGGACGCGCCAGCCGTCGCTGTCGTCCGACGCCGTCGTCGCCGCGCGCGCCATCGGCGCGCCGCGCGCCGTGCTTCTGCGCCGGCCGACGCCGAACGCGTCGCGGTGTGCCGCCATCGCAGCGCGCAGATCGTCGATGCCGGAGCCGTCGCGCGCGCAGACGACGATCGCCTGCGGCCGCCATTCGCCGGTCGCGCGCGGTTTGAGCAGCAGCATGTCGCGCAGCTCGCGCGCGGTCTGTGCCGCAAGCGGCAGGTCGCCCTTGCTGACGGCGAGCACGTCGGCGATCTCGAGGGTCCCCGCCTTGATCGCCTGCACCTCGTCGCCGAGCCCGGGCGGGCAGACGACGACGCGCGTGTCGGCGAGCGCGACGATCGCCGTCTCCGATTGCCCGGTGCCGACGGTTTCGACGATGACGCGGTCGAAGCCGCACGCATCGAAGCAGTCGACGGCGGCGCGCGCCGCGCGCGACAGCCCGCCGAGCTCGCCACGGGAAGAGAACGAGCGGATGAAGACGCGCTCGTCGGCAGCGTTCGCGCCCATGCGGATGCGGTCGCCGAGCACCGCACCGCCGCTCAGCGGGCTCGACGGATCGATCGCGACGACGGCGACGCTGTGTCCTTCGGCGAGCCACGCGCCGAGCAGCGCATCGACGAGCGTCGACTTGCCGCCGCCAGGGACGCCGGTGATGCCAACGACCCAGGCGCGGCTGGCGCGCTCCCCGAGCCGCGCGGCGGCGGCGCGGGCGCCTGGCGCGTCGTCGTCGATCAGCGTCAGCAAGCGCGCGAGCGCGCCGCGATCGCCGGCGACAGCGCGTTCCGCGAGGTCCGTCGCGGCCGTCACACGATGACGAGCGGCTGGCCGAAGCCGAGGTCACGGCGCAGACGCGTGCAGATCTCCTCGTTGCTGCAGCCAGCGCGCGCGGCGTCGACGACCGCGGCGAAGATGTTGCCGTCATCGCTCTCGGCGGCACGCGTGAGACCGTCGAGGGCGTTCGCGACCGCCGCGGCCGGACGCCTCGCCTTCGCGGCGACGAAGTCGTCGACGAACCGCTGCATCGCGGCGCGGTCCGGACGCTCGACCGGCGGCCTGTTCTCGCTGTCGTCGTCGGCACGGTAGGCGTTGACACCGACGACGACCTGCTCGCCCGACTCGATGCGCTGCTGGAAGCGCATCGCCGAGGCGCCGATCATCCGCTGCACGAGCCCCGACTCGACCGCCTTGTACATGCCGCCGGCGTCGTCGACGAGCGTCATGATCGCGACGATCTTCTCTTCCATCGCGTCGGTCAGCGACTCGACGTAGTACGAGCCGCCGAGCGGATCGATGACGTCGGTGAGGCGTGCTTCCTCGCGCAGGATGTTCTGCGTCGCGATCGCGATCCGCGCGCCGGCTTCGCTCGGCGTCGCGTACGCCTCGTCGTAGGCGTCGGTGTGGAGCGACTGCAGGCCGCCGAAGATGCCGGCCATCGCCTGCGTCGCCACGCGCGCGATGTTGTTGAGCGGCTGCTGGCGCGTGAGGTCGACTCCCGACGTCTGGGCGTGGAACTTGAAGCGCCACGAGCGCTCGTCCTTCGCGCCGAGGCGCTCGCGCGCGAGCCGCGCCCAGACCCGCCGGCCGGCGCGGAACTTGGCGATCTCCTCGAAGAACGACATCGAGATGTCGAAGAAGAAGGTGAAGCGCGGCAGGAAGTCGTCGGGGTCCATGCCGCGCGCGATGCAGTCCTCGGCGTTCTGGACCGCGGTCGCGAGCGTGAAGGCCATCGCCTCGGCCGGCGTCGCGCCCGCCTGCTGCATGTGCTGGCCGACGACCGACATCGGATTCCAGCGCGGCACGTGCGTCCGGCACCACGCGATGTGGTCGACCAGGACACGGCGCGCTCCGGGCAGCGCGAGCCGGTAGAACATGTGGTTCGCGACGAAGTGCGAGAGATAGTCGCTCTGGTTCGACGTCCCGGTGATCTGCTTCCAGTCGACGCCGCGCCGCTCGGCGGCGACGAGCATGAACGCGAGCAGCGTGAACGGCGACGGATCGTTCATCGCGCACGAGATGCGGGCGACGTCGACGCCGTCGAGGCAGCGCGCCATGTGGCCGGCGTCGTTGACGACGGTGCCGCAGGTGCCGAGCAGCTCGACGTCGACCGAGTCGGCGTCGAGGCCGCGGTAGACCGAGTTGCACGGGATCAGCGAGACCGCGGTCGCGCCGCGCTCGAGCAGCGCGAGCAGCCGCGCGTTGTAGTCGGCCGGCGTGCCCAGGCCGACGAGCTGACGCTGCGTCCAGGTGCGACCGCGGTGCATCGTCGCGTAGATGCCGCGCGTGTAGTCGGGCTGGCCCGGATGGCCGAGCGCGGCGTCGCACCCGGGCGGCCGGTCGGCGGCGGTGTAGAGCGGCGCGACCGGGATGCCGGAGACGTTCGCGATCTCGCGTGCGTCGCCGATGCCTTCGCGGTACTCGCGCTGCCAGCGCTCGTGCGCGCCCGCGGCGTCGGCGACGCGACGGTCGGCGGGCGCGTTCATCGCGCTTTCTCCCCGTCGGCGCGGGCGCGCCGCGTCTCGCTGGCGTAGGCGCGGATCCGCGACGTGATCTCGTCGAGCGTGCCGCCGGGATGGAAGATGGCACGCACTCCGCTCGCGACGAGCGCCGCTTCCTCGTTCTCGGGAACGATGCCGCCGACGACGACGCGGACGTCGCCGAGGCCGGCGTCGGCCAGCGCGGCCAGCAGCTTGGGCACGATGAGATGGTCGGTCGCCAGCGACGAGATGCCGATGACGTCGACGTCTTCCTCCAGCGCGAGCTTGACGACCGCGGGGATGCTCTGCCAGGGCGGCGTGTAGATCACCTCCATGCCGGCGTCGCGGCAAGCGGCGGCGACGATGCGGCTGCCGCGGTCGTGACCGTCGAGGCCGATCTTGGTGACGAGCACGCGCGGTCGGAAGGCGGGCGTTGCGATGTCGCTCATGGGTGCTCCTGGGTCCGCCGCGGCCTGCTAGGCAGCAGCGCTCGATCGCAGGACGCCGACGAATCGGCGCGCGATCTGCGCCGGCGTCGCGCCGCCGCCTTCGCGGTACCACGTCTGGCTCCAGTTGAGCGCCCCGACGAGGAGCAGGCGAAGCATCGAGCGGTCGGTGCGGCGCGCCAGAGGCAGCGCCGCGACGAGCCGGGCGAAGCGCTTCTCGTAGGCGTCGCGCAGCGCGACCAGCTCGACGGCGGCGGCCGGAGCGTCGCTCGGGCGGACGCGGATGACGACCTGCGAGTAGTCGGTCTGGTCGAGGAGCGACGTCAGGTGCGCCACGCACGCCGCTTCGAGCCGCTGCCACGGGTCGTCGAGCGGCGCGACCGCGGCGTCGACTGCGGCGCCGATCCGATCGACGCCTTCGCGGTAGACGGCCGCGAGCAGCGCGTCCTTGGTCGCGAAGTGGCAGTAGAGCGAGCCCGGCAGCATCCCGACCGGACCGACGATGTCGCGCACCGACGCCGCCGCGAAGCCGCGCTCGGCGAACGCGCGCGCTGCGGCGTCGAGGAGGTGCGGCAGCCGGCTCGTCGCGCGCCGGACCGGGCTGCGCGCGGCGCCGGGCGGCGAAGCGACGGCGGTGGACATTGCACCATTGGACAGACAAACACTTGTTTGGTCAAGCGCGTGTCGCCCGCGTCCCAGAAGCGCGGCGACGCCGCGGTCTCGTTCGCGGCGCGCCGGCCGCCATCGGCGCCTGCGCGCGTCGCCATTGCAAACTCAGGCGTTGCGAACGCCCGCCGCGACGTGGCCGGCCGGCACGTGCAGCGCAGCGTTCTCGATGTGGCCTGTCTGGTCGTCGAAGAAGAAGTCGGGCTCGAACTCGCGCAGGAACTCGCCTTTGCTCAAACCGCCGAGGAACATCGCCTCGTCGATCTCGACCTTCCAGTCCATCAGCGTGCGGATCGCGCGCTCGTGCGCCGGCGCGCTGCGCGCGGTGACGAGCGCGGTGCGGATCCGCATGCCGTGCGCCGGCTCGTTCTGCAGCCGGTGCAGCGCGAGCAGGAGCGGCTGGAACGGCCCGGCGGCGAGCGGCGTCGCCGCCTGCTCGCGCTCGTGCGCCTGGAAGGCGTCGAGGCCGCTCTCCTGGTAGACGCGCTCGGCCTCGTCGGAGAAGAGGACGGCGTCGCCGTCGAACGCGATCCGCACTTCCTTCGGATGCGCGTCGGACGCGCGCGCCGAGCGCGGGTAGACGCGTGCGGCGGGAACCCCGGCCTCGAGCGCCGAGCGGACGTCGATCTCGTTGGCCGAGAGGAACAGGTTCGCCGCGAGCGGCTTCAGGTAGCGCCACGGTGTGCCGCCGCGCGTGAAGACGCCGCGCTGGATCGGCATCCCGTACGACTGCGCCGAGCGGAACACGCGCATCCCCGAGACGGGGTCGTTGCGCGACAGGATGACGACCTCGACCCGCTGCGCACTGGCGTCGTTGAACGCGAGCAGCTTCTGCACGAGCGGGAAGGCGACGCCCGGCTTGGCGACGGTGTCGATGCGCTCGAGCTGGAGCTGCATGTAGGCGCGGTCGTCGTTCGCCTCGAAGTGCTCGTTCTCCTCCTCGAAGTCGAACAGCGCGCGCGACGAGATCGCGACGACGAGCTGGCCGGCGAGCGTGGCGGGCATCGAACGATCATAGGCGCGGCGGCAGGCGGCGCGCCTGCCGCCCGCGGTCACTTCGTCGCGATGTCGACCATCAGCGAGAAGACGCGCGGGTTGAGCGTGCGCATCGTTTGGCTTTCCGACGAAAGCTCGAAATCGCCGATCGCCTCCTGGTACGCCTGCGAATCGCGCTGCGACGGATCGGGCTCGACGCGCAACACGAGCGTGCGGCCGGTGCGCTCGCCCTTGACCGGCGTGCCCAGCTCGGTGAGCGCGCCGCCGTCGTTGTCGAGCACGGTGCCGCCGACGTCCGAGCCGAAGCCGATCAGCGTCAGCGGCTTGCCGTTGATGCGGCGAAGCGTCGCGAGCGGCGTGCCGAGGGTGATTCCCTTGTCGGTTTTCCAGACGCTGCGCTCGCCGCGGATCAGCACCGACTCCGGCCCGCTTCGCGTCTCGTCGCGCCAGAGGACGATCGCGCGGCGCGTCGGGTCGCTCGCGAACACGATCGTCGCCGGCATCGCGACGCCGGGCTCGACCTCGAACGATTCCTTGGCCACGTTGCCGCGGCCGAACAGCTCGACCAGCCTCGCTTCGCTCGCGCCGGCGTCGATCGGCCCGACACGCTTGCCGGGGACGATCGTCCAGTCCGCGGTCTGCGCGAACGTCGCCGCCGGGCCGAGCAACGCAGCGACGACGACGGCGCGGCGCTTCACTTGACGAAGCTGTTCAGCTGGATGATCGGGAGCAGCACGGCGAGCACGATCAGCATCACGACGCCGCCCATGCCGACGATGAGGAGCGGCTCGAGGATGGTCGCCATCTGCAGCGCGCGCCGCTGCACTTCACCGCCGAGCTGGCGCGCGGCGCGATCGAGCATCTCGGGCAACTGCCCGGTCTGCTCGCCGAGGCGCGAGAACATCGCGACGATGCCCGGGAAGCGCTTCTTGCCGGCGAGCGCCGACGCGAGCGGCGCGCCTTCGCGGACCTGGACGAGCGCGTCCATCGCATCGGCTCGCATCGCGCGGTTCGAGAGCGTCTCTGCGGCCGCCTGCAGCGCCTTCAGGATCGGCACTCCGGCACCGGCGAGCATCGCCAGCGTTCCGGCGAAGCGTGCGGCGTTGTAGCCGCGCGCCAGCTTGCCGACCAGCGGCATGCGCAGGACGCCGGCATCGAAGCGCTCGTGGAACGCGGGATTGCGCAACATCGCGACGAGCGCGGCCGCGCCGCCCGCGATCGCGAGCACGAGCAGCCAACCCCAGCCGCGCAGGAAGTCGCTGAACGCGATCATGGCGACGGTCAGGAGCGGCAGCGCGCGCTTCGTGCTTGTGAAGACGGTCGCGACTTGCGGCACGACATAGGTGACGAGGAAGACGACGATGACGACCGCGATCACCGAGACGATCGCGGGATAGAGGGTCGCTCCGATCAGGCGCCCCTTCAGCTCCTGACGCGCCTCCAGGTCGCCCGCGAGCCGCTCGAGGACGAGGCCGAGCGCGCCGCTCTGCTCGCCGGCGGCGACGACGCCGCGGTACACGTCGTCGAACTCACGCGGCACGCTCGCAAGCGCGCGCGCGAACGGTGCACCGGCGTTGACCTCGCTGCGCAGATGGGCGACGAGCTCGCGTTGGCGGGCGTCCTCCGCCTCGTCGGCCAGCGCGGTCAGCGCGCGCTCGAGCGGCAGCCCCGAGCCGACCAGCCCGGCGAGCTGGCGCGTCCAGATCGCGAGCGCGGTCGCGTTGAAGATCTTGCGCGTGAGGCTGAAGCCGGCGACCGCGCTGTGCTCGGTCGCCACCTGCGTGACCGCGAGCGGAACGAGCTGCTGCGCGCGCAGCTGCGAGCGCGCGGCGCGCGAGTTGTCGGCCTCGACAAGGCCGCTCTGCGACTTGCCGGCGGCGTCGAGCGCCTCGAAGCGATAGGCGGGCACGCTACGGCCGAGGAACGCTGCCGGCCGGCCGCCGGGCCGCCCCAAGGCCGGCCGCGCCCCCTCGGGGGGCAGCGCAGCCGCGCAGCGGCAAGCGTGGGGGCTTCATCATTCGCGGGTGACGCGCAGGACTTCCTCGGCCGACGTGACGCCTTCGGCGACGAGCCGCTCGCCGTCCTCGCGCATCGACTGGAGGCCGTGGCGCTGCGCAGCGGCCAGGATGGCGGCCTCGGCGGCGCGGCCGTGGATCAACGCGGCGATCTCGTCGTTGACGTCCATCAGCTCGTAGACCCCGGTGCGCCCCTTGTAGCCCGTCATGCCGCACTGCGCGCAGCCGACCGGATGCCAGTGGCCACGCTGATCGACCTTGCGGCACGCCGTGCAGAGCTTTCGCACCAGGCGCTGCGCGAGCACGCCGATCAGGCTCGACGAGAGCAGGAACGGCTCGACGCCCATGTCGATCATGCGCGTCACCGAGCTCGGCGCGTCGTTGGTGTGGACGGTGGCGAGCACGAGGTGGCCGGTCAGCGACGCCTGGATCGCGATCTGCGCCGTCTCGTAGTCGCGGATCTCGCCGATCATGATGACGTCGGGGTCCTGGCGCAGGATGGCGCGCAGCGCCTTCGCGAACGTGAGGTCGATCTTGGCGTTGACTTGCGTCTGGCCGATGCCCGCGAGCTCGTACTCGACCGGGTCCTCGACCGTCAGCACGTTGGTGCCCGCGGTGTCGACGCGGCCGAGCGACGCGTAAAGGGTCGTCGTCTTGCCCGAGCCGGTCGGGCCGGTGACGAGCAGGATGCCGTGCGGCTGCTGGATCAGCTGGTCGAAGCGGCGCAGCACGTCGCCGCTCATGCCGAGGCCTTCGAGGGTGAACTTCGACTCCGCCTTGTCGAGCAGCCGCAGCACGGCACGCTCGCCGTGCGCCGACGGCAGCGTCGAGACGCGGACGTCGACTGCGCGCCCGCCGATCCTGAGCGAGATGCGGCCGTCCTGCGGCAGCCGCCGCTCGGCGATGTCGAGCTCGGCCATGATCTTCAGGCGCGAGATCAGCGCGGCGTGCAATGCGCGGTTGGGCTGCACGACCTCGCGCAGTGTGCCGTCGACGCGGAAGCGCACCGAGCTCGAGCGCTCGTACGGCTCGATGTGGATGTCGCTCGCGCCGTCCTTGGCCGCCTGTGTCAGCAGCGCGTTCAGCATGCGGATGATCGGCGCGTCGTTGCTCGCTTCGAGCAGGTCCTCGATGGCCGGCAGCTCCTGCATCATTCGCGACAGATCGACGGCGCTCTCGACCTCGCCGATGACGACCGCGGCGCTCGACTCGCCGCCTGCGTACGCGGCGGCGATGCGGTTGCCGAGCGACGACGCCGGCTCGCGCTCGAAAGCGTCGACGTCGTACATGCGCAGCACTTCCGAGAGCGCCGGCAGGCCCACCGTCTCGGGCGCCCACAGCACCATGCGCGCGCCGTCGTCCTCGAGCAGCAGCGTGTGCGCCTTCGCGTAGGCGTACGGCAGCGGGTGGCGCATCGGATCCTCCTCAGCCGCCCGGCGCCGACGCGGGCGCGGATGCGGGTACCGCCGAAGGCACGATCACCGGCACGACCACCGGCACGGCCGCGTCGGTCGGTTGCTTCGGCACCGGCTTGGTCGTCCCCGGCGAGCTCTGCGGCGCCGAGATCTGGCCGGTGTCGCCGGCCGGCTTGATCGGCGCGATCACGGGCGACTCGTTGATCGGCACGAGCACGCTCGGGCTCGGCTGCATCTCGCGCTGGAACGCGCGGATCTGCTCGTAACGCTCGAGCGAGATGCGGTTGGTCGTGTCGGAGTCGCGCATCACCACCGGACGCAGGAAGACCATCAGGTTGGTGCGCGTCTTCGTCCGGCTCTCGCTTCGGAACAGCGCGCCGAGGTAGGGGATGTCGCCGAGCAGCGGCACCTTCGACTTGTTGTCGGTGTAGCGGTCCTCGATCAGGCCGCCGAGGACGATGATCTGGCCGTCGTCGACGACGACGTTCGACTCGATCGAGCGCTTGTTGGTCGACGGGCCGGCGTTCGACGTTCCAGGCGCGACCTGCTGCGACAGGCTCGACGCCTCCTGGAAGATCGTCATGCGGATCGTGCCGTTGTCGCCGATCTGCGGCCGGATGCGCAGCGTGATGCCGACGTCCTTGCGCTCGATCGTCTGGAACGGGCTCGTCGTCGCGACGCCGGTGTTGGTGAACTGGCCGGTGACGAACGGCACGTTGCTGCCGACGACGATCTTGGCTTCCTCGTTGTCGAGCGTCACCAGGTTCGGCGTCGACGCGATGTTGGTGTTGGTCTGGCTCTGCAGCAGCCGCGCGATCGCGGCGAGGCCGTAGGTGCCGTAGAAGTTGTGGACGAGGCCGATGTTGAGGCCTTCGCCGAGCGAGATGCCGCTCGTGCTCGGCGTCGTCGCGCCGCCGCCGGTCGTCGGCGTGGCGACTCCGCCGGCGAGCGTCGCCTGCGTGATCGAGAGGAGGTTGCCGGTGGTGCCGAAGTTCGTTCCGCCGACGAGCGCGTTGTTCTGGTTGCCGCTCGCGAGCAGGCCCTGCCACTGGAAGCCGAAGTCGGCGGCGTTGTCTCCGGTCACCTCGACGATCAGGCTTTCGATGTAGACCTGCGCGCGGCGCTCGTCGAGCTGGTCGATCATCATGCGCACCTGCCGGTAGAGCGGCTCGGGCGCGGTGATGATGAGCGAGTTGGTCGCCGGGTCGGCCTGGATGAAGCCGCCCGTCGACGGCCCCGCTGACGGCGTGATCGGCTGCGCGGCAGCGCTCGTCGCGTTCGCGGTTCCCGCGGTTCCGGCCGGATTGGCGGCCGCGGTCTGCGTCGTCGACGACGTGCCGCCGGCGCCGCCGGTTCCGCCACCGCCCGAAGATCCGGCGCTGAACGCCGCGCGCAGCACCGTGGCGAGCTTGGTCGCGTCGGCGTTCTTCAGATGGACAACCCAGATGTTGCCGGACGTCGCCGACCCTTGCGGCGCGACGTCGAGCTTGGCGATGAGCGTGCGGATGCTCGCCATCCGCGCCGGATTGGGGCTGCGCACGATGAGCGAGTTGCTGCGGCCGTCGACGAGGATCTGCGGCGCCGCCAGCGCCGCTGCCCCTGCCGCGCCCGGCAGCACTGGCGCGCCAGCGCCACCGCTGTCGCTCAGCCGCTGGATCATCGGTGCGATGTCGGCGGCGACCGCGTACCTGAGCGGGATCACCTCGACGTCGCCGGCTGCCGGCGTGTCCATCGCCGCGATGATCTTTCCGATCCGCTGCAGGTTGTCGGCGTAGTCGGTGATGACCAATGTGTTGTTGCCCGGATTCGCGTTGATCGTGTTGTTCGGGCTGATCAGCGGCCGCAGCACCGGCACGAGATTGTTCGCGTTCTCGTGGTTGAGGCGGAAGATCTGGGTCAGGATCTGGTCGCCTCGGCGACTCGTGCCGCCGACGTCGACGGTTCCGGTCTGCAGCTTGGCGTCGGCTTCGGGGACGACCTTGTACAGGCCGTTGACCTCGACCACCGTGAAGCCGAGCCCGCGCAGCGCCGCCAGGAAGTTGAAGTAGGCCTCGCGCGGCGTCAGCGGCTCCTCGCTGTAGAGCGTGATGTTGCCGCGCACGCGCGGATCGACGATGAACTGCTGGCGCAGGATCGCTGACATCGCGCGCGCGACGCCTTCGATGTCGGCGTTGACGAAGTTGAGCGTCACCGGCTCGCCGCGGAAGCGCGCCGCGCTCGCGGTCTGCGCGAATGCCGACGGCATCGGCACCGAGGCGACGACGAGCGCTGCCGCCACCGCCGTCGCGCCGGTCTTGCGCGGCCACGCGCTCGAGGAACGTTCCATCGTCATCCGATCGAAATGATCGATCGCGCGCCGTCGCGGCGACCGATGATGTTGAGAAGGTTCGAGAGTGCCGACTCGTCGGCGGTCTCGGCGCGCGCCTCGCCACGGAACTTGACGCCGCCCGGCCCCCAGGTGCCGTTGCCCGAGAGCTGCAGTGGCCCGTCCTGCGTGGTCACCGTCAGCAACGCCGGCCCGTTGCTGGCGCCGGTCAGGGTCACCCGGTAGCTGCCGAGCGTCTCGAGCGTGGTCAGGCGCGACGATACGCCCTCGAGAACGAGCTCGACGCGACCTTCGAGGCGCGAGCGGCCTTCGACCGATTCGATCGTGACGCCGGGCGAGAGCAGGCGAAACGTGCCGCCGAGCTGCAACGTGTTCCACGGCGTGCCGAGGCCGCCGAGCCACGCGCTCGGCCACTGGCCGACCCAATCGGTGCGCGGCACGAGCGTTGCGCGAATGCGGCCGAGGCCGGGACGGATCTGCACGGTGGCCGTGCCGTTGATGCAGCACTCGTGGCGCGCCGCGAGATCAACGCCGTACCAGCGCGGCGCGAGCGTCCATTCGAGTCGGCCGGGCAGGTAGGTCGCGTCGCGACTGTCGGGGCCGCCGGCGAGGACGGCGACGGCGCTGCCGTTCCAGATCGTCCCGCGTGTGTCGGCGAGGAGGAGACGCTGGCCCGTCGCCGACGCGATCGCGTGCGCGAGCCACGACGCCGGCGCGAACGCGATCAGGCCGACGAGGATGCCGACGACGGCGCCGACGATCGCCCAGCGCAGCGTCGCGCCGCGCGCCTCGACCCACGCCTGCTCGGCGAGCGTCGACTCGGCCCAGCCTGTCGTCTGGACGGTCGGAGTCCAGAGCTGCGGCGTGCGCTTCCGGCGGATCACGTCGTCCCCGAGAGCACGATCGTGATCGTGCCGCTGTAGCCGGTGGCGCTCTTCAGCAGCTGCGCCTCGACCGGACGCGCGCGCGCCGCGCTGCGCGCTTCGCCGATCCAGTTGCGCAGCGCCTCGAACGGCACCGCGGAAAAGGTGAGGGTGGCGCGGTCGCCCTGCAGCGCGATCTTGCCCTTGCCGCCGAGGCGCTCGGTCGCGGCGCGCAGCGCTTCGGCGGCCTGCTGCGGCGGCACGGGCGAGGCCGAGCGCAGCGCCGTGCTCTCGAGCGCGGCGAGCTGCATCTGCTGCCACTGGCCGTCGAGGCGATCGAGCTCGGCCGGAGTCTCGCGCAAGGTCTTGAGAGCTGGCTGCACCGCGATCAGCCAGACGAGCAGGATGGCGACCGCGGCCGCCATCGCCGCGATCGCCTGGCGCTCGCGCGGAGCGCGGCTCTGCCAGAGGCGCCCCGCCTGCTCGCGCGCGCCCGCGAGGCCGGGCGGCAGCGTCGAAGGTCCGGCGTCGGTGCTCATCCGAGCGAAGACCCGGCGCGCGCGCGGGTGAGGACGAGACGGCCTTCGCTGGCGTCGACGCGAACGCCCGCCGGGCGCAGCACCGAGCGGAACTGCTCGATCTGGGCGTCGCTCCAGCCGACCGCCGACAGCGTCAGCTTGCCGCCTTCATAGCGCAGGTTCTCGACCGGCGGCCGCTCGCCTGGCCACGCCGCGGCGGCCGCCTGCAGCATCGGCTCGAGGTCGCCGTCCCCGGCTTTGCCCGCGAGGGTCCGCAGCGCCTGCGTCTCGCGCAGCATCACGGCGGCGGGATCGCGCTGGATGTCGGCCTCGCCGACGCGCGGGAACGTCTTCTTGACGAGCGCCTGGATCGCTGCACGGCGCGATTCGACGGCGCTCTTCTGATGCCACGCCCAGACGTTGAGGCCGACGATCTGCGCCGCGACGAGGCAGGCGAGACCGACGCGCACCGGCCGCCACGCCGGGCTCATCATCTGGCGCGCCCAATCGCCGATCGCGCGCGCGCCGCGGGTCTTGCGCGCGAGGTCGAACTGGCGCAGGTTCCACAGGCTCCGTCCGGCCTGCAGCAACCGGTGCTCGGTCGGCATGACGTTGACCGGCGCGCCGAGCCACTGCTCGGCAGCGGCGGCGGCCATCGGCTCGGCGGTCCAGCGCGTCGCCGGCGGCGGCGGTTGCGGAACGAGCGCGCGCGCGAGGCCGCCGTCGAGGCGAACGTTGGCGACGCCGTCGACGCTCGCCCACGTCAGCACGACGCTCTGCGCGCTGCCGACGCCTTCTGCCGGAGCGTGGAAATGGCCAGCGGGCGGATCGTCGGGCCACGCCATCGGCACGACGCGATCGACGAAGACGCCGGCCTTCTCGAGGGCGGCGAGCTCATCGGCGAGCCACGCCTTGTCGACCGCGGCGACCCACGTCGGCTGCCCCGCGACGGCGAGCGGCGCGACGGCGAGGTGGACCTTGTCGGCGTCGTCGAGCAGCGCCTCCTCGATGACGCCGACGATCGCGGCGCGCAGCCGCGCTGCCGGCGCCTTCGGCAGCGTGATGCGGTGCCAGGCGACGTCGGCCTCGCGAACGACGGCGATCACGACCGAACGCTTGGGCAGCAGCGACGCCGCGGCGTCGCCGTGGGCGTCGAGCTCGATGCCGTCGTCGCTCGTCGCGTACGCGTACTCACGCCGGCGCGAAGGGGCGGCGGACTCGTCGATCGCGCCGGCGCGCAGGCGCCGGCGTTCCGGAAGCTGGAGAACGAGGGTCGACATCGAAGCGGGCGAAGGCTACGCGATTCTAGGGACGTGGCTCAGGCGATCCTTTGGCAATCAAGGACTTAGAAAGGCATGTTGATGGCCAAATCGCCATTGGTTCTCGCTTTGCGGGCCTTTGAAGTGCGTGCGGTCCGTCGACGCATCTAGGAACCGGCCTGGTCGCGCGCGGAGACCCGGTCGCGCTGGAGAACGACGACGTCGAGGCCGCGGCGCTGCACGAGCGAGCGCTGTTCGAGGACGACGTCGCCGAGGCGCAGCCGGCCACGGACCTCGAAGAAGCTCGACCCGACCGCGAGGCGCTCGAACGCGCTGCTCGGCAGCGACGGCGCAAGCGCCTGCACGTCGGCGGTCGACTTCATCGGCGAGCGCTGGCGCGCCTGGACGATGCGCTCGGCGGTCGCGAGGTCGAGATTGGGGATCGCCGCGACCAGCACCTCGCGCGGCGCGGTGTTGACGTTGACCCACGCCTTCTCGGGCAGCAACACGATGTACGGCTCGAGGAGGCGAAGCGATTCGGGGTCGATGCCGAGCCACGCGAGCTGGCGCACCGAGCGCGGCATCAGCGGCGGGTCGGCTGCCGGCGCCGGCTCCGGCGCCGAGGCTGCGCTCGCCGGAGCGCCCGCAGGCTGCGGGGGTGCTGCGTCGCGCAGCCCTGCGGCGATCCGCGTCGCGACATCCGCGGAGACGCCGACCGTTTCGCACAGGCGCTGCAACGCGGCGAGTTCGACCGGGTCGATGCGATTGCCGCTGACGACGTTGGCGACGTTGTAGCGCGACAGCGCGTCGGTGATCGCACCCGAGAGGAACGCGTCGGGAGCGTCGTCGGTGTTGTCCTTGTCGGCGGCGAGGAACGTCGAGAGGCGCGCCTCGGCGAGCGGCACCGCCCACGGCTCGCCGAGATGGTCGACGCCGCCGTTCCTCGCATCCTCGCGCAGGATGAGCCGCGCCCAGTCGAGCGCGCCGGCGAGGATCCATGCCGACTGCGTGCGCGCGCGCTCGGCGGCCTCGACCTGGATCGCGCGCCACTGTTGCCACACCATCGCGCCGGCGAGCGTCGCGACGAGCGCGACGATGATCATCGCCGTCAGCAGGGCGGCGCCGCGCTGTGACCGCATTCGCTGGCAGTTGCGTTCGATCATGGCGCGATCAGCACATCGCGAACGAGATTGCCGTTGAGGCCGCTGCCTGGCGCGAACGCGAGGACGATGCGCACGCCGCTCGGCAGCACGGGCCGTACCGGCAACGTCACGGCCGATGCGCCGGGCAGGGACGGGGCCGCGGTCGCGCTCGCGGGGCCGCTCGGGGAAGCGATCGACACGGGCGTCGAAGACACCGGCGTGAGCGGGCCGACGTCGTCGGACGACTGGCAATTCGACCACGCGTTGCCGCGGAAGAAGTACACCTGCCAGCTGTCGAGACCGGTGAGCGCGCGCAACTCGCCGTCCTCGCTGCCTTGCAGCTGCTGCGAGTGGAACCAGCTCTCCTGCAGGCCGCGCGTCGTCGTCGTCACCGGGCCCGCCCAGCGCTGCCAGGTGCCGCCGCGCTCGTCGGGCTGCAGCGCCCACGACACGACCTGCATGCCGCCTTCGGCGCGACGCGTCATGCGCACGGCGCGGCCGTCGCAGCGCAGCGCCGGCACGGCGGTCGTCTCCTGCAGCGCGGCGAGGTCCTGCTCCCACTGCGCGATCACGGTCTCGAGGCGCAGCACCTGCTCGAGCCGCACCTGGTTCGACTCGCGCGATCGCGCGATCGCGTCGACGCCCTGCCAGGCGATGAGCGACATGATCGCCATGACGACCATCGCGACGAGCACCTCGACGAGCGTGAAGCCCGCGGCGGTTCGGCGCATCGCTCGCGCTGCCATCACGATCGCCCGACGATGGTCGAGATGAGCACGACGAGACGGCCGTCGGCGTCGAGCACGCGAGCGTCGACGCGGCGGAAGTTCGGATTCGGCGTCGGCCGCACGACGAGCCTGCCGGCGTAGGTCCGGCCGAGCTCGTCGCACGAGAAGTCGCTGTCGCCGATGTCGGGGTACTGGTGCGCGAGCTTGATCGCGGTCAGCTGGTTGTCGGCGCACCACTGGCCCGCGGTGACCTCGGCGAGCCGCGCGGTGTTCGACGTCAGCGAGCCCGCGGCCTTGATGCCGGCGCCGAGCGTGACGGCGACGATCGCGAGCGCGACCAGCACCTCGATCAGCGTGAAGCCGCGCGCGTTGCCGTTCACGACGGTGCGTTGTCCGGCGCGACCGCGAACGGCCCGATGCCGTCGGTGGCGAGCGTGAGCCGATGGTCGCCGAGGCGAAGCACGATCCGCTGTGCCCCGATCAGCGGCTCGGGGCCGAGCACGACGGCGCGCGCGCCGATCACCTGCGCCGACGTTCCGCTCTCGATCCAGTGGGTCGGCATCGGCTGTCCTGCGGGCAGCCCGACGAAGCGAAAGCCGCTGCCGTCGGCCTGATCGGCGAGCGGCTCCCAATGCGCCGCGACTCCCGAGGCGCGCGCCTCGGCGCGCGCCGACTCGAGCAGCGACGCCAGCCGCGCCGCCTCCTGCTCGAGCTTGCTCGTCGCCGGATCGCGCAACGCAAGACTCGCGACCGCAGTGACGATCGCGATCAGCGCGACCACCACCATCAACTCGATCAGCGTGAATCCGGCGGCTCTGCCGCCGCATCCACGCTGCGAGCGAAGGCTGCTCCCTGCCGGCTTCGCTCCGCTCCCTCCGACACGGAGGGACCGACCGCTTCGCGGTCGCTGGACACCCCAGCGTTCGCTACTGCCAGGAGCCGATGTCGGCATTCTTTCCGTCGCCGCCGGCGACGCCGTCGGCGCCGAAGCTGTAGACGTCGATCTCGCCCTTCAGCCCCGGGTTGGCGTACTGGTACGGGTTCTTCCAAGGATCGCTCGGCAGCTTGTCGAGGTACGGCCGCCAGTTCTGCGGGATCGGCCCGACGGTCGGCTTGACGATGAGCGCCTGCAGGCCCTGCTCGCTCGTCGGGTAGCGCAGGTTGTCGAGCTTGTAGAGCTTGAGCGCCTGCATCAGGTTGTTGACGTCGGTGCGCGCCGCGGTGACGCGCGCGTCCTCGGCGCGATCGATCATGTTCGGCACGATCAGCGCGGCGAGGACGCCGATGATGACGAGCACGACCATCAGCTCGATCAGGGTGAAGCCGCGGCTGCGCGCGCTTCTCGGTTGCAGCGGTGGTGCCATCGACATCGTCGTCCTGTGCGGTGTTACCGCTCCGACGTCTGGAGCGGCAAAGCGTTCCATGATAATCGCCGCATGTTCGCTCGACTGTCGGCGTTCGTGATCTGGTCGCTCGTCGGCGCCACTGCCGTCTTCTGGGCGATGCGTCTCGCCGCGAGCCCGCCGCAGGTGCCGCCGTATGCGGTCGCCGTCGGCAACAGCGCCGCGGTGCGCGGTGACCTCGGCCGCCTGTTCGGTGTCGCGCCGCGTCCGTCCGCCGGCGCCCAGGCGGCCGCCCCCGAGGCTTCCTCGCGCTTCAAGCTCGTCGGCGTCATGGCGCCGCGCGATCCCACCGTGCAGGCCGAGCCGGGCCAAGGCGTCGCCTTGATCGCCGTCGACGGCAAGCCGGCGAAGCCCTATGCGGTCGGCGCTCGCGTCGACAGCGACCTGGTGCTGCAGTCGGTCGGCCTGCGCACGGCATCGATCGGACCGGCGCAGGGCGCACGCATGGTCGTCCTCGAGTTGCCCAAGCTGGCGCCGCCGCACTCCGGCGTGCTACCACCGCCCGGCGCGCCCCCGATCGCACCCTTATCGCGGACATCCGCGGCGCCGATGCCCGCAACCCTGGCGCCGCCGGCGCCGACGTTGACGCCGCCCCCGGCGGTGCATCCCGTCACGCCGCCGGCCGCGGGCGGCCTGCCCACCCCCGGCGGTCTGCCGACCCAGTAGCGCGTTCAGGCGAGGAAGAGCCGGTACGCCGGATTCGCCGTCTCGTCGGCGCAGGGATACGCCAGCGTCGCAAGGAATTCGCGAAAGCGCTCCTCGTCGGCGTCGGGCACCTGCATTCCGACCAGGATGCGGCCGTAGTCGGCGCCCTGGTTGCGGTAGTGGAACAGGCTGATGTTCCAGGTCGCCGGCATGCTCGACAGGAACCGCATCAGCGCGCCCGGCCGCTCGGGAAAGACAAAGCGGTAGAGGCGCTCGTCGTCGGCGAGCGCGGTGCGGCCGCCGACCATGTAGCGCACGTGCTCCTTGGCGAGCTCGTCGCCGGTGAGATCGAGCGCGGGAAAGCCGTGGCTCTCGAACTCGCGCGCGAGGAGCGTCGACTCGGCGCGGTCGACGGTCGCGATGCCGACGAAGACGTGCGCGAGCTTCGGGTCGGAGATGCGGTAGTTGAACTCGGTGACCGCGCGCGGTCCGATCAGCTCGCAAAAGCGCCGGAAGCTGCCGCGCTCTTCGGGGATCGTCACCGCGAACAGCGCCTCGCGCTCCTCGCCGACCTCGGCGCGCTCGGCGACGAAGCGAAGGCGGTCGAAGTTCATGTTGGCGCCGCACGTGATCGCGACGTAGGTCTCGCCCTTCGTCGCGTGCCGGTGCACGTACTCCTTGATCGCGGCGACGCCGAGCGCGCCGGCGGGCTCCAGGATGCTGCGGGTGTCTTCGAAGACGTCCTTGATCGCGGCGCACGCGGCATCGGTGTCGACGACCATCCACTCGTCGACGAGCTCGCGCGCGAGGCGAAACGTCTCGGCGCCGACCTGGCGGACCGCGGTGCCGTCGGAGAACAGGCCGACGTCGGCGAGCGCGATGCGCTTGCCCGCCTCGATCGAGCGGATCATGGCGTCGGAGTCGTTCATCTGCACGCCGACGACGCGGATCTCGGGCCGCACCGCCTTCACGTACGACGCGATCCCCGAGATCAAGCCGCCGCCGCCGACGGCGACGAAGACGGCGTCGATCGGACCGTGGTGCTGGCGCAGGACCTCCATCGCGATCGTTCCCTGGCCGGCGATGACGTCGGGGTCGTCGAACGGATGAACGAACGTCAGGCCGCGCTCGCTCTCGAGTTCGCGTGCGCGGGCATACGCGTCGGAATAGCTGTCGCCGAAGAGAACGACCTCGGCGCCGAGTGCTCGCACCGCGCCGGTCTTCAGCGACGGTGTCGTCGTCGGCATGACGACGAGCGCCTTGCAGCCGAGTCGCCGCGCAGCGAGCGCGACGCCTTGCGCGTGGTTGCCCGCGGACGCACAGATGACGCCGCGCGCGAGCGCCGCCGGCGCGAGGTTGGCCATCTTGTTGTAGGCACCGCGCAGCTTGAAGCTGAACACTGCCTGCGTGTCCTCGCGCTTGAGCAGCACCTCGTTGCCGAGCCGCGCCGACAGCCGCGTCGCCGGCTCGAGCGCCGACTCGATCGCGACGTCGTAGACGCGCGCGGTCAGGATCTTCTGCAGGTAGCCCGCCGTCTCGAGCGGGCGCTTGGGCGGATTCTTGCGAGCGGCGGTCGCCATGCACGAGCCTTCGCCGGGCGGCGTTTGCGGCAGCGCATCATACGCGTCGATACGCCGCCGTCGGCGGCAGCGGGAGGCGAGAAAAAAGCCCGAAGCGTCGCCGCCCCGGGCTGAATCCACCAATGAAGAAGGTGGAGGAGACAATCTGCCGGATCGGCTCGCCGCACTCGTTGCCCCGCGCGCAAGCCGATCGATTGCGAATCAGTGTAGGCGCTTTTTTGCTGCACTGCAATATGGAGCGCGAGCATGGAATGCACGATCGACTGGCTCGCCGCCAACGGCATGGCGTTCAGCGCCGAGACCGGGAGCGGCCACCTCCTGACGATGGACGGCGCGCCGGACGGTGGCGGTCGCAATCTGGCGCCACGACCGATGGAGACGGTGCTCGCCGGCACCGGTGCGTGCGCGGCGTACGACGTCGTTCTCATCCTCAAGCGCGGCCGCCACGACGTGCGCAGTTGTCGCGTGCGCGTCAGCTCCGAGCGCGCTGTCGCGGACCCGAAGGTGTTCACCACCATCCACTTGCACTTCATCGTCGGCGGCCGCGGTGTTCCGGCGGCAGCGATCGAGCGCGCGATCGCGCTCTCGCACGATCGTTATTGCTCCGCGACCATCATGCTCGCGAAGACGGCGACGATCACGACGAGCTGCGAACTGGTCGACGTCGACGACGTTCGAACATAGACCGCGCTCGTCACACGTAGTGCGCCGTCGTCGTCATCACCTTGGCGGCGGCGCGCATCGCCCAGCGCACGGGCAGCGGCAGGGCGGTCGCGCCGGCGCGCTCGGCAGCCATCGCGTGAGCGGCTTCGTCGTCCCTCATCTGCGCGACGATCGCACGCGACGATGCATCGGCGGCGGGAAGTCGATCCAGGTGGCTGTCGAGATGCTGCTCGACCTGCCGCTCGGTCTCGACGAGAAAGCCGAGGCTGCGCGCGTCGCCTGTGCGTGCGGCGACGAGACCGATCGCGAAGGCGCCGGCATACCAGAGCGGATTGAGCAGGCTGGGCCGCGCGCCGAGCTCGGCGAGGCGCTCGGCAGTCCACGCGAGGTGGTCGGTCTCCTCGGCGGCGGCCTGCTGGAACTGACGCCGCAGCTGCGGATCGCTGGTCGCCAGCGCCTGCGCGCTGTAGAGCGCCTGGGCGCAGACCTCGCCGACGTGGTTGACGCGCATGAGCGCGCCGGCCTCGCGCCGCTCGACCTCGTCGAGCGAGCTCTCGGGCTGGCTGGCGAGCGGTTTCGGCCGTGCCGGTTGCGGTGTCGTCGACAGGGCGCGCAAGGCATGGTCGATCGCGGCCAGAACGCGATCTGCCGGGGAGAGACGGACGCTGCTCAAGACGGTCGGCAGGATAGCGGCTGGGGCGCCCAACGTCCGGCGAATGCCTCGTTGTGCCGAGACAACATAAGGCCTTTTTTTGTCGGGCAAGGCTTTCCAGCCCCGGAACGCTCTGGTGCAATACACCCAACTTCCCGCTGAGGAGGTTGTGCCTGATCTGCTCCAGCGCGGGTTTTTGTTGATCGGGACCTCTTGTTCAACCTAGGAGATAGTTGCAATGAAAAAATCTCTGCTCGCTCTCGCTGT
>DATJIM010000410.1:0-2539 GCA_035493195.1 Caldimonas sp.
GCCGGCGCCGATCGTGTGGACGTCGACCATCGGCACGTGGATCGGCATCGCGTACTCGAGCTCGAGCTCGCTCGACACCGACGGCACGCCGCCGAGAACGAGCGCGACGTCGCTCGAGGTGCCGCCCATGTCGTAGGTGACGACGTTGGCGAACTCGCCTGGCCGCGCGCCGGCCTGCAGCGCCGTCGCCGCGGCGGCGATCACGCCCGACGCCGGCCCCGACATCACCGTCGCGACCGCGTGCTCGGCGACCACCGACGCCGCGACGGTGCCGCCGTTGCCCTGCATGACGAGCAGCTCGCGCGCGAAGCCCTTGGTCGCGAGCTCGCGCTGCAGCCGCTCGATGTAGCGCGACAGCACCGGCTGGATGGCGGCGTTGACGGCAGCGGTCGTGCCGCGCTCGTACTCGCGCTGCTCGGCGACGACGGTGTGGCCGACCGTGACGTGGCGGTTCGGCCAGAGCCTGCGCACGATCGTCGCGGCGCGGTCCTCGTGGTCGGAATTGAGGTAGCTGTGCAGGAAGTGGATGACGACGCTCTCGGCGCCGAGCCCGAGCAGGCGCCGCGCCGCGTCGGCGACGCCGGCTTCGTCGAGCGCGACGACGACGCGGCCTTCGGCGTCGATGCGCTCGTCGACCTCGAGCCTCAGATGCCGCTCGATCAGCGGAACGAAGCGGCCCTTGAGACCGTACGGCTTCGGCCGCGTCCGGCGGCCGAGCTCGAGGACGTCGCGAAATCCCTTCGTCGTGATCAGGCCGACGGTCGCGATCTTGCGCTCGAGCATCGCGTTGGTCGTCGTCGTCGTGCCGTGGACGATCGCGTCGAGCGCCGCCGCGTCGACGCCCGCCGCGGCGATCGCCGCGAGGACGCCGAACGCCTGGTTGTCGACCGTCGTCGGCACCTTGGCGATGCGCACCTCGCCGCTCGCGTCGTCGACGACGATGAGGTCGGTGAACGTGCCGCCGACGTCGATGCCGGCGATGCGGCGCGGCAATGCGGCGGTGCTCACAGGCTCAGGTGCGTGCGTTGCAAGGTCTCGTCCTGCATCAGCGACTCCATGCTGCCGGTGAAGCGCACCTCGCCCTTCTCGAGGACGACGGCGCGGTCGGAGACCAGACGCGCGAAGTGCAGGTTCTGCTCCGAGAGCAGCACCGAGACGCCCGCGGTCTTGAGCGCGACGATCATCCGCGCCATCTCCTCGACGATGATCGGCGCGACGCCTTCCGAAGGCTCGTCGAGCAACACGAGCGACGGGTTCCCCATCAACGTGCGGGCGACGGTGAGCATCTGCTGCTCGCCGCCGCTCATGCGGCCGCCGAGACGGTCGGGCATCGCCTTCAGGTTGGGAAACAGCGCGTAGAGCTTGTCCTCGTTCCATGTCGGCGCGCCTTCGCGCGGCGGCTGGCGAGCGACGGCGAGGTTCTCGCGCACGGTGAGATCGGTGAAGACGCGGCGGTCCTCCGGGACCCAGCCGAGGCCGAGCCGCGCGATGCGGTACGCCGGCAGCGCAGAGATGTCGCGGCCGCGGAAGACGACGGTGCCGCGCCGGCGCGCCATCAAGCCCATGATCGCCTTCATCGTCGTCGACTTGCCGGCGCCGTTGCGGCCGACCAGCGCGACGCATTCGCCGGCGCCGACCGCGAGCGAGACACGAAAAAGCACCTGCGCCTGGCCGTACCAGGCCTCGAGCGACTCGACGTCAAGCATCGCTCGTCTCCCGCGGAGGGATCGAGAACGTCGTGCCGCCGCCGAAGTAGACCTCGCGCACGCGCGGATCGTCGCGCACCGCGGCCGGCGGGCCTTCGGCGATCAGCTCGCCGCGCGCGAGCACGAGGATGCGGTCGGCGTGCGCGAAGACGACGTCCATGCTGTGCTCGGTGAAGAGGACGCCGATCGACTGCTCGCGCGCAAGCCGGCGTGCGAGCGCCATCAGCTCGTCGCGCTCGAGCGGCGCCATGCCCGCGGTCGGCTCGTCCATCAGGAGCAACCGCGGCCGGTGCGCGAGCGCGATCGCGAGCTCGACGCGCTTGACGTCGCCGGAGGCGAGCACGCTCGTCGCGCGCGTCGCCTGCTCGGCCATGCCGACGCTCGCGAGCAGCGCGTCGGCCTCGGCGACGAACTGCGCGCGCGCCGGCCGCCACCACGCGAGCACGCGGCGCGCGTGCGAGAGCAGCGCGAGCTGGACGTTCTCGCGCACGGTGAGCGAAGCGAACGTCTCGGCGATCTGGAACGTGCGGCCGACGCCCTGCCGCCACACCGCCTCGGGCTTCAGCCCGACGAGCTCGACGCCGCCGAGAAGCACCGATCCAGCGTCAGGAGCAAGCTGGCCGCCGACCAGGTTGAAGCACGTCGTCTTGCCTGCCCCGTTCGGGCCGATCAACGCGAGCATCTCGCCGGCCGCGAGGTCGAAGCTGACGCCGTCGACGGCGCGAACGCCGCCGAACGACTTGGCGAGGCCGCGCACCGAGAGCAGCGGTGCGTTGCTCACGCCGCCTCCTCGCGGATGAAGAGCCGTTTCAGCCCGCCCGCAACGCCGAGCG
>DATJIM010000411.1:0-5081 GCA_035493195.1 Caldimonas sp.
ACCTCGGCGAAGTCGTCGCGCTCGATCCAGAGCGTCGGGCCCATGCGGATGTCGCGCAAGCCGAGCTCGGGCCGCTGCGGATGCACCGGCGCGCGGCACGGCTCGCGGTGCGCGCCGTCGCCGCCGAACGTCTCGGCCCAGTTGGTGAGGTCGAGGCGGAGCGGATCGAGCACCGCCATCGCGCGCGGCGCCTTCGGGTCGAGGTCGTCGCGCAGCGCGAGCTCGAGGCTCGCGTAGTCGGTCCAGCCGCCGGCCTTGCTCGTCCCTGCGCGCTCGCAGAGGAGGCGAATCGACTCGGGCGTGTAGCCGCGCCGGCGCAGGCCCGCGATCGTCGGCATCCGCGGGTCGTCCCAGCCCGCGACGATGCCGTCGTCGACGAGCTGCTTCAGCTTGCGCTTGGCGGTGACGACGTAGCTGACGTTCAAGCGCGCGAACTCGTACTGGTGCGGCCGCGGCTGCGCGAGCAGGCCGAGCTCGGCGAGGGTGTCGAGCAGCCAGTCGTAGAACGGCCGCTGGTCCTCGAACTCGAGCGTGCAGATCGAGTGGGTGATGTTCTCGAGCGCGTCCTCGATCGGATGCGCGTACGTGTACATCGGGTAGATGCACCAGCGGTCGCCGGTGTTGTGGTGCGTCGCGCGCTTGATCCGGTAAAGCGCCGGGTCGCGCAGGTTGATGTTCGGGCTCGCCATGTCGATCTTCGCGCGCAGCACCGCGGCGCCGTCGGCGAGCTCGCCGTTCTTCATCGCGCGCAGCCGCGCCAGGTTCTCGGCCGGAGTGCGATCGCGGTACGGGCTGTTGTGGCCCGGCGTCGCGAAGTCGCCGCGCTTCGCGCGCATCTCGTCGGCGGTCTGCTCGTCGACGTACGCCTTGCCCGCCTCGACGAGCGCCTCGGCGGCGCGGTACATGAAGTCGAAATAGTCGCTCGCGAAGTAGAGGTGGCTCGTTGTCGCCTCGTCGGGCCGGCCCGGCTCGGGCGCGTGCCAGTCGAAGCCGAGCCAGCGCACCGCGTCGACGATCGCGTCGACGTACTCCTGCTTTTCCTTCTCCGGGTTGGTGTCGTCGAAGCGCAGGTGGCAGACGCCGCCGTACTCCTCGGCAAGGCCGAAGTTCAGGCAGATGCTCTTGGCGTGCCCGATGTGCAGGTAGCCGTTCGGCTCGGGCGGGAAGCGGGTGCGGATCTTCGCCGGGTCGGGCGGCGCTGCCGCGTGGTGCGCAGCGTCGCCGGGCGTGCCGGCGAACCGCCGGCCGGCGTACGTGCCCTCGGCGAGGTCGCGCTCGACGATGTGGCGAAGGAAGTTGCTGGCGGGTGCGGCGGCTTCCTTGGATTGGCTCATGCGTCGGCTCGAAGCGGGCCCATTCTAAGGAGGCGTCTCGCGACCGCCCGTCGCGACGTGGTGCGACACCGCTGGTGCATCGGGCAGCAAAGCTTTACCTTCGGCAACGCGCGGAGGTCAACAGCGGCCACAGTCGTGTCGTTCAATGGGGCATGCACGCAGCAGCGTGCGCTCTCTCGGATCCAGCCATGAAGCGTCTTTTCCTGATCGTCCCCGCCGCCGCGGCGCTCTTCGCCGCCACCGCCGCCCAGGCCGGCGGCGTCAGCTGGTCGGTCGGCGTCAGCGTCCCGCCGGTCGCGACCGTCGTCACCAGCGGGCCGGCCTGGGGTCCCGCTCCGGTTCGCGTCGTTCCCGGCGCCGTCGTCTACTCGACCCCCGCGTACGCGCCGGCGCCGATCGTCTACGACGAGCCGTACGTGGCGCCGTATCCGGTGCCGTACGTCGCACCCGGCGTCGGCTACTGGGCGCCACCGGTCGTCGTCGCGCCGCGCTATCGCTACTGGGGGCCGCACCGCGGCCACTGGGCGCCGGTCGCGCGCGGCGGCTGGAGCCACGGCCACTGGCGCCACTGAGCGCAAGCGCAACGCATCCGCCTGAGCGCGGCTCGCTCCCGGCGCGCTGACCGCGCACGTCGCATCGACGCGCCCGGCGGCGCGCGTCCGCATCGGCGCGGCGAAGTGCACGACGCGTGCATTGCATCGCGCAGCCCCTGAGGCGAGCGCCCGGCGGCGCCGCTATATTGGCCTCGACCGCACGGTGCGGAGGAGAGGCGGATGTTCCCGTTCGATCGGCAGCGCGCGCGTTGCCGGGCAGCAGCGCTGGTCGCGAGCGCGATGCTCGGCGCATGCGCGGTGCCGCAGTCCGTCCTGCCGCCGTCGATGCGCAAGCCCGCGCCGCCGACGCAGGTCACCGCCAACGTCCCGCCGCCGTCGCCGCGCACCGTATCGCCCCCCAGCGCCGCGGCGAGTGCGGCGTCGGCGCCGGCCGCGGTCGCGTCGCCGGTGCGATCGCCGTCGAACGTCGTCGTCACGCCGCTGCCGACGCCGAACGTTCCTCCTGCGATCGCGGCGCGCTTCCCGGAGCCCGCCGTCAGCTTCGCGACGCCGGCGTTCGACGCCGGCCGCACCGCCTTCACGACCAACGCCGAGCTCGGCACGCTCCTGCGCGGACTGCAGCGCGGCGCATCGCTCGGCGAGCACGCGACCGACGTCGGCGTGCTCTCGCTCGGCGTCTCGCAGATGGGCGACCCGATCGAAGCGATCGCGTTCACGCGGCCGCCGGCGACGCCTGCGATCGCACGGCGGCCGACGGTCGTCGTCCTCGCCGGCCAGCACGGCGACGAGCCCGCCGGCAGCGAAGCGCTGATCGTCGTCGCCCAGGAGCTCGCGGCCGAGCGGCTCGCGAACGTCCTCGATCGGGTCGACGTCGTCGTCCTGCCGCGCGCGAATCCCGACGGCGCGGCAGCGTTCACTCGCACCGCCGCCGATGGCACCGACATCAACCGCGACCACCTCCTGCTCAACACTCCCGAGGCGCGCGCGATCGCCAAGCTGCTCGTCGACGTTCAGCCGATCGTCGTCCTCGACCTCCACGAGTACCCGGTGAGCCCGGCGTTCACCGCCAAGTTCGGCGGCGTCCAGCGCTTCGACGCGTTGATCCAGTACGCGACCGCGCCGAACGTGCCGGCGTTCGTGACCAAGGCCGCCGAGGAATGGTTCCGCGTCCCGCTCATCGCCGGCCTGCGCAGCGCCGGCATGACCGTCGACTGGTACGCGACGATGTCGGCCGATCCCGCCGACCGGACGCTGACGATGGGCAGCGTCGGCCCGCAGGTCGAACGCAACGCGAGCGGCCTGCGCAACGCGGTGAGCCTGCTCGTCGAGACGCGCGGCGGCGGCATGGGCCGCGTCGACCTCAAGCGGCGCGTCAACACGCATGTCACTGCCGTCCACAACGTGCTCGCGAGCGCGGCGCGGCACGCCGACGACCTGGTCAAGCTGCGCCAGTTCGTCGAGCGCGACACCGTCGCGCTCGCGTGCCGCGGCGACGTCGTCCTCGAGGCGGCGCCGACGGCGAGCGAATACACGACGTCGATGCTCGACCCGACGACCGGCGACGTCCGCCGCCTCACCGTCACGTGGCTGTCGGCACTGCAGCTGCGCGCGCTGAAGACGAGGCCGCGGCCATGCGGCTACTGGCTCGCCGCGAGCGAGAGCGAGGCGGTGCGCCGGCTGCGCCTGCTCGGCATCGACGTGCAGCAGCTCGACGAGCTCGGCGAGTTGCGCGGCGAGAGCTACCGCCTCGTCGCGCGCGAGCCGGTCGGCCCCGATGCGGCGGCGTCGAATTCGGAAGCCGCGACCCGCCTCAAGGTGCAGATGCTGCCGACCTTGCTCGACGTCCCGGTCGGCAGCTACTTCGTCTCGCTCGAGCAGCCGCTCGGCAACCTCGCGGTCGCGGTGCTCGATCCCGAGTCGCCGGCCGGCTTCGCCGCCAACGGCGTCATCGCCGACGTCGAGCACGAGGCGCGTATCCTGAGCCGCCCGCAGATCCGCACGACAGCGATCCCGTAGCGTGAACAGGCCCCAGGCGCTGTAAGGATCGCTGCCTCCGCGCCGACTGCGGATCTGCCACGGAGGTCTTGCATGGACATCGAAGCGATCGCGCCGCCGGCCACCGCCGTCGTCGCGCGCCCCGCACGCCGCGTCTACCGGCACCGGCTGCCGGTGCGCGTCATGCACTGGATCAACGTCGTCTGCATGACGGTGCTGCTGATGAGCGGCCTCAACATCTTCAACGCCCATCCGGCCCTCTACTGGGGCCACGAGTCGTCGTTCGCGACGCCGTGGATCTCGTTCGGCGCCCGCAACACGCCGAACGGTCCGGTCGGCTACACCCGAATCGGCGGCACCGAGTTCGACACCACCGGCGTTCTGGGCCTCTCGCCGACCGGTGCCGATCGCCGTCCGACGGCGCGTGCGTTTCCGTCGTGGGCGACGATCCCCGGCCCGCAGTGGCTCGCGATGGCGCGCCACTGGCACCTCTTCTTCGCCTGGCTGTTCGTCGTCAACGGCATCGCCTACGTGCTCTACACGCTCGTCAGCCGTCACCTGACGAAAGACCTGATCCCGACCCGCGACGAGCTGCGAAACATCGGCCGCTCGATCGTCGACCACCTGAAGTTCAAGCACCCGACCGGCGATGCGGCGACGCGCTACAACGTGCTGCAGAGCCTCACGTACCTGATCGTCATCTTCGTGCTGCTGCCGCTGATCGTCGTCTGCGGCATGGCGCTGTCGCCGACGCTCAACACCGTCTTCACCGGCTGGGTGGACGTGCTCGGCGGCCGCCAGTCGGCGCGGACGCTGCACTTCCTCGCCGCGTTCGGCCTCCTGCTCTTCGTCGTCGTCCACGTCGCCGAGGTCGTCATCGCCGGCGTCTGGAACGAGATGCGATCGATGGTCACGGGCTGGTACACGATCCCCGAGGACCGGGCGAAGAAGGAGGCGAAAGCGTGAGCAAGACGTTCAACCTGATGCGCGCGCGCGACCGCGACCGCAGGCACCTGTTGCGCGGCGCCGTCGCGGCGGCGGGCTCGGCGTTCCTCGCCGGCTGCGACCGTCTCTCGCGCAACGACTCGTTCGTCGAGACGCTGCAAGGCGCCGAGCACCTGAATCGTTCGATCGCCAAGGTCGTCGCGCCGCGGCCGGCGATGGCGCAGGAGTTCGGCGAGCGCGATGTCGCGCAGAC
>DATJIM010000412.1:0-3793 GCA_035493195.1 Caldimonas sp.
CGAGGATCTTGCGCTGGCCGCGCTCGACGAAGACGACCGCGAACGTCACCAGGCCGACCAGCAGCGTGATGAAGATCGCCGCGACGATCGACATCGAGCCTTGGTTGACGAGGCTCGCGAACTGGCCCAGCGCGTTCGGCAATCCGGCGGCGATGCCGCCGAAGATCAGGATCGAGATGCCGTTGCCGAGGCCGCGCTCGGTGATCTGCTCGCCCAGCCACATCAGGAACATCGTCCCGGCGACGAGGCTCACGACCGCGGTCAGGCGAAAGCCGAAGCCAGGCGCGATGACGAGGCCGGGCGAGCCTTCGAGCGCGAGCGCGATGCCCAGCGACTGGAAGATCGAGAGGCCGAGCGTGCCGTAGCGCGTGTACTGCGTGATCTTGCGCCGCCCCGACTCGCCTTCCTTCTTCAACGCCTCGAGCGAAGGCACGACGTAGGTCATCAACTGCATGATGATCGACGCCGAGATGTACGGCATGATGCCGAGCGCGAAGACGGTGAAGCGCGACAGCGCGCCGCCCGAGAACATGTTGAACAGGCTCAGGATCCCGCCCTGCTGGTTCTGGAACAGCGCCTGCAGCTGGTTCGGGTCGATCCCCGGCACCGGGATGTGCGCGCCGAGGCGATAGACGACCAGCGCGCCGAGCAGGAAGAACAGGCGCCGGCGCAGGTCGCCGAACTTGCCGCTCTTGGCGAGTTGGTTCGCGTTCGTTGCCACTCTGGTCCTTCGTCTCGCGTCAGGCGACCGAGCCGCCGGCCGCTTCGATCGCCGCCTTGGCGCCCGCGGTCGCCGCGATGCCGTTCAGCTTGACCTTGATCGAGAGCTCGCCGCTCTTGATCACCTTGACGTTCTTCGCCAGCTCGCCGACGAGCTTGGCCTGCTTGAGCGTCAGCAGGTCGACCTCGGCCGCGCCGAGGCGCTGGAGCGCTGCGAGCGTGACCTCGGCGTTGAACTTCGCGTGCGGCGACTTGAAGCCGCGCTTGGGCAGCCGGCGCTGCAGCGGCATCTGGCCGCCTTCGAAGCCGACCTTGTGAAAGCCGCCGGCGCGCGACTTCTGGCCCTTGTGACCACGACCTGCGGTCTTGCCAAGCCCCGAGCCGATGCCGCGGCCGACGCGTCGGCGCGCCTTCTTGGCGCCTTCGCCCGGCTTGAGATTGTTCAGTTCCATCGTGGCGATCTCCGAGCGTTAGAGCACCTTCACCAGGTACGAGACCTTGGCGATCATTCCGCGCACCGACGGCGTGTCCTCGAGGGTCGCCTTGCTGTTGGTCTTGCGCAGGCCGAGGCCGCGCACGGTCGCGCGGTGCGACTCGCGCGTTCCCGCGACGCTGCGAACGAGCTGGACGGTGACGGTCTTGCCGTCCTTCGCCGCCGGCTTCTTGGTGGTGTCGTTCATCGTGGCGTCCTTGGCACCGGCGTTCAGCCGGTGATCTCCTCGACCGTCAGGCCGCGCTTGGCGGCGATCTCGGCCGGCGTCGCGCAGTGCTTCAGGCCGTTCAGCGTCGCGCGGACGATGTTGTAGGGGTTCGACGAGCCGAGGCTCTTGCAGACGATGTCGGTCACGCCCATGACCTCGAAGATCGCGCGCATCGGGCCGCCGGCGATGATGCCGTCGCCGGGCTTCGCGGGCGCCATCAGGACGCGCGACGCACCATGCTCGCCCACCACCTTGTGGTGGATCGTGCCGTTCTTCAGCGGCACCTTGATCATGTTGCGGCGCGCGGCTTCCATCGCCTTGGTCACCGAGACCGGCACTTCCTTCGCCTTGCCCTTGCCCATGCCGACGCGGCCGTCGCCGTCGCCGACGACGGTGAGCGCGGCGAAGCTGAGCGTGCGACCGCCCTTGACGACCTTGGTGACGCGGTTGACCGCGATCATCTTTTCCTTCAGGCCGTCGTCGTTGCCTTCGGTCTGCGTGCGGGGATGAAACTTCGCCATGCTTGTTTCCGATCAGAACTGGAGGCCGGCTTCGCGCGCGGCATCGGCGAGCGCCTTGACGCGGCCGTGGTACGCGAATCCGGCGCGGTCGAACGCGACCCTCTCGACGCCGGCCGCCTTCGCCTTCTCGGCGATGCGCTTGCCGACGATCGACGCCGCGGCGACGTTGCTGCCCTTGCCCGCGGCCTTGCCGTCGCCGTCGAGCGACTTGCGGACGTCGGCCTCGAGCGTCGACGCGCTCGCGAGGACGCGCTTGCCGTCGTCGGAGATGACGCTGGCGTAGATGTGCAGGTTGGTCCGGTGCACGGTCAGCCGCGCGACGCTCTGCAGCGTGATGCGCCGGCGCGTCTGCTGCGCGCGGCGCGAGCGTTGGTCCTTCTTGGTCAGCATCTTGTCCTCGTCACTTCTTCTTGGTTTCCTTGATCGTCACCTTCTCGTCCGCGTAGCGGATGCCCTTGCCCTTGTACGGCTCGGGGGGACGCACGGCGCGGACCTCGGCGGCGATCTGGCCGACGGCCTGGCGATCGAAGCCCTTGATGACGATCTCGGTCTGCGTCGGGCACTCGGCCTTGATGCCGGCCGGCATCGCGACCGACACCGGATGCGAGTAGCCGACCTGGAGGTTCAGCTTGTTGCCCTGCGCGGCGGCGCGGTAGCCGACGCCGACCAGCGCGAGGCGCTTCTCGAAGCCCTTGGTGACGCCACCGACCATGTTGTTGACGAGCGCCCGCACCGTGCCCGACATCGCGTCGGCCTCGGGCGTGTCGTTCGTCGGCGCGAACATGATCTTGCCGCCCTCGTGCTTGACGCTGACGAGCGGGCTCAGCGGGCGCACGAGCGTGCCGAGCGAGCCCTTGACGGTGATCGATTCCGGGCCGGTCGTGACGTCGACTCCCTTGGGAACGGCGATCGGCAACTTTCCAACGCGTGACATGTGAGCCTCTTCGCTTACGAGACGTAGACGAGCACTTCGCCGCCGATGCCGGCCTGGCGCGCCTTGCGGTCGGTCATGACGCCCTTGGGCGTGGTGACGATCGCGACGCCGAGCCCGTTCATGACCTCGGGCAGGTCGTGGCGACCCTTGTAGACGCGCAGTCCGGGCCGGCTGACGCGCTCAATCTTCTCGATCACCGGCTGGCCGGCGTAGTACTTCAGCGCGATCTCGAGCTCCGGCTTGGCCTGGTCGCCGCGGATCGCGAAGTCCTCGATGTAGCCCTCGTCCTTGAGGACCTTCGCGATCGCGGCCTTCAGCTTCGACGACGGCATCGCGACGCTCGGCTTTTCCACCATCTGCGCGTTGCGGATGCGGGTCAGCATATCGGCGATCGGATCACTCATGCTCATGGATCAAACTCCTGTCGGCGCCTGCGGCGGCCGCTCTTGTCGGTCTCTGGCGCTTACCAGCTCGCCTTGACGACGCCGGGGATGTCGCCCTTGAAGGCGAGCTCGCGGATCTTGTTGCGCGACAGGCCGAACTTCCTGAAGTTGCCGCGCGGCCGGCCGGTGATGCCGCAGCGGTTGCGCTGCCGCGTCGGGTTGGCGTTGCGCGGCAGCTTCTGCAGCTCGAGGCGCGATGCGTAGCGCTCCTCGTCCGACTTCTTGGCGTCGTTGGCGGCAGCCTTCAGCTCGTTGTACTTCTTGGCGAACTTGGCGACGAGCCGGTCGCGCTTCTTCTCGCGCTCGATCAGGGAGAGTTTGGCCACGGTTCGAATGCCCTCAGGTCTTGAACGGAAACTTGAACGCGGTGAGGAGCGCACGGCACTCCTCGTCGGTCTTCGCCGTCGTGGTGATCGAGATGTTCAAGCCGCGCAGCACGTCGATCTTGTCGTACTCGAGCTCGGGAAAGATGAT
>DATJIM010000413.1:0-11870 GCA_035493195.1 Caldimonas sp.
GGATCGCCTCGCTGCGCTCGATCTTGGCGATCATGAGCGGCTTGTGTCGCCACTGTTCGCCGGCGACGTTGCCGAGCTGGCGCGCCATCTCCATGTCGGTCGCGCTCTTCGGAAAGCTCACCGCGAGGTACTCGCACTGGATCGACATCGCCACCTTGATGTCCTCCATGTCCTTGGCGGTGAGCGCCGGCGCGGTGAGTCCGCCGCCGGCCTTGTTGATGCCCTTGTTGTTCGACAGCTCGCCACCGACGACGACTGTCGTGTGGACCTGCTCGCCGCGCACCGCGTCGACGGTGAGGCGGAGCAGCCCGTCGTTGAGGAGCAGCGTGTCGCCGGGGCGGACGTCGCGCGGCAGCTCCTTGTAGTCGAGGCCGACGCACGCGCTCGTCCCCGGCTCGGTGCGCCCGGCGTCGAGGACGAGCTTGCTGCCCGCCTCGAGCGTCGTCCTGCCGTTCTCGATCTTGCCGACGCGGATCTTCGGACCTTGCAGGTCGGCCATGATCGCGACCTCCTTGCCGACCTTGGCGGCGACCTCGCGGATCAGCGTCGCGCGGTCGATGTGGTCCTGCGCCGTGCCGTGCGAGAAGTTGAGGCGCATCACGTCGACGCCGGCACGGATCATCCGCTCGAGCACCTCCGCGCTGCTCGAGGCCGGACCGAGCGTGGCGACGATCTTGGTCGCGCGAACCGAAGCGTCGCTCATCGGTGCACCCTCGGCCTGCGGCCGGTCTCGCCGAGCGGGACGGAGCGCTCCCTTCGGAGCGGCCGTGCGAGAGCGCTCATTCGCCGCGTCCGCCGTCGCGAGCGCGCCGCTCGAGGATCTCGAGCGCCGGCAGCGTCTTGCCCTCGAGCACCTCGAGGAACGCGCCGCCACCGGTCGAGATGTAGTCGATGTCGGCTGCGACGCCGTACTTCGCGATTGCCGCCAGCGTGTCGCCGCCGCCGGCGAGGCTGTACGCCGGCGAGCGCGCGATCGCGCGCGCGATCGTCTCCGTGCCGTGCCCGAACGCGTCGATCTCGAAGACACCGACCGGGCCGTTCCAGACGATCGTTCCGGCCGCGTGCAGGATCGTCGCGAGCTGGTCGGCGCTCTTCGGGCCGATGTCGAGAATCAGGTCGTCGCCCGCGACAGCGTCGACGTCCTTCGTGGTCGCCGCGGCGTCGGCCTTCAGCTCTTTCGCGACGACGACGTCGCTCGGCAACGGCACGTCGGCGCCGCGCGCGCGCATCGCCGCGATCACCGCGCGCGCTTCGTCGACCAACGCCGGCTCGGCGAGGCTGTTCCCGATCGCCTTCCCCTCGGCGAGCAGGAACGTGTTGGCGATGCCGCCGCCGACGACCAGGCGGTCGACGTTCTTCGCCAGGCTCTGCAGGATGGCGAGCTTGGTCGAGACCTTCGAGCCGGCGACGATCGCGACGAGGGGACGCTGGGGCGCAGCGAGCGCCTTCGTGATCGCGTCGATCTCGGCGGAGAGCAGAGGCCCCGCGCATGCGACCGGAGCGAACTCGGCGATGCCGTAGGTCGACGCCTCGGCGCGGTGCGCCGTGCCGAACGCGTCGTTGACGAAGACGTCGCACAACGCCGCCATCTTCTTGGCGAGCGTCGGATCGTTCTTCTTCTCCCCCTTGTTGAGACGACAGTTCTCGAGCACCACGACCTCGCCGGGAGCGACGTCGACACCGTCGACCCAGTTCACCCGCAGCGGCACGCTGCGACCGAGCAGCTCGCCGAGGCGCGCAGCGACGGGAGCGAGCGTGTCCTCGGGCTTGGGCTCGCCTTCGGTCGGCCGGCCGAGGTGCGACGTCACCATCACCGCCGCGCCGGCGCGAAGCGCCATCTCGATGCACGGCACCGAGGCGCGGATCCGCGTGTCCTCGGTGATGCGGCCGGCGTCGTCCTGCGGGACGTTGAGGTCGGCGCGGATGAAGACGCGGCGACCTGCCACCCGACCGGCGGCGACGAGGTCTGCGAAGCGAAGGACGTTCATGCGCAAAAGTCGCGCATTTTACGGGCCGCTCCTTCCCGACGACCGGTTCACCCCATCGGCGCGCGCGGCACGTTCCACACCCGACCGGCCGCGCTGCGGCCGCCAGGAGCTCGCATGCGTGCCATCTCGTCCCCTCCCGTCTCCGTTCGCCGCGCCGCGCGCGTGGCCTTCGCCATCGCGGCGTTCGCGGTCGCCTGCGCAGGCGCGACGCTCGCGTTCGCGCAGCCGTCGCCGCCGATCGCGCAGCCGGCGGCGCCGCCGATCTGGCGACCTCCGGTGCTGCAGGTGCAAGGCGCCGAGCAGCCGATCCGGCTGGCGTCGCTGCAGGTCGACGTCGAGGTGAGCGGCGGCGCAGCGCAGACGCGCGTGCAGATGGTCTTCTTCAACCCGAACTCGCGCATCCTCGAAGGAAAGCTGCAGTTCCCGCTCGCCGCCGGCCAGGTCGTGAGCGGCTTCGCGCTCGACGTCGACGGCAAGCTGCGCGCAGCGGTTCCCGTCGAGAAGGCGCGCGCACAGCAGGTCTTCGAGGACATCGCGCGGCGCCGCGTCGATCCGGGCCTGCTCGAGACGACGATCGGCAACAACTACGAGCTGCGCATCTATCCGCTCATGCCGGGGCGGACGCGCACGGTCGAGTTGCGCATCGTCGAGCCGGCGTCGTCGCGGCTCCAGATCCCGGTCGCGTATGCCGAGCGCGTCGAGCATCTCGCGCTCGCGCTGCGCGTTCCCGGCGCGGCGGCCGTGCCCGAGCTCGTCGCGCCTGCAGCGTTGGGCTTGCGCTTCGAGCGCGCGCCGGGCGGCGGCTACGTTGCGCAGACGACGCTCGCCGACGCGGCGCTGCCGAAGGAGCCGATCGCGCTGCGCGTGCCGACCGGCGCCGGCGCCGCGGTCGCGGTCGAGCCACGCGGCGGCGACGTCTATTTCACGCTCGAGCTCCCGGTGCCGCAACGGAGCGCACCGCGAAAGCTGCCGAAGAGCGTGCAGATCGTCTGGGACGCCTCGGGCTCCGGCGCGCGGCGCCGGATCGACCGCGAGCTCGCCCTGCTCGACGCCTACTTCGCGGCGGTGCGAGACACGAGCGTGACGCTGGTCCGCGTCGCCGACGTCGCCGCGCGGCCGCAGACGTTCGCGGTCCGCGCCGGCGACTGGCGCGCGCTGCGTCGCGCGCTCGAGACCACGGTGTACGACGGTGCGAGCAACCTCGGCGCGGTCCGCCACGACGGCGTCTCGCAGGAAGCGCTCTGGTTCAGCGACGGCCTCGCCAACTACGGCGCGCCATGGCGGCTGTCATTCCCGGTGCCGGTCTACGCGATCAACAGCGCGACCAGCAGCGACCCGGCGGCTCTGCAGGCGCTCGCCGACGCGAGCGGCGGCCGCAGCATCGACCTGCAGACCGCGACGCGCCAGGGTGCCGTCGACGCGCTGCTCAGGCGCGGCAGCGAGCTCGTCGCGATCGACGCCGTCGGCGCGCGCGACATCGTCGTCGAGTCGCAGAGCGTTGCCTCGGGTCGGCTCGTCGCCGCCGGCATCCTCAGCGGCGATTCCGCCGAGGTCACCGTGCGCGTTCGCGACGCCGGCGGCGCGGTGACGACGTGCGTCGTCCGGGTGAAGGCGCGCGGGGCGGTGTCAAGCCTCGCGGCGCTGCAATGGGCGCGCCTCACGCTGGCGTCGCTCGAAGGCGAGGCGCGCACCAACAAGGTCCGCATCCGCGAGATCGGCAAGCGCTTCGGCATCGCGACGCGCGAGACGTCGCTGCTCGTCCTCGAGCAGGTCGACGACTATGTCCGCAACGAGATCGAGCCGCCGAGCGAATTGCGCGCCGCGTACGACCGCATCGCCGCGACGGTCGCGAAGCGCCGCGCCGCGAGCGACGCCGAGCGGCTGGCGCAGGTCGTGCGCCGCTTCGAGGCACGCGTCGCGTGGTGGAACCGCGACTTCCCGAAGGGCGACGCGCCGCTGCCGCTCGCGATCGCGAAGGCACAGCCGGCGACGACCGATGCGGTCGGCGCGCTCTCGGCGCCGCAGGAGGTGTTCCGGCAGCAGGCGCAGCGCAACGACGTGCTGCGCGAGAACAAGGACGAGCGCGCCGCGGCGCGGAAGCCGAGCGCGATGTCCGAAGAACGCGCGCGCGCGCCGAGCGCATCGCCGGTGCCGGCGGCCCCGCCAGCGGCGGAGATGCAGTTCGCGGCCCGCGAGGGTTCCGACCGCGACGCCGGCGCGGCCAACGCGCGGGCGAAGAAGACGGTCGCAGGCGCCGGGAACGAATCGACGTCGATCGCGATCGCGCTGACGCCGGCGGCGAACGCGAGCGCGGCGATCCAGCGCCTGCACGACGCGCGCCGCGACGAATGGACGCGCATCTACCTCGACGAGCGGCGCGCAAACGAAACGAACGTCGGCTTCTTCCTCGACGTCGCCGACTTCTTCCTCGCCAAGAACGACCCCGAGCTGCGCGCACAAGGTCTGCGCGCGCTCTCGAACCTCGCCGAGCTCGACCTGCAGAACCGCCAGGTCCTGCGCCTGCTCGCGTATCGGCTGCAGCAGGCCGGCGAGACAGATGCGGCGCTGCCGATCCTCGAGCGCGTGGTCGAGCTCGCGCCGAACGAGCCGCAGTCGTACCGCGACCTCGGCCTCGCGCTCGCCGACGCCGGCCAGCCTCAGCAGGCCGTCGACCGCCTCTACAAGGTCGTGACCGGCGCGTGGGACGCACGCTTCGCCGACATCGAGCTGATCGCGCTCACCGAGTTGAACGCGGTCGTCGACAAGGCGCGTCGCGACGGGAAGGCGGTCGACACGAGCGCGGTCGACGCACGGCTGCTGAAGAACCTTCCGCTCGACGTTCGCGTCGTCCTCGCCTGGGACGCCGACAACACCGACGTCGACCTGCACGTCTTCGATCCGAACGGCGAGGAGGTCTATTACGGGCACAACCTCTCGTACCAGGGCGGAGCGATCACGCGCGACGCGACCGGCGGTTACGGCCCAGAGGAGTTCGCGCTCAAGGTCGCCAAGCCCGGCAAGTACCGCGTCGTCGCGAACTTCTTCGGCCACCGCCAGCAGGTGCTGACGACCGGAACCGGGCTGATGCTCTGGTTCTCGAGCGGCCACGGCACCGCGGCGCAGCAGGACCGGCGAACGACGGTGCGGGTGAAGAGCGCGAGCGGCGAGCGCGTCGCGGTCGGCGAGTTCGAGGTGGTCGCGAAGCCGTGACGCGCCGGAGCGCCGTCGTCAGCGCGTCTCGGCGGCGGCGCCCTTCGTGACCTGCGCGGCCTGGGCGGCGAGCTGGGGCGGCACCGGCTCGATCTTGTTCTCGCGCATGTAGTCGTTCATGTCGCGCCAGCCGGCGAAGACGGCGGCGCGGTCGGCCTTCTTGTAGATCGCGAAGCAGTCCTCGATCGCGCGGCCGGCGTGGCGGCACGCCGAGCCGATCGCCTTGCCGTCGGCCTCGCGCGCCGCGGCGACCTTCTCGGCCGACTCGATGCCGAGCATGTCGCAGCCGGCGACGAGCGAGACGACGACGGCGCTGGCGAGGACGGCGGGGAGGCGCGGCATGGCGGGCGGTGGAAGTCCGCCCTTCTTTTCGGCCGGCCGGCCGCGAAGTTGAGCCCGCGTCAGCGCCCGGCCGCGCCCGCCATCGCGAGCAGCCGGGCGACGCGCTCCTCGGTCGACGGATGGGTCGAGAAGAGCGACGCGACGCCGCCGCCGTGGAGCGGGTTGACGATCATCATCTGCGCCGTCTGCGGGTTGCGCTCGGCGGCGATCAGCGGCGTCCCGCGCGCGTAGGCCTGGATCTTCTCGAGCGCCGACGCCAGCGCGCGCGGATCGCCCGACAGCTCGGCGCCGCCGCGGTCGGCCTCGAACTCGCGCGCGCGGCTGATCGCGAGCTGGATCAGGCTCGCCGCGAGCGGCGCGAGCAGCATGACGGCGAGGCCGGCGATCGGGTTCGCCGGCCGGCCTTCGCTGTCGCGGCCGCCGAACAGCATCGCGAAGTTGGCGAGCATCGAGATCGCGCCGGCCATCGTCGCGCTGATCGTCGAGATCAGGATGTCGCGGTGCGCGACGTGGGTGAGCTCGTGGGCCATGACGGCGCGCAGCTCGTTCGCGCTCAGCACCTGCATGATCCCGGTCGTCGCCGCGACGGCGGCGTGCTCGGGGTTGCGGCCGGTCGCGAACGCGTTCGGCGCCGCCTCGTCGATGACGTAGACGCGCGGCATCGGCAGCCCGGCGCGCTGCACCAGCTCGGCGATCATCCGATGGAACTGCGGCGCCGAGGTCTCGTCGACCTCGCGCGCGTTGTACATCTTGAGCACGAGCTTGTCGGAGAACCAGTAGCTGAAGAAGTTGAGGCCGAGCGCGATGAGCAGCGCAACCACCATGCCCTGGCGGCCGCCGACGTAGCCGCCGATCAGCATGAAGAGGGCGGTGATCGCCGCCATCAGGACGGCGGTTTTCAGGAGGTTGAACATCGTCGTCGTTCCCTCGAGGCGACGCCTGGGCGGCGTCGGTCCGAAGATGGCGGCGCCGCCGCGGAGTTCAATCGGCGGCCGACGGCGGTTCCGCGAAGCAGGCACCCACTGGCGGTGTCCAGCCGCGCAGGAGCGCCGCGGCCGGCATGCGGCGGCCGCCGGCGCGCTGCAGCTCGGTCAGCGAAAGGAGGCCCTCGCTGCAGGCGACGACGAGCGAGTCGCGCTCGACGGCGACGATCGTGCCGGGAGTGCCGCTGCCGGCGCGGACCACGCCGCGCCAGCACGTGATCGCCTCGCCGGCGAGAACGCTGCGTGCGCCCGGCGCGGGGTCGAACGCGCGCAGCTTTCGCTCGATCGCCGCCGCCGGCGCGTGCCAGTCGATCGTCGCTTCGGCCTTGCCGATCTTTGCGGCGTAGCTGACGCCGTCTTCCGGTTGCGGTGTCGCGTCGAGCCTTCCATCGGCGATGTCGGCGAGCACGCGAACGATCAGCTCGCCGCCGAGCACGGCGAGCCTGGCCTGCAACGCACCGGCGCTCTCGGCGGCGCCGATCGCGACCTCCTCGGCGAGCAGCATCGGTCCGGTGTCGAGGCCGGCGTCCATCTGCATGATCGTGACGCCGGTGCTGCGATCGCCGGCCTCGATCGCGCGCTGGATCGGCGCTGCGCCGCGCCAGCGCGGCAGCAGCGATGCGTGGATGTTGACGCAGCCGTGCCGCGGCAGCGCGAGCAGCCACGGTGGGAGAAGGAGACCGTAGGCAGCGACGACGATGACGTCCGGCGCTGCGGCGGCGAGGGACCGCTCGCCGGCACGCGCATCCGCGACGTACCTGCCGTCGAGACGCAGCCCCTGCGGCTGCGCGACCGCGATGCCGCGCTCGAGCGCGAACGTCTTGACCGGCGACGCGACCACCTTCATGCCACGGCCCGCCGGGCGATCCGGCTGGGTGAGGACCAGCGGAACGTCGAAGCCGGCGGCGACGATCCGCGCGAGCGCGACGCGGGCGAACTCCGGAGTGCCGGCGAAGGCGACCCGCATCGCCTTGCGAGCTACGAACTCGCCATCAGACGCGCGCCTCGTCGCGCGTCTTCTTCAGCATCCGCGTCTTGATGCGCGAGCGCTTGAGCGGGCTCAGGTATTCGACGAAGACCTTGCCGAGCAGGTGATCCATCTCGTGCTGCACGGCGACCGCGAGCAGCCCCTCGGCGTCGAACTCGCGCGACCCGCCGCTGCGGTCGAGCGCGCGCACGCGAACGCGCGCATGGCGCGAGACCTTGTCGTAGACCTCGGGGACGGAGAGGCAGCCTTCCTCCGCGACCGCCATCTCTTCGCTGACCGCGATCAGCTCGGGATTGATCAACACGATCGGCTCGTTGCGCGGCTCGGAGACGTCGATCACGATGACGCGCTCGTGGACGTCGACCTGCGTCGCCGCGAGGCCGACGCCCTCGGCCGAGTACATCGTCTCGAGCAAGTCGTCGACGAGGCCGCGGATGCGCGCGTCGACTTCCGCCACCGGCCGCGCGACCTTGTGCAGGCGCGGGTCGGGGTAGCGAAGGATGTCGAGCTTGCTCATTTGTGACCAATCGATTCAGCGGCGGCGGTCTGTGGATGCACGACAACGAAAAGAGGTGAGAAAGGTCTCACGCGCAGGTCCGCACGGCGCCCAGTTTCGTTGCGATATCAATGCTTTATGGGCAGAATCTTCGAACTCAAGTGAGATTTTCGCCGAACCGCGACGTCGCCGGACAGGCAGCGCGGAAGCCCTTTCGGACCGCGCGCGCCGGCGCCGCGGCTCGCTCCACCGAGACCTGCTGCATGAGCCGACGAATTCTCCCTGCACCGTCTTCGCTTCGGCAACTCGCCGTCTTTGCTCTCGCCTCGGTCTCGGTCGCCGCCCTCGCCGCCGAGCCCAACTTTCCGATCACGCAGCAACAGCGCGAGACTGCCAAGCGCACCGCCGAGTCCGGCGTTCCGCTCAGCGAGATCCTGCCCGACGCTCCCGACGTCTACACCGTCAAGACGCGCGACACGCTGTGGGACATCTCGAAGATGTACCTCAGGAGTCCGTGGCGTTGGCCCGAGCTCTGGGGCATGAACCTGGAGCAGGTCAGAAACCCCCACCTCATCTTCCCCGGCCAGCAGCTCTTCCTCGACAAGTCGAACGGCCGCGCCCGGCTGCGCATGGGCGCGCCGGTCGGCGGCGCCGGCGACGCCAGCCTGTCGCCGAAGGTCCGCTCGCGCGACCTCGCGCTCGACGGCATCGCGTCGATTCCGTTCAACCTGATCGAGCCGTTCCTCAACGAAGCGGTGATCTTCGAGGGCAACGAGCTCGCGAACGCGCCGCGCATCGTCGCGACGCAGGAAGGCCGCGTCCTGCTGTCGCGCGGCGACACCGCGTACGTGCGCGGCGACATCGGCGCCGAGCGCGAGTTCCGCATCTTCCGCGAGCCGCGGCCGCTGCGCGACCCGACGACCAACGCGATCCTCGGCTACGAGGCGACGTACGTCGGCGCGTCCGAGTACACGGTGCAGGGCGAGACGCGCACCGACGCCAACGGTCGCGTCGAGATCGTCCCGGCGACGTTCACGGTGACGAGCATCCGCCAGGAAGCCGGCGTCGGCGACCGGTTGTCGCCGGTTCCCGGCCGGGAGTACACCAACTACGCGCCCCACCCGCCCGCGGCGCCGATCGCCGGGCAGATCGTCTCGATCTACGGCGACGGCCTCACGGCCGGGCAGAACCAGATCGTCGCCCTCAACAAGGGCGCCGTCGACGGCATCGAGCGCGGCCACGTGCTCGCGCTGTATCGCGACGGCAAGGTCCAGCTCGACCCGACCGAGCGCGGCAAGGTGCAGATCAAGCTGCCCGACGAGCGGCACGGCCTGCTCTTCGTCTTCCGCGTCTTCGAGCACATGTCGTACGCGCTGATCCTCTCGGTGAAGGATCCCGTCGCGCGCGGCGACCGCTTCACGCAGCCGTAGACTCGCGAGCCGCGGCGCCGCTTGGCGCCGCGTTCCAACGGAAGTTCCCCGCGGCAGCGCCCGCCCACGCGGCCGCGCGCTTGGCATGATCGATCGCGACGAGTTCTCCGCGTGGCTGCGCCTGCTCGAGACGCCGGGCGTCGGCCGCGACGCCGCGCGCGCGCTTCTCGCGCGCTTCGGCTCGCCCGAGGCGGTTCTCGGCGCGTCGACCGAGGCGCGCAGCGCGGTCGTCCAACCGGCGCTCGCGCGCGCTCTCGCGCTCGTTCCCGACGCGTTCGAAGCGCGTCTCGCGGCCGGCTGGCAGTGGCTGCAAGGCGGCGACGAGCCGCGCGACGCGATCGCGATCGGCGATGCGCGCTATCCCCAGGCGCTGCTCGAGAGCCCCGACCCGCCGCTGCTGCTGTACGTGCGCGGCGCCGCGGAGCTGCTGCAGGCACCCGCGATCGCGATCGTCGGCAGCCGCAATCCGACGCCGCAAGGCGCCGAGAACGCGCGCGCGTTCGCGGCACACCTCGCCGCCACCGGCTGGACGATCGTCTCCGGGCTCGCGCTCGGCATCGACGGCGCGGCACACGAAGGCGCGCTCGGCACCGGCGGCAAGACCGTCGCCGTCGTCGGCACCGGGCTCGACATCGACTACCCTGCGCGGCACCGCCCGCTCGCTCAGCGCATCGCGCGCGACGGCCTCGTCGTCAGCGAGTTCTCGATCGGAACGCCGTCGATGGCGGCCAACTTCCCGATCCGCAACCGCATCATCGCCGGCCTCGCGCGCGGCACCCTCGTCGTCGAGGCGGCGGTGCAGTCGGGCTCGCTGATCACGGCGCGGCTCGCCGCCGAGGCCGGCCGCGAGGTATTCGCGATCCCCGGATCGATCCACTCGCCGCAGTCGCGCGGTTGCCACGCGCTGATCAAGCAGGGTGCCAAGCTCGTCGACAGCGCCGCCGACATCGTCGAGGAACTCGGAGCGCTGCGGCCGACTCCAACGCCGGTCTCCCGCTCGAACGCCATGACCGCAGATCCTTTGCTCGAAGCCCTCGGCTACGACCCGATCGGTCTCGACGAGCTCGTCGCGCGCACCGGAACGAGCGCCGCCGAGCTCTCGGCGCGACTGCTCGAGCTCGAGCTCCAGGGCCGCGTCGCGCGGCTTCCTGGCCAGCAGTTTCAGCGGCTCGAGCGGGCCTGAGGATTGCTGGTCGCGGGCCGTCGAGCCGTTCGTCCCCGCCGGTCGGTTGCAACAAAACGCTGCGGTATCATCGATTCATGTTCGACGTCCTCGTCTATCTGTACGAGAACTACTGGCGTCCGGACGCCTGCCCCGGGCACGAACAGCTCACCCGAAAACTGACCTCGGTCGGCTTCGAATCCGACGAGATCGCCGACGCGCTGAACTGGCTCGACGGCGTCGCCGCTGCGGCGCAGGCGAGGGTCGGCGAGCAGCAGGCGGAGAGCATCCGTGTCTACGCGCCCAGCGAGCAGGAGCACCTGGGCGAGCAGTCGATCGCGTTCATCGCCTTCCTCGAGTCGGCCGGCGTGCTGCCGCCGGCGATGCGCGAGATGGTCATCGACCGCGCGAGCGCGATTCCGGGCGGGCCGCTCGATCTCGAGGATCTGAAGATCATCGTGCTGATGGTCTTCTGGAGCCTCGGCGAGGAGCCCGATGCGCTGATCCTCGACGAGCTCTTCGTCGCCGAGGAAGATCGCGTCACCCATTAACGCGAAACGGGACGCTGGGGCGTCCGGTTTCTTGACGCGGCGTTCGCGGGACCTGCGGTCCCCCAGCTCGTTGTCCTAGTTGAGGAGACGGCCAGGATCGCCGTCGAGCTTGGCCATCGCGCTGCGCGTCGCCTTGACGGTGAGCGCCTCCTCCTGCGCCGGAACGAGCAGCCCGGCCTGGAGGAACGCCGCCAGGCGGTGCTGCTGGAACAGCACGCCGCGCCCCTGCGGCGAAACGAACAGCGTCAGCTGGCGTCGCATGCCCTGCCACGCGAGCTGGACCTGCTCGTTGCGGCCGCGATAGTCGAGCATGTACCAGCTGCCGACCTGGAGCTCGCGCGCCCACGCGAGCATCGCCGGCGTCGGCATCGAGCCGCCCTCGCCGACGACTTCGAGCTCCGAGCTCTCGTGACCGGAGAGGTCCATGACGAGCGACTCGTCGATGTCGACGTCCTCGGCTTCGGGCAGCAGCTCCTCGAGCGTCTCGAGCCGGCCCATCAGCTCCTCGAGCCGCTCGTGCGAGATCGCCGCCGCCTTCGCGGTGAACGCGGCGGCGAGCGCATTGTTGAGGCGCTGGATGTGCTCGTCCTGCTTCGGCAGCGGGATCCCGGCTTCCTCCATGCCGTCGCGCAGCGTCTTCAGGAGCGGCGGCAGCTTGCGGATGACCTCGGCGCGCTCGGCGCGCGAGACCTTGGCGCTCGCCGACCAGATGAGGTCGGC
>DATJIM010000414.1:0-7273 GCA_035493195.1 Caldimonas sp.
GCCGAGCGGAACTCGACCGGCGCGCCGCAGTTCGGGCACGGTGCGCGGTAGGCGCGTTGAGGGGGCGGAGTCGAGGTGGCCAATCGGATGCGCGGATGTGAAAGAGGAGCCTCGCGGGCTCCTCCTTCAGCGATCGGTCATCTCATCGTCAGACCAGCTTCTTCAGGAGCTCCGCCTTCTTGGCGTCGAATTCCTCCTGCGTGAGGATTCCTTTCGCCTTCATCTCGCCGAGGCGTTCGAGCAGGCCCATGACGTCGTCGGGCTTGATCCCCGCCGGCGGCGCAGCCGCACCGGCGGCAGCCGCGGGCGCTCCCGGCGCCGCGGGGTTGAGCCCCTGGCCAAGCTGGTTGGCGAGGACCTGGCCGAGCGCGACGCCAGCGCCGATCCCGACCCCGGCGCCGACGATGCCGCCGCCCTCGGAGTTGCCGGCGCCCGCGGCGAGCGCGGGGATCGCCTGCGCCGTCTGGTACTGCATGAACTTGCCCATGTCGTTGCCGACCATGCCCATGCCGATCTTCTGGTCGAGGATCTTCTGCAGGTCCTCGGGCAGCGAGACGTTCTGCATCGTCACCAGCTCGAGCTTGAGGCCGAACTTGGCGAACGCCGGCGCGGTCGCTTCCTGCAGCGCCTTCGCGAACTCGACCTGGTTGGCGGCGAGGTCGAGGAACGGCACGCCGCTCTGGCCGACCGCGTCCGAGATGTGCTGGAGCATCAGGCCGCGAAGCTGGCCGTCGAGCTCCTGGACCAGGTAGCGCTCGCGCGTGCCCGAGATCTCGGTGTAGAAGAGACGCGGATCGACGATCCGGTAGCTGTAGTTGCCGAACGCGCGCAGCCGCACGGCGCCGAAGTCCTTGTCGCGCACCGTCACCGGCTGGCTCGTCCCCCAGCGCTGGTCGATCTGCTGGCGCGTGCTGAAGAAGTAGACGTCGCTCTTGAAGGGGCTCTTGAAGAGCTTGTCCCAGTTCATCAGGTACGTCAGGATCGGCAGCGTCGCAGTCGTCAGCGTGTAGCGGCCGGGGCCGAAGACGTCGGCGACGCGGCCCTCGTTGACGAACACCGCCATCTGCGACTCGCGCACCGTGAGCGAGCCGCCGTTCTGGATTTCGCGGTCTTCCATGGGGAAGCGCCATGCGAGCGTGCCGTCGGCATCCTCAGTCCACTCGATGATGTCGATGAACTGCTTCTTGATGAAATCCATCAGCGCCATGACGAGGCTCCACGCGTGCCCCGGACATCCGGGTGCGGCGAATAATAAGGCGGCCCCTCGAAACGCCATCCCCATGAAGGGTGTGCGCGCATGAACGAATCGACTCCTTTGAAGCTTGCGGTGATCGGCGCCGGGCCGGTCGGCCTGGCGCTCGCGCTGCACGCCGCAGCGACCCTCGACGACGCCGTCGTGACGCTCTTCGACGCGCGTCCGCGCGACAAGGACGTCGCCGGGGATCCGCGCACGCTCGCGCTCTCGCTCGGTAGCGTCCAGCTGCTGCAGCGGCTCCGCGCGTGGCCTGCCGAGCACGCGCAGCCGATCCTCGAGGTGCACGTCTCGCAGGACGCGCCGACGCTCGTCGCCGCGTTCGTTCCGCGGCTCGCCGAGCCCGAGCTCACGATCCGCGCGCTCGACGAGGCGGTGCCGATGCTCGGCGCCGTGCTCAGCTACGGCCAGGTCGTCGCGACGCTGCAGCAGGTCTGGAGCGACGCGCGGGCGCGCACCCCCGAACGGTGCATCGACCGCTTCGGCACCAGCGTCGTCGCGGTGCGCAATGTCGCGGCGCCGGCGGCGGTGGAGGTCGAGGATGCGGACGGCATCGTCGAGCGGTTCGATCTCGCCGTCGTCGCCGAAGGCGGCGTCTTCTCGACCGCCGCGAAGAGCGAGCTCGTCGCCGGCGAGCGCCGCCCGGCGCTGCGCCGCGACTACGGCCAGACGGCATGGGTGGGCGTCGCCGAGTTCGTGCCCCACGCCGCCGGCGCTCCGCCGAACGCGCCCGGCGTCGCCTACGAGCGTTTCACGCGGCACGGCCCGGCGGCGCTGCTGCCGCTCAAGGACGGCCGCGCCGGCCTGGTCTGGTGCGTCGACAACGACGACGACCCCGTTCGCGAGCTCGACGACGCGCAGCGCGTCGCCGTCCTCAACACGATCTTCCATCCGCGCACGCCGAGGCTCGCTTCGGTGACGCCGATGAAGCCGTTCGCGCTCGGCCTCGCTGCCGAACGGGCGCTCGCCGACGGCCGCACCGTGCGCATCGGCAACGCAGCGCAGACGCTGCATCCGGTCGCCGGCCAAGGGCTCAACCTCGGCCTTCGCGATGCGTTCGAGCTCGTCGCGTCGCTCGCGAAGCGCCGCGACGTCGGCGCGGTGCTGCGCAGGCTCGAATGGCAGCGCGCCCCGGACCGCTGGGCGACGATCGCAGCGACCGACTTCCTCGCACGCAGCTTCACCTGGTCGCTGCCGGGTCTCGCCACGGCGCGCGGCGCCGGCATCGCCGCGCTGCAGCGGCTCGGGCCGCTGAAGTCGGCGATCGCAAGACAGATGATGTTCGGCTCGCGCTGAACGCAGCGCAGCGGAGACCGCCATGCAGCTCACCGACCTCAGCGCCGACGCGCTGTCACGCGCGATCCACGCCAAGGAAGTCTCGTGCCGCGAGGTGATGCGCGCGACGCTCGACCGCATCGCGGCGGTCAATCCGCGCGTCAACGCAATCGTCAACGTCCAGGACGAACGCGACCTGCTGCGCCAGGCCGACGCGCGCGACGCCGAGCTCGCGCGCGGCGACAGCCGCGGTTGGATGCACGGCATGCCGCAGGCGATCAAGGACGCCGCCGAGACGAAAGGAATCCCGACGACGCTCGGCTCGCCGCTCCTCGCGAACCACGTGCCGCGCCACGACGCGCTGATGGTCGAGCGCATGAAGGCGGCCGGCTGCATCGTCGTCGGCAAGACGAACACGCCGGAGTTCGGGCTCGGCTCGCACACCTTCAACGAAGTGTTCGGTGTCACCCGCAACGCGTTCGACGCCTCGAAGTCCGCCGGCGGCTCGAGCGGCGGCGCCGCGGTCGCGCTGGCGACGCACATGCTCGCCGTCGCCGACGGCAGCGACTTCATGGGGAGCCTCCGCAACCCGGCCGGCTGGAACGACGTCTACGGATTCCGGCCGAGCCAAGGTCGCGTGCCACGCTGGCCGGTGGCCGACGTCTGGGTCGCGCTGCTCAGCACCGAGGGACCGATGGGCCGCACCGTCAAGGACGTCGCCGCACTGCTCGACGTCCAGGCCGGCTGGGACGCGCGCACGCCGCTCGCGATCGCCGCGAAGGAATCGTTCGCGGCGAAGGTCGACGACTTCGATCCGCGCGGCGTTCGCATCGGCTGGCTCGGCGACCTCGACGGCTATCTTGCGATGGAGCCCGGTGTCGCCGACGTCTGCGGTCGCGCGCTCGCGCGCATCGCCGAGGCGGGCGGCACTGTCGAGCCGGCGGCCCTCGGCTTCGCGCCCGAGCGCGTCTGGCAGACGTGGCTGGTCTGGCGGCGCTGGAGCGTCGCCGCGCGCATCGCGCCGCATCTGCACGACCCGGCAAACCGCGCCCGCATCAAGCCCGAGGCGCTGTGGGAATACGACCAGGGCCAGGGCCTCACCGGAATGGACACGGTCCACGCGTGCGCCGAACGCACCGCGTTCTACAGCGCGATGCTTCGTCTCTTCGAACGCTACGACGCGCTCGCGCTGCCGACCGCCCAGGTCTGGCCGTTCGCCGCCGAGTGGCGCTGGCCGCGCGAAGTCGCCGGCCGCACGATGGACACGTACCACCGCTGGATGGAAGTCGTCATCTACGCGACGCTCGCCGGACTGCCGTGCATCGCGATGCCCGCCGGGTTCGGCGCGAACCGCCTGCCGATGGGAGTGCAGCTGATCGGCCGCCCGCACGGTGACCTCGGTGTGCTGCAGCTCGCTCGCGCCTTCGAGCGGATCGGCGTCGGACCGACGCGCAGCGTCGCCGCCGGCGGCGCCGTGCCGAACTGACAGTGTTCGCGTCAGCGGCCGACGGTCTCGGCCGCGGCGTGGGCGACCGCGGACGGATCGCTTCGCCGGGCGTTCGCCGGCGCGCGCAACAGGAGCAGCGCGACGGCCGCGACCGCGCCGATCGCCGCCGACAGCCAGAGCGACCGCGCGCCCCAGCGATCGATCGCGAGCCCGAACAGCCACGGCGCGAGCGCCTGCGCGATCCGCGCCGGCACCATCAGCCAACCCTGCCGTTCGCCGTAGCCGCGCGCGCCGAAGAAGACGAGCGGGAGCGTCCCCTTGGCGATGGTCAGGATGCCGTTTCCGGCGCCGTGCAGGATCGCGAACGCCGCCGCAGCCGGCGCACCGACGACGACGAGCAGCGCCGCGCCGAGCGGATGGAGCAGCGCCGCGATCCGCGCCGACAGGAGCGGATGAATGCGGCGCAGCACGCCGAACTCGAGCAGCCGCCCGCCGACCTGTGCTGGGCCGACCAGCGCGCCGATCGCGACGGCGACCGCCAGCGTCGCGCCCGTTGCCTGCAGCAGCCGCGGCAGGTGCGCCGCCATTGCGGTGCTGACGAACGCCATCGTCGCGAACACGACCGCGAGCAGCACCGAAGCGCGCGAAAGCGCGCGGCGGTCGACATCGACGTCGATGGTCGGCGGCGCTGCGGCGCTCGGCTCGACCGCATTCGCGCGCGGCAGCCAGGCGTTGAGCGGAATGCCGACGACGACGTGCAAAGCCGCCCACGTCCAGCACGCCCCGCGCCAGCCGACGCGGCTCTCGAGCCACGCCGAGAGCGGCCAGCCGACGGTGCTCGCGAAGCCGGCGATCAGCGTGATCCCCGTGATCGCGTTGCGCGAGCCGGCGCCGTAGAGCCGCACCAGCGCAGCGAACGCGCCTTCGTAGAGGCCGCACGCCATGCCGACGCCGAGGATCGCCCAGGCGACGAAGAGCGCAGCGACGCCGTTGGCCGCCGCGAGCGCGGCGAGGCCGAGCGCGAAGACGACGTTGGTCGCGACGAGCACCGGCCGCCCGCCCCAGCGGTCGATCGCGGCGCCGGCGCGCGGGCCGAGCACCGCGGCGACGAGGAGCGACGCCGAAAACGCCGCGAACACGGTGGGCGTCGCGACCCCGAGGTCGCGCGCGATCGACGCCGCGAGCACCGCGGGCAGGTAGTACGACGACGCCCATGCGAGCGTCTGCGCGGTGCCGAGGATCGCGATGGTGGCGGCGCGGTTCATGGCGGAGCGACGAAGACGGCGGGCATCGCGCGATGATGGCCGCTATCGCGCCGCCTGCGCCGCACGCAGCTGCAGGTGCTCGACGAGCCGCTGGCCCGCCGCCGGCATCGACTCGAAGGCGGCAAAGGAGACGACGAGCCCGATCTCGGCCCAGTCGTCGCTGAGCGCGACGAGGCGAACTTCGCCGCCGGCGCTGCGCCGCGCGAGCTCGAACGGAACGACGGCGACGCCGAGCCCGGCGCCGACGACGGCGAGCGCCGTCGCGAAGCCGGCGACGAGCGCGCGGTACGCGATCGGCCGCTCGACTTCGGCGGCAGCGCGCTCGAGCATCGCGTGCACACCGGTCGCGCGCGCGACGCCGACGTGGGCAGCGTCGAGCGTCTCGATGAAGCGAAGCGAGCTGCGCGCCGCGAGCGGATCGTCGCGGTGGACCGCAAGCACCAGGCGGTCGCGTCGATAGGGGACGCTGCGCAGCGCGTCGACGACGACGCGAGCGCGGCAGACGCCGAGCGAGGCACGGCGGTCGCGCAGCTCGTCGATCAGCTCGCGCGAAGAGCACTCCTCGAGGTCGATCAGGATGCCGCGGTTCGCCGGCTGGCGCATGAAGGCCGCGATGTCGTCGGGCAGCGCGCCGGCGATCGTCGATGCGGTCGCGAGGAGCCGCACGCGGCCCTGCACGCCGCCGCCGGCGGCGAACGCGGCAGCGTCGCTCGCGATCCGGTCGACGGTGAAGAGCACGCTGCGCGCGTGCTCGAGCAGCGTCGTTCCGGCGGCGGTCGGCTCGACGCCGCGGCGACGACGAACGAGCAGCTCGACGCCGAGGTCGTCCTCGAGCTGCGCGATCCGCTTGCTGATCGCCGACGCCTCGATGCGCTCACGCCCGGCTGCGCGCGCGAGGGTGCCGCATTCGCACACGGCGACGAAGAGACGCAGCGTCTTGACGTCGAGATCAGCCACGCGGCGATGATGCGCCCCGCGCGCTGACGACCCATTCGCACGACCCCGAGCACGGCGACACCCCCTGGCCGCGGAACGTCTAGAGTCGTGGCGATGCCGGCCCGCCCGGCGACCTCCGAGATCGACCCGTGGCACCGCTGTCCCCATGAACGCGCGCGAGCAGAGGAGCGGGCTTCCGCTCGACGGCATCCGCGTCGTCGAGTTCACGCACATGGTGATGGGGCCGACGTGCGGGATGATCCTCGCCGACCTCGGCGCCGAGGTGATCAAGATCGAGCCGCCCGGCGGTGACAAGACGCGCAAGCTGCCGGGTCTCGGGATCGGCTTTTTCCGCTCGTTCAATCGCAACAAGAAGAGCGTCGTTCTCGATATCAACACGCCCGAAGGGCGCGAAGCGGCAATCGAATTGATCGGCACCTGTGACGTGATGCTCGAGAACTTCCGTCCCGGCCTGATGAACAAGCTCGGGCTCGATTACGACACGCTGTGCGCGCGTTATCCGCGTCTGATCTATGTGTCGCACAAGGGCTTTCTGCCGGGCCCTTATGAAAAGCGACTCGCGCTCGATGAAGTTGTGCAGATGATGGGCGGCCTCTCATACATGACCGGACCGGTCGGCCGGCCGCTGCGTGCGGGCACGTCGGTGAACGACATCATGGGCGGCATGTTCGGCGCGATCGGCGTGCTTGCCGCGTTGCGCGAGCGCGATGCGACCGGCCGCGGGCAGGAAGTGCAAAGCGCGCTCTTCGAAAACTGCGTGTTTCTGTCCGCGCAACACATGCAGCAATACGCGATGACGCATGAAGCGCCGCCACCGATGCCCGCGCGCGTATCCGCGTGGAGCGTCTACGACGTGTTCACGCTGGCTGAAGGCGAGCAGCTTTTCATCGGTGCGGTGAGCGACAAGCAGTTCATTACGCTATGTGATTTGCTCGAACATCCTGAACTGCCCGCCGAACCGAAGTATGCGAGCAACGCACTGCGCGTCGCGGTGCGTCCCGAACTGCTCGCACGACTCGGCGAAATTCTCAAGGATCATCGTGCGGACGAACTTGCGCCGAGGCTCGAAGCAGCCGG
>DATJIM010000415.1:0-16026 GCA_035493195.1 Caldimonas sp.
CGCCGCGACGAAGAACTTGTCGCGTGCCTCGGCGTAGGTCTGGGCGAAATGGCGCGATGCGCCGGTCTCGCCGGGTGGCCGCGGCGGGCGCGACGGCCGCGGCGCGGCGCGGCGCTCGCGGCGCGGCGCCTTGCGCTGGTCGGCGTCGTCGGCCACGTCAGCGGCGCGGCGCGGCGAGCCACGCTTCGGCGAGGCGAACCCAGAGCGAGCCGCCGAGCGGGATCAGCTCGTCGTTGAAGTCGTAGCTCGGGTTGTGCAGCATGCACGGCCCCATGCCGTGGCCGCCGTCGCGGTGCGCGCCGTCGCCGTTGCCGATCAGGAAGTAGCAGCCGGGCTTCTCGAGCAGGAAGTAGCTGAAGTCCTCGGCGCCCATCGTCGGCTCGAATTCCATCACGTTCTCGGCGCCGACCATCTCGGTCATGACGCGGCGCGCGAACTCGGTCTCCGCGTCGTGGTTGATCGTCGGCGGGTAGTTGCGCTTGAAGCTGAACTCGCACTGGGCGCCGAACGCCGCGCAGGTGTGCTCGGCGATCTCCTGCATCCGCCGCTCGATGAGGTCGAGCACCTCGAGCGTGAAGGTGCGCACGGTGCCCTGCATCTCGCAGCTCTCGGGAACGACGTTGGTCGCTTCGCCGGTGTGGACCATCGTCACCGAGATCACGCCGGCGTCGATCGGCCGCTTGTTGCGCGTGATGATCGTCTGGAACGCGGTGATCATCTGCGCCGCGATCGGCACCGGATCGACGCCGAGGTGCGGCATCGCGCCGTGCGATCCCTTGCCGCGGATCGTGATGTGGAACTCGTTGCTCGACGCGAACGCCGGGCCCGACTTGAGCGCGAACTGGCCCGCCTTCAGCCCCGGCCAGTTGTGCGCGCCGAACACCGCCTCCATCGGGAACTTCTCGAAGAGGCCGTCCTTCATCATCTCGCGCGCGCCGCCGCCGCCTTCTTCGGCGGGCTGGAAGATCAGATAGACGGTGCCGTCGTAGTTGCGGTGCTTCGCGAAGTGCTTGGCGGCCGCGAGCAGCATCGCGGTGTGGCCGTCGTGGCCGCACGCATGCATCTTGCCGGTGTGGACGCTCTTGTGCGCGAACGCGTTGTGCTCGGTGATCGGCAGCGCGTCCATGTCGGCGCGCAGGCCGACCGCGCGGTCGCTCTTGCCGTTCTTCAGGATCGCGACGATCCCGGTCGTTCCCATGCCGCGGTGGAACGGAATGTCCCACGACGTCAGCTGCTCGGCGATGAGGTCGGCGGTGCGGCGCTCCTCGAAGCAGAGCTCGGGATGGGCGTGGATGTCGCGGCGGATCGCGGCGATCTGCGCCGCGTCGGCGAGGATGGAGTCGATGACTTGCATGGTCGGATCCCGGTCGCGCAGCGAGGTGTCGGACTGCCGGCACCTGCCCGGACCAGTGTACCCGTGCGACCTCGTCCCTGCGGGTGCTGTGCCATAGTGTGCGGATGCCCGCCGCCGTCGTCCGCGCCGCCTGTCCACACGACTGCCCCGACACGTGCGCGCTGCTCGTCAGCGTCGACGAAGGGCGCGCTGTCGCGGTCCACGGCGACCCGGCGCATCCGCCGACCCACGGCGCGCTCTGCACCAAGGTGTCGCGCTACACCGAGCGCACGTACCACCCCGAGCGCGTGCTGACGCCGCTGAAGCGCGTCGGCGCGAAGGGCAGCGGCCGCTTCGCGCCGGTGTCGTGGGACGAGGCGCTCGACGCGATCGCCGATCGGCTCGTGCGCATCGCCGGGCCCGACCTCGCCAACGCCGAAGCGATCGTTCCCTACAGCTACGCCGGCACGATGGGCCTGGTGCAGGGCGAGAGCATGGCCGGGCGCTTCTTCCACCGCCTGGGCGCTTCGCTCCTCGACCGCACGATCTGCTCGTCGGCCGGCGGCGAGGCGCTCGCCGCGACGTACGGCGCCAAGGTCGGAATGCACGTCGAGCACTACGCCGAGAGCCGGCTGATCGTCATCTGGGGCAGCAACTCGATCACCGCGAACCTGCACTTCTGGAGCTTCGCACTGCAGGCCAAGCGCGCCGGAGCCAAGCTCGTCTGCATCGATCCGCGCCGCACCGAGACGGCAGAGCGCTGCCACGAGCACATCCAGCTCCTGCCCGGCAGCGACGGCGCGCTCGCGCTTGGCGTCATCCACGAGCTCGTCGTCCACGACTGGCTCGACCACGACTACATCGCTCGCCATGTCGACGCGGCATGGCCGGTGCTGCGCGAGCGCGCGCTGCAGTGGCCGCCCGAGCGCGTTGCCGCGGCGTGCGGGATCGACGCCGAGCAGGTGCGCTCGCTCGCGCGCGAGTACGCCACGATCCGGCCGGCGGCGATCCGCCTCAACTACGGCATGCAGCGCGTTCGCGGCGGCGGCAATGCGACGCGGCTGATCGCGATCCTGCCGTGCCTCGTCGGCGCGTGGCGCGACCGCGCCGGCGGCATGCTGCTGTCGTCGTCGGGGTGGTTCCGCAACGTCCGCGCCGATGCGGCGCTGCAGCGTCCCGACCTGCTCGCGGGGCGCAGGCCCCGCACGATCAACATGAGCACGATCGGCGACGACCTGCTGCACGAGGGCGGGGTGCGCGCGGACGGGTCGCGCTTCGGTCCGAAGATCGAGGCGCTCGTCGTCTACAACTCGAATCCGGTCGCGGTCGCTCCCGAATCGGGCAAGGTGATGCGCGGCTTCGCGCGTGACGACCTCTTCACCGTCGTCCTCGAGCACTTCCTCACCGACACCGCCGACCACGCCGACTACGTGCTGCCGGCGACGACGCAACTCGAGCACCTCGACGTCCACACGAGCTACGGCCACACCTATGCGCTGATCAACGAGCCGGCGATCGCGCCGCTCGGCGAGGCACGGCCGAACACGCAGGTGTTCCGCGAGCTTGCGGCGCGGCTCGGCTTCGACGATCCGTGCTTCCGCGACGACGACGAAGCGCTCGCGCGGACGGCGTTCCGCTCGGCCGGCGAAGGCGGCATCGACTTCGCGCAGCTGCGGGCGCGCGGCTGGGTCAAGCTGCCGATCGCGGAAGCGCCGTTCGCCGAAGGCGGCTTTCCGACGCCTGACGGCAAGTGCCGCATCGATGCGCCGGGGTTCGGCGTTCCCGACTTCGTCGAGCCCTACGAGTCGGTGCGTAGCACGCCCGGGCTCGCGAAGCGGTTCCCGCTCGCGATGATCTCGCCGCCGGCGCGCAACTTCCTCAACTCGACGTTCGTCAACGTCACGAGCCTGCGCGGCATCGAAGGCGAGCCGATCCTCGAGATCTCGCCCGACGACGCAACGCCGCGCGGCATCGCCTCGGGCGACCGCGTCCGCATCTTCAACGACCGGGGCAGCATCGTCTGCAAGGCGGTCGTCGGCGAGCGCGCCCGGCCCGGCGTCGTCAATGGCCTCGGCGTCTGGTGGAAGAAGCTCGCGAGCGACGGCAAGAACGGCAACGAGCTGACGCACCAGCGCCTCACCGACATCGGTCGCGCACCGAGCTTCTACGACTGCCTCGTCGAGGTCGAGCGCGACCGCGTGCCGGCACGCGCGTGAGGCGCGCCGCAAAGGTCCTCGCGGTGACTTTCGGAGGGCTGGCGGCGACTGCGATCGTCGCCGCCGCGACCGTCTGTGCGACGTCGGGCTGCGCGACGGTCGGCTACTACGCGCAGTCCGTCGTCGGCCATCTCGAGATCCTGCAGGCCGCGCGGCCCGTGCCTCAGGTGCTCGACGACCCGGCGACGAGCGCGACGTTGCGCGAGCGGCTCGTCCTCTCCGAGCGGATCCGCGACTTCGCGGTGACCGAGCTCGGCGAGCCGGACAACGCGAGCTATCGCCGCTACGCAGACCTGCACCGCTCGGCCGCGGTGTGGAACGTCGTCGCCGCACCCGAGCTCTCGCTGGTGCCGAAAACGTGGTGCTTCGCAATCGTCGGCTGCGTCGGCTACCGCGGCTACTACCACCAGGATCGTGCCGACGCGCTCGCCGCCGAGCTGAGGAAGGACGGCCTCGACGTCGCTGTCTACCCGGTGCCGGCGTACTCGACGCTCGGCCGCCTGCCCGCCGGCGGCTTCTTCGCCGACCCGCTCCTGAACACGTTCATCGGCTATCCCGAAGGCGAGCTCGCGCGGCTCGTCTTTCACGAGCTTGCGCACCAGGTCGTGTTCGTTCCCGGCGACACCGCGTTCAACGAGTCGTTCGCGAGCACGGTCGAGAAGATCGGCGAGGCGCGCTGGCTCGCCGAGCACGCCGACGCCGAGGCGCGCGCCGCCGCCGACGCCGCCGAGAAGCGGAGGGCGGATTTCCGCGCGATCACGACGCGCTTTCGCGACGAGCTCGCACGCGTCTACGCGAGCGCCGCGAGCGACGACGACAAGCGCGCCGGCAAGGCGGCCGTGCTCGCGCGACTGCGCGCCGAGTACGCGGCGTTGAAAGCGGCGCGCTGGGGCGGCTACGCTGGCTACGACAGCTGGTTCGCGAACGCCAACAACGCCAGCTTCGCGGTGCTCGCGAGCTACACCGGCCTCGTTCCCGCGTTCGAGCGGATCTACGAACGCGAAGGCGGCGACTTCGCGCGCTTCTACGGCGAGGTGCGGCGCATCGCTGCGTTGCCGGCTGCCGAGCGGACGGAAGCGCTCGCGCGCTAAGCTCGCGCCGTCCTCTGCAACGGAGTTGCCATGGCCGACATCCACGTCCACCGCGCGCATCGCCTCGGCCTCGCCCGGGCGCGCAAGACTGCGCTGCGCTGGGCCGAGCTGGCCGAGGAGAAGTTCGGCATGGACTGCACGGTGGTCGAAGGCAGGACGAGCGACGTCGTCGAGTTCAAGCGTACCGGCGTCGACGGCCAGCTCGTCGTCGCCGCCGACTCGTTCGACCTGACTGCGCGACTCGGCTTCCTGGTCGGCGTCTTTCGCGACCGCATCCTCGCCGAGATCGAGGAGAACCTCGACGACGTCCTCGCCGAGGCCGAGCGAAAGACCGCGAGCGTGCCGGCGAAGCGCCGAGCGCAGAAGAAGACTTGAGCGCCGTCGGCGCCCAGGTCACTTCAGCGATTCGACGAGATCCACGTACTCCTGCATCGCGTCGTCCTTCGACTTGCCGGCGATCGCGTTCCACGCGTCCCACTTGAAGCGACCGACCATGTCGCCCATGCCCGGGCGTTCGCCGTCGGCGTCGCCGTTGGACGCCTGCTTGAACAGAGCGTAGAGGCGCAGCAGCGTCGCGTTGTCGGGCTTCTCGGGAAGCTTCTTCGAAGCGGCGACGGCTTGCTCGAACTTCGCCTGCAGGTCGGACATGATGATTCCTGTGTGCGCACGCATGGTCGTGGTGGGACCGCGCGCGCATCTTAGCGCCGCACGCTAGACTGATTCATGCTCGCGTCGGACGCTCTTTCGCATCTCACCGTCCTCGATCTCACCCGTGTCCGCGCCGGCCCGACGGCGGTCCGCCAGCTCGCCGACTGGGGCGCGCAGGTGATCAAGGTCGAGATGCCGCCGGCGCTCGACGACGGCGAGGGCATCGGCGGCCCGCGCGACGGCAGCGACTTCCAGAACGTACACCGCAACAAGCGCGGCATCACGCTCAACCTCAAATCGGCCGACGGCGTCGCGATCCTGAAGCGCCTCGCGGCGCGCGCCGACATCCTGGTCGAGAACTACCGCCCCGACGTCAAGACGAAGCTCGGCATCGACTACGCGACGATGGCGGCGGTCAACCCGCGCTTGATCTACGCGAGCATCTCGGGCTACGGCCAGGACGGCCCGTACCGGCTGCGCCCGGGGTTCGATCAGATCGCGCAGGGCATGGGCGGGCTGATGTCGATCACCGGGCTGCCCGGGCAGGGGCCGGTGCGTGTCGGCATTCCGATCGCCGATCTCGCCGCCGGAATTTTCTGCGCGTGGGGGATCGCGGTCGCGGTCATCGAGCGCGAGAAGTCCGGCAAGGGTCAGTGGGTGCAGTCGTCGCTGCTGCAGGCGCAGCTGTTCATGCTCGACTTCCAGGCGGCGCGCTGGTTGATGCAGGGCGAGATCGCCAAGCAGGCGGGCAACAACCACCCGACGTCGATCCCGACGGGAGTCTTCAAGACGCGCGACGGCCATCTCAACATCGCCGCCTCCGGCGGGCGGATCTGGCTGCGCCTGTGCGAAGCGATCGGCGCGCCCGAGCTCGCCGAGCACCCTGACTACAGGACCGGCGCGCTGCGCTCGGAGCACCGCGACCAGCTCCACGCCGACATCGAGAAGCACCTCGCCGCGCGCACGACCGCCGAGTGGGTCGACGTCCTCAACGAGGCCGGCGTGCCGTGCGGTCCGATCTATTCGATCGACCAGGCGTTCGCCGATCCGCAGGTGCGCGCGCTCGGCATCGTGCAGCAGGTCGGCGAGGTGCCTTACCTGGGCCAGCCGGTGACGCTCAGCCGGACTCCGAGCCGCGTCGTCGCGCACCCGCCCGCGCTCGGCGAGCACACCGACGACGTGCTGCGCGAGATCGGCTTCGACGACGCCGGCATCGCGCGGCTGAAGAGCGACGGGATCGTCTGAGGAGACTTGAGATGGCGAGCGAGAAGCTGATCGCGAAGAAGGCCGACGGCATCGGCTGGATGATCTTCAACAACCCCGAGAAGCTGAACGCCATCTCGCTCGAGATGTGGGAAGCGGCGCTCGAGGCGATGGCCGACTTCGGCGCCGACCCTTCGGTCCGCGTCATGGTCCTGACCGGCGCGGGGGGCAAGGCGTTCGCCTCGGGGGCCGACATCTCGAAGTTCAAGGACGAGCGCCAGGCCGCCGAGGCCGTCGCGCACTACCAGGCGACGACGCAGAAGGCGTACACGGCGCTGCAGTCGATGAAGATTCCGACGATCGCGATGATCCGCGGCTACTGCATCGGCGGCGGCACCGCCGCAGCGGTCTGCTGCGACATCCGCGTCTGCACCGAGAACGCGAAGTTCGGCGTTCCCGCGGCGAAGCTGGGGCTCGGCTACGGCCTCAACCGGGCACAGCCGCTCGTCGACCTGATCGGACCGGCGCACGCCAAGGAGATGTTCTTCACCGGTCGCCAGTTCGACGCCCGCGAGGCCGAGAAGATGGGCCTCGTCAACCGCGTCGTCGCCGACGATGCGCTCGAGTCGACCGTCGAGGAGATGGCCAGGACGATCGCCGCCAACGCGCCGCTCACCGTGCGATGCGCGAAGCTCGTCGTCGGCGAGGCGGTCAAGAACGCCGGCGACCGCGACGTCGACGCCTGCGAGCACGCCGTCGCGACATGCTTCGTGAGCAACGACTACCGCGAAGGGCAAGCGGCGTTCATGGAAAAGCGCAAGCCCCGGTTCACCGGCACCTGACACGCTCGCAACTCATCGAGGACCTCGGACATGGCAGCAGCATCGGCCGCTGGCGAGCATATCGTCGTCGAGCGCGACGGCGCGATCGTCACGCTGACGTTCAACCGTCCCGAAGCGCGCAACGCGATGACCTGGGACATGTACCGCCGCCTCGGCGAGGTCTGCGACGAGGTCGACGGCGACGATTCGGTGCGCGTCCTCGTCCTGCGCGGCGGCGGCGGCAAGGCGTTCGTCGCCGGCACCGACATCGCGCAGTTCCTGGCGTTTCAGGGCAGCGACGACGGCCTGCGCTACGAGCGCGACGTCGGCGAGTTCGTCGACCGGGTCGCGCGCGTCGCCAAGCCGGTGATCGCGCAGATCGAAGGCTTCGCGGTCGGCGGCGGCTTCGGCATCGCCGCGGCGTGCGACGTCCGCATCGCGACTCCCGACGCGCGCTTCGGCGCGCCGATCGCGCGCACGCTCGGCAACTGCCTGTCGATGCGCGCGTACGCACGCTACGTGGACCTGATCGGGCCGTCGCGGCTGAAGGAGCTGATCTTCACCGCGCGACTGCTCGCGGCCGACGAGGCGCTCGGCGCGGGATTCGTCCACGAGATCGTCGCCGCCGATCGCATCGCGGCGCGCGTTCGCGAGCTCGCCGGCCAGGTCGCGTCGCACGCGCCGATCACCCTGATGGTGACCAAGGAGGCGATCCGCCGCCTCCAGGAAGCGCGTGCGCTTCCGGACGGCGACGACCTGGTCGCCAAGACGTACGGCAGCGCCGACTTCCGCGAGGGCGTGCGCGCGTTCGTCGAGAAGCGTCCGCCGCGCTGGACTGGCAAGTAGCGCGCCGCCGCTGGGTGGTCGCTCGGCTTCGCGCCGGTCGAGGCGCGCGCGCAGTTCATCGCGTGCTCGGCGGTCAGTTCGGCCATGCCTCTTGCATCTCGTTGCCGTCCCTGTCGGCGACGCGCGTACTTGCGGCGCTAAGATCGCGCGCGATGGCTCTCGGCAGCACCCGCTCGACGCGACGACGCTGGTCGTGGCTGCTCTCGCTCGGCCTGCTGTTCGCGTTCGCGCAGGCGGCCGCGAACGCCCACGCGATCTCGCACTTCGGCAAGGACGGACCGCGCGACGGTGGGCTCGCTCACGCGCAGTGCGAGCTCTGCCTGATCGGCGCCGCGATCGGCGGTGCCGCGCCGCTGCCCGAGCCGGCGTCGCTGCGCCATCCGCCGCTCGTCGACGTCGCGATCGCCGGCGTTTCCGCTCCGGTCCGCGACGTCGCGCCTGCGCTCGCGTACCGCAGCCGAGCACCTCCCGCCGCCCAGCGCTGACCAGAGCCGCGCCTTCGCGTCGAGCGAAGCGCGATCCGTCACTGCTGGAGCATTCGCGATGCGATCGAGTTTCGCGGCCGTCGTGGCCGCACTGCTGCTGCCCATGTCGGCACACGCCGACGACGCCGCCGACGTGGCAGCGTTGCGCAAGGACGTGGAAGCGCTGCGTGCCGACTACGAGGCGCGCCTGCGGGCGCTCGAACAGCGGCTGAAGAGCGCCGAAGCGGCGCTCGCAGCGGCGCCCGTGGCGGCGACGAGCGCGTCGCCAGCGAGCGCGGCGGCGCCGCCACCTGCGGTCGCGGCGCCGACGGCGGCGGCAACGCCTGCCGTCGCGACCGCCGGCGCCGGCGGTGCGAACTCGTTCAACCCCGCGGTCTCGCTCATCCTCTCCGGCCTCTACGCGCACACGTCGCACGATCCGGCGACCTACGCGATCCGCGGCTTTCCGTTGCCCGCCGACGCCCAGATCGGACCGGGAACGCGCGGCTTCAGCCTCGCCGAGACCGAGCTCGGCCTCGCCGCCAGCATCGACCCGTGGCTGCGCGGCCAGGCGGCGATCTCGTTCGCTGCCGACAACAGCGTCGAGGTCGAGGAAGCATTCGTGCAGACGAGCGCGCTCGGCAACGGCCTGGCGCTGAAGGCCGGACGCTTCTTCTCCGGGATCGGCTACCTCAACCCGCAGCACTCGCACACCTGGGACTTCGTCGACGCGCCGCTCGCCTACCAGGCGATGCTCGGAACGCAAGTCGGCGACGACGGCCTGCAGCTGACCTGGCTCCCGCCGATCGACCAGTATGTCGAGCTCGGCCTCGAGGTCGGCCGCGGTCGCAGCTTTCCCGGCAGCGACACGAATCGCAACGGCCCGGGCATGGTCGCGCTCACCGCGCACGCCGGCGGCGACATCGGGGAAAGCCACAGCTGGCGCGCCGGCGTCTCGCTGCTCGACGCGAAGGCGAGCGAGCAGGGCCTCGTCGCGACCGACGGCGCGGGCAACCGCTTCGCCCAGTCGTTCAGCGGCAGCACGCGGGTGTGGATCGCCGACGCGGTCTGGAAGTGGGCGCCGAACGGCAACGCGCTGCGCACCAACTTCAAGCTGCAGGCCGAATACGCGCAGAGCACGCGCCGCGGCGACCTCGTCCACGACGTCGGCGGCGCCGACCTCGCGTCGACATACTCGGTGCGGCAGTCGGGCTGGTACGTGCAGGGCGTCTATCAGTTCATGCCGCGCTGGCGCGTCGGCGCGCGCTTCGAAGGGCTCGACCCGGGAACACCCGACTACGGCGCGAACAACGGGCTGATCGCGTTGCCGACCGACCGCTCGCGCAAGGACTCGCTGATGGTCGACTTCAACCCGAGCGAGTTTTCGCGCGTTCGCGTGCAGCTCGCGCGCGACCGCGCCCGCGAAGGCGGCGCCGACACGCAGTGGTTCGTGCAGTACCAGATGAGCCTCGGCGCCCACGGCGCGCATTCGTATTGATCTTCAGGAACGACACCATGTCCCGATCCTTTCCCCTTCGTTGGCCGGCGCTCGCCGCCGCGCTCCTCGCGTTCGCGCTCGCTCCTGCGCACGCGACCGTCCGCGTCCTCGCCTGCGAGCCCGAGTGGGGCGCGCTCGCGCAGGAGCTCGGCGGCAAGCTCGTCGACGTCGCGGTCGCGACGACGGCGCTCCAGGACCCGCATCAGATCCAGGCCAAGCCGAGCCTGATCGCGCGTGCGCGCAACGCAGACCTCGTCGCCTGCACCGGCGCCGAGCTCGAGATCGGCTGGTTGCCGGTGCTCCTGCAGCAGTCGGGCAACGGCAAGGTGCAGCCGGGGCAGCCGGGCAACTTCGCCGCTGCGGACTTCGTCAGGAAGCTCGACGTGCCGACGCAGCTCGACCGCGCCCAGGGCGACGTCCACGCCGCCGGCAACCCGCACATCCAGACCGATCCCCGCAACATCGCGCTCGTCGCCGACGCGCTCGCGACGCGGCTGCAGCAGATCGATCCGTCGAACGCGGCGCAATATGCGCAGCTGCACGCCGACTTCGCGAAGAAGTGGCAGGCGGCGATCGCGCGCTGGAGCGCGCAGGCCGCGCCGCTGCGCGGCACCGCGGTCGTGTCGCAGCACAAGGCGTTCGTCTACCTCTACGACTGGCTCGGCATGAAGGAGGTCGCGGTGCTCGAGCCCAAGCCCGGCGTCGAGCCGAGCGCAGCGCACTTGCAAAGCGTGCTGACGACACTGAAGAGCGCTCCCGCGAAGATGGTCCTTCTTGCCGCGTACCAGGATTCGCGGCCGTCGGAGTGGATCGCCAAGAACGCCGGCATCGCAGTCGTCAAGGTGCCGTTCACCGTCGGTGGCAGCGATGCCGCGAAGGACCTGTTCGGCCTCTTCGACGACACCGTCGCGCGACTGCTCGCAGGCGCGGGCGCCAAGCCGTGAACTGGAGCGCGCTCGACCTGGGCATCGTCGGCCCGGCGCTCGTCGCCGGGCTGCTCGTGCTCGCGACGCACGTGCCGCTCGGCATGCAGGTGCTCGACCGCGGCATCGTCTTCATCGACCTCGCGATCGCGCAGATCGCCGGGCTCGGCGTCATCGCCGCCGACGCGCTCGGCGTCGCCGAGCACGGCCTCGCGGTGCAGGCCGCGGCAGTGACGGCGGCGTTGCTCGGCGCGTGGCTGCTGACGTGGACCGAGCGGCGCGCCGCGCAGCAGCAGGAAGCGCTGATCGGCGTCCTCTTCGTCCTCGCCGCGTGCGTCGGGCTGCTGATGTTGGCCGGCAACCCGCACGGTGGCGAGCACCTCAAGGACCTCCTCGTCGGCCAGATCCTCTGGGTGAACACGACGCAGCTCGCGTGGCTGGCCGTGCTCTCGGTCATCCTCCTCGGCGCGATCGCCGCGGGCTGGACCGAGCGGCTCGGACGCTTCGGCTTCTACGGTGCGTTCGCGGTCGCGGTGACCGCGTCGGTCCAGCTCGTCGGCGTCTACCTCGTCTTCTCGAGCCTGATCGTTCCGGCACTCGCGACGTCGGCGCTGCCGCGCGCGCGCAGGCTCGTCGTCGCGTACGCGATCGGTGGTGCCGGCTATGCCCTCGGCCTCGCGCTCTCGGCGCTGTTCGACCTGCCGTCCGGCGCCGTGATCGTGTGCACGCTCGCCGGCTGCGCGCTCGCCTGGAAGGCGCTCGGCGTCGGTGCGAAGGTCAGGCCGCTGCCGTGAGCCGCTTGATGCGCCGCTGCGCCGCCGTCGTGATCAGGCTGCGCTCGAGCGCCGACGCGCCCTGGTAGAGCGCGTAGCCCTCGCGCAGGCACTCGGCCTGGCGCTCGGCGGCGACGTTCGGGGGCAGCTCCTTGAAGTCGTCCTCGGCCGTCTTCAGCATCTGCCGCGCCTCGGCCTCGCGCAGCCCAGCGAAGTACTGCGTGCCGATGATCGCGATGCCGCTCTGGACGACCTTGAGCAATTCGGTCTCGACCGCGCTGCCTGCCTTCATGGCCTCGGCGAGCGTCGCTTCCTGCGCCTTCAGCGCGGCGACGCACGCGGCGGCGTGCGGTGCCGACGCCGGGGCGGCGACCGCGGGGCCTGCGATGCAGGCGAGGGCGAGAAGAGCAGACGAGACGAGCGAACGCGGCATGACGAAATCCGGAGCCTTGCGCGTCAACGGCGGCACGTCACCGGCGGTTGACCAGAGCGGCCGCCGTGACCGACGGACGTCGATTGTCCTGCGAGGCGGCGCCGCGACGTGTGATGAAGTGCAAAGTCCACCGCGACGAAAGGACGTTCGCGTCTACCGCAACTTGTCCTGCGCGACGTCCATCACGAGCCGGGTCGCGAGGTAGAGACGTGGCACGATCGAATCGACGCGAACGTACTCGGCGTCGTTCGAGTGCGCGCCGAATCCGACCAGACCGAACCCCTCGACGACCGCACCCTTGGTCTGCAGCGCGGCGAACGCGGCGTCGGTGCCGCCGCCGGTCGCGACGTCGGCGACCGTCATCGGCAAGCCGAGCTCGTCGTAGATCGCCTTGCCGTGCGCGGCGAGCTTGCGCGACGCGGGCGTTGCCTCGAGCGGCGGGCGGCGGACCTCGAACTTGAGCTGCACCTTTGCGTCGGGCACGAGCTGGTTCTTGACGCGTTCCTGGAGCTTGGCCTGCAGCGCGTCGAAGTCGGAGACGCGCAGCGCACGGGCGTCCGCCTGCGCGGTCGCGCGCGCCGGGATGACGTTGCGGTTGGTGCCCGCCTGCGCCACGGTCCAGTTGAGCTTCAATCCCTTGTCGTTCTGCGACAGGTCGCGCAGTTGCAGGACCTGGTGCGCGAGCTCGTAGAGCGCATTGACGCCACGCTCCGGTGCGGCGCCGGCGTGCGACGCCTTGCCGTCGACGGTCAGGTACGCCGAGCCGATCCCGCTCGTCGCGAGGCGCACGCCGCCGTCGCTGCCGCCGCCCTCGAACGAGAAGACCGCGTCCTGCGTCGAAGCGACGCGGCTGATCGTGCTGCGCGATCCCGGCGAGCTGATCTCCTCGTCGCCGTTGACGAGCACGGTGAGCGTTCCATAGTCCTTGAACCCGAGCTTGTTCAGCATCGCGATCGTGTGCAGGATCAGCGCGACGCCTTGCTTGTCGTCGGCGATGCCGAGGCCGTAGGCGCGACCGCTTGCTTCGTCGATGCGGAACGGCTGGTCCTTGAGCATGCCGCGCAGGTACACGGTGTCCATGTGCGCGATCAGCAGGATCTTCTTCGTGCCGGTGCCTTTCCATTCGGCCTTGACCATCGCGCCGGTCTTCGCCGGCGTGTCCTCCATGCGGTAGACGTCGGTCGGCGGCACGACCTCGACGGCGCCACCGAGCGCGCGCAGCCGCTCGGCGATCAGCGCGGCGATCTTCTCGAGCCCTTCGACGTCCTTGCTGCCCGACTCGATCGAGACGAGATCGCGCAACGTGTCGAGCAGCGGCTGCTGCTGGTCGCGAGCGAGGTCCTGGACGGCGGCGACAGGAGCGGCTTGCGCCGATCCGCATCCGACGACGGCGGCGAGCGCGGCGGCGACGAGGCGGGATGTGCGAAGTGGGGCGAGGTGCATGGCCAGAGAACGGGTGCGAAAGGAGAACCGGCAGATTGTGCGGCGGCGGAAATCGAGCCGCCGGCAGGGGTGCGGCGTTCCTCCTCTTGCGCGGCCGCGCCGGCCGGGCACACTCGCAGGCTGCTGGAACAACCGCCTGCGCCGTGAGCCGAGGCCCCCTGCGTCTCCACGTCCCCGAGCCGACCGGCCGTCCCGGCCGCGAGACCGATTTCTCCTATCTGTATCTCGCTCCTGCAGGCGCGGTGGCGCGGCCGCCGGTCGACGTCTCGCCGCGCGACACGAGCGACCTCGCGTACACGCTGATCCGCGTCCTCGACGACAGCGGTCGCGCCGTCGGGCCGTGGACACCGTCCCTCGACGTCGATCGCCTCCGCGCCGGCCTGCGCGCGATGCTGAAGACGCGCGCGTTCGACGCCCGCATGCTGATCGCGCAACGGCAGAAGAAGATCTCGTTCTACATGCAGTGCCTCGGCGAGGAAGCGGTCGCGACCGCGCACGCGCTCGCGCTCGAGCCGGGCGACATGAACTTCCCGACCTACCGCCAGCAAGGGCTGCTGCTCGCGCGCGACGACATCCCGATGGTCGAGCTGATGTGCCAGCTGCTCAGCAACCAGCGCGATCCGCTGAAAGGTCGCCAGCTGCCGGTCATGTACTCGTACAAGCGCGCCGGCTTCTTCACGATCTCGGGCAACCTCGCGACGCAGTACATCCAGGCGGTCGGCTGGGCGATGGCGTCGGCGATCAAGAACGACACCAGGATCGCATCGGCGTGGATCGGCGACGGCGCGACGGCCGAGTCGGATTTCCACACCGCGCTCACGTTCGCGAACGTCTATCAGGCGCCGGTGATCCTCAACGTCGTCAACAACCAGTGGGCCATCTCGACGTTCCAGTCGATCGCTGCCGGCGACGAGACGACGTTCGCGGCGCGCGGCGCCGGCTGCGGCATCGCGAGCCTGCGCGTCGACGGCAACGACTTCCTCGCCGTCTACGCGGCGTCGGCGTGGGCGGCGGAGCGCGCGCGTTCGAACCTGGGGCCGACCTTGATCGAGTGGGTCACGTACCGCGCCGGCGCGCACTCGACCTCGGACGACCCGTCGCGCTATCGGCCGGGCGACGAGGCCAGGCACTTCCCGCTCGGCGATCCGATCGCGCGGCTGAAGCAGCATCTGATCGGTCTCGGCGTGTGGTCCGAGGCCGAGCACGAGGCGACGGCGAAGGAGCTCGACGCCGAAGTCGCCGCCGCGCTCAAGGAAGCGACGAAGTACGGCTCGCTCCTCGACGGCCACACGCCGCCGCTCGAGTCGATGTTCGAGGACGTCTACAAGGACATCCCGGCGCACCTGCACGACCAGCTGCGCCAGGCGCGCGCCGAGAGCTGAGGCCCGAGATGGCGAGCATGACGATGATCCAGGCGCTGCGCTCGGCGATGGACGTCATGCTCGGCCGCGACGACAACGTCGTCATCTACGGCCAGGACGTCGGCTACTTCGGTGGCGTCTTTCGCGTCACCGACGGGCTGCAGGCGAAGTACGGCAAGACGCGCGTCTTCGACGCGCCGATCTCCGAGGGCGGCATCGTCGGCTCCGCGATCGGCATGGCGGCGTACGGGCTGCGTCCCGTTGTCGAGGTGCAGTTCGCCGATTACTTCTATCCGGCCTCCGACCAGATCGTCTCCGAGGCGGCGCGCATGCGCTACCGCTCGGCGGGCGACTTCACGGCGCCGATCACGATCCGCATGCCGTGCGGCGGCGGCATCTACGGCGGCCAGACGCACAGCCAGAGTCCGGAGGCGCTGTTCACGCACGTGTGCGGAATCCGCACCGTGATGCCGAGCAATCCGTACGACGCGAAGGGGCTGCTCATCGCGTCGATCGAGAACGACGACCCGGTCATCTTCCTCGAGCCCAAGCGCCTCTACAACGGCCCGTTCGACGGCCATCACGGCAAGCCTGTCGTGCCGTGGGCGGCGCATCCCATGGGCGAGGTTCCCGAAGGCCACTACACGGTGCCGCTCGATTCGGCGGTGGTCTTTCGTCCCGGCAACGAAGTCACCGTGCTGACGTACGGGACGATGGTCTTCGTCAGCGAAGCGGCGGTGAACGAGAGCGGGGTCGACGCCGAGATCGTCGACCTGCGAACGCTTTGGCCGCTCGACCTCGACACGGTCGTGCGCTCGGTGAAGAAGACCGGCCGCTGCGTCGTCGTCCACGAGGCGACGCGAACGAGCGGCTTCGGCGCCGAGCTCGTCTCGCTCGTCCAGGAGCACTGCTTCTACCAGCTCGAAGCGCCGGTCGAGCGCGTCACCGGCTGGGACACGCCGTATCCGCACGC
>DATJIM010000416.1:0-2696 GCA_035493195.1 Caldimonas sp.
GTCCGGCAAGTCGTCGGCGTCCGGAGCGCGCAAGTCGTCGTCGGCGCGCGGCAGCGCCGGCTCGGCGTCGCCGGCAATGAAGCGGACCAACGCCGCGCCGGCCAAGCCCCGCACCCCGAGCAAGCGCGGCACGCCGCACCCGCCGACGGCGGAAAAGACAGTCGAGAACACGGCGCCGAAGACGATGCGCGAGCCCGACGCGGTCGACCTCCTGACCGACGATCACCTCGCCGTCGCTGCGCTCTTCCAGCGCTACGAGCGCCTCTCCAAGCGCGAAGCCGGCGCCGACGAGCGGCGCGCGCTCGCCCAGCAGATCTGCGAGATGCTCAAGGTGCACACGCAGATCGAGGAGGAGATCTTCTACCCCGCAGCGCGGGCCGGCGGCATCGACGCCGACAAGCTCGACGAGGCGAAGGTCGAGCACACGTCGGCGAAGGACCTCATCGCCCAGATCGAAGCCGGCAACCCCGACGACGATCTCTACGACGCCAAGATGACCGTCCTGCGCGAGTACATCCAGCACCACGTCGTCGAGGAGCACACCGAGATGTTCACGAAGTGCCGGCGCAGCGACATGGACCTCGTCACCTTGCGCGGCGAGCTCGAGGCGCGCAAGGCCTCGCTCGAGCCGGCCGGCATCACCGACGACGATGCCGACCCCGAGGGCGAGCCCGGACTCCTCTCGCGACTGAGCGACAAGCTGTTCAGCTCGTCCGACGACAAGGGCACGAGCAAGTCCGGTTCGCGCGCCTGACAGCGCCGGAGCGAGCGGGCACCGCGTCGGCGCGGTGCTTCTGCTCCAATGGCGCCATGCGCAGATCGATCAGCGGCATCGACCACGCCGTCGCGCTCGTCCGCGACCTCGACGCCGCGCGCTCGCGCTTCGAGCGACTCGGCTTCACGGTCGCGCCGCGCGGCGTCCATCCGCCCGAGCTCGGCACCGGCAACCACACCGTGATGCTCGAGCGCGAATACTTCGAGCTGATGGGCGTGCTCGCGCCGACCGCCGCGAACGCTCGCTACCGCAGCGCACTGGCCGAGCGCGAGGGGCTGGCGGCGCTGGCGCTGCAGACGGCGAGCGCCGACGCCGTCGTCGCCGAGATGACCGCCGCCGGCTTCGCGCTCGATGCGCCGGTCGATTTCGCGCGCCCGGTCGTGCTCTCGGATGGAATGCGGACGCAGGCAGCATTTCGAACCGCGCACTTCGGCGATGGCGCCGCACCCGGGTTCCACGTCTTCTGCTGTGAGCACCGCACCCGCCACGTCACCTGGCGACCCGAGCTGCTCGAGCATGCCAACGGTGCTGTCGCGCTCGATCACGTCCTCGTCGCGAGCGACGACCCGCATACCGACGCTGCGGCGTGCGCCCGGCTGTTCGCCGGCGCCGCGAACGAGGCGAGCGACGGCGCGATCGTCGTCGACACCGGCAACGCGACGATCCGCTTTCATTCGCAACGCTCGCTCGCCGCCCGTTTCCACGGCGTCGACCTCGACGGCGCCGCGACGGCGGGACTCGTCGGACTGTCGCTGCGGACGACGTCGCTCGCGAAGGCGCGACGAGCGATCGCCGCCGGCGGCGTCCGCGGCACGCCGATCGCCGACGGCATCGCGGTTGCGCCCGGCGACGCATGCGGCGTCCTGCTCGTCTTCGCCGAAACGTGAGCGGCGCGCACCGCGTTCAGCGCGCTTCCTCGCAGCGCGCGGGGTCGGCCGCGACGCCGCCGAACGCGCGCAGCACGCGGTAGTCGCCGCCCGCCGCCGACTCGACGAGCGCGAAGCCGCGCGCTTGCCAGGCGAGTTCGGGCGCCAGCAGCGGCGGCGCCGCGCCGCGCGCACCGCGCGCGAACGTGACGTGCGGCGAGAACGGACGCGGATCGAGGGCGACGCCGAAGCCGGCGACGACGGCGCCGAGCGCTGCGTGCAGCGCCGCGAGCGCCGCGTCTTCGGCGAAGAGCAGCACGGCAATGCCGCCGCGCCAGACCTCGCGCCGTGTCGCCCGCAACGCGCTGCCCGGCGCAGGCTCGACCGTGGCGAGCGCGGCGGCGAGCGCGTCGACGCGATCGCGCGCGAACGCGCCGATGAAATGCAACGTCAGATGCATCTTGGCGGCGGCCACCCGACGCGCCCGCGGCGGCCACCGCCAGGCGTCGCTTTCGGCGGCGAGTCGGGCGCGCACCGCGGCGTCGGGCCAGAGCGCGGTGAGGAGGCGAACGCGGTCGTCGGGCATCGGATGGTTCGCGGCTCCGGGTTAGTCACCTGTCGAGCGCCGCAGCCGCCGGGCAAAGATGCCGGCGGCCGCGACCGCGCGGCGCCCACAGGAGATCTGCAATGTCGACGATTCGATTCTGGCGCGCCGTGGCCGTCCCGTTCGCCGGCGTCGCCTTGTGCACCGCCGCCGCGCACGCTCAGGAGACCTTCAAGCTCGGCATCGTGAGCTTCCTGTCGGGGCAGGCCGCCGAAAGCTTCGGCATCCCGGCGGTCAACGGCGCCAAGGTGGTGATCGACGCCTTCAACAAGGGCGCCGCGCCGGCGCCGTACAACAAGCCGGGCTTCGGCGGCATGAAGATCGAGCCGATCTACGTCGACGAGAACGGCGGCGCGACCAAGCAGGTGCAGGAGCTGCGCAACCTCTACGACCGCGAGAAGGTCGACGCCGTCGTCGGCTACGTCGGCTCGGGGGACTGCCTCGCGGTCGC
>DATJIM010000417.1:0-4986 GCA_035493195.1 Caldimonas sp.
GGATCGTGCCGTCGGGGGCGCTTCGGTCGGCCTCGAAGCGACGCCGTCCTGAAGTCGACAGCGTCGCCGCGACGCGGCGCTCGACTACGTCGTCGACGGCTCGACCGGCTCGCCGAGGTTCTGCATCAGCCGGTTCGCCCAACCGAAGATCGCGACCGCGTGCAGCAGGTCGATGATCTCCTCGTCGCGCATGCCCACGGCACGCAAGGGTGCGATGTCGTCGCCGCCGAGCGCATTCGGTCGCACGGTGACCGCGACCGCGAACCGCGCGATCGCGCGCTCGCGTTCGTCGGTGCCTGCGCTGCGCGGATCGTCGAACACCTGCTCGACGGTGTCGCTGCGCCTGGCGAGCTGCTCGAAGCGCTGCGCGTGCACCGAGGTGCAGTAGACGCACCCATTGGTCACGGAGACGACCATCGCGCCGAGCTCGCGCTCGGCGCGCGGCAGGCCGCTGGGCGCGTACATGATCGCGTTGTAGGCGGCTGAGCGGTGGCGCAGCATCAGCGGCTGGTGCGCGAGCGTCAGGTAGTACGGTGACGTGCGCGACTGCGGGTGGCTCTCGTCGAGCACCTCGAGCTGCAGCGGCGTCGCCTCGGCGAGGTCGAGCGGACGGAGCCACGAACGCCACTCGAGCGTCTCGTCGGTGAAGCCGTTGCGCCGGATCATCGCGCGGCCTCGCTCGGCGTCGCCTGCATCGCCTGCAGGCCGGCGACGACGCGCAGCTGGTACGAGAGGAACGCGACGAGCTGCGCGAGCGCGACGATCGCGGCGTCGCCGAGGCCGGCGCGCCGGAGCGCGTCGATCGCAGCGCGGTCGCCATCGCGCGGATCGGTCGTCAGCGCCGCCGCGAAGGCGAGGATTGCCGGGAGCGCCGGCGAGCGCGGCGTGCCGCGGCCGGGCGCAGCGTCGAGCAACGCCTCGTAGTGGCGCACCAGGGTCGACGCGCCGGCGAGCTTGCAGACGTGGGCAGCGACGCGCAGCCGGTCCTCGTTCGAGAGCCCGTCGACCGGCTGCTGCAGCAGCGCGTCGTGGCTCGCCTGCGTCGCCTCGACGACCTTGGCGCGGAAGCGTCGCGCCGCGTGGAGCGCGTCGCCGGGCGCGAGGCCGGCGGCGCGGTCGATCACGTCGAGATCGTCGTCTGGTCGCATGGCGAGTGGTTGCGGCGGCGTACGCGCGATGTTCGCACAGGCATGGGCCGCCTTGCCCGTGCGCGCTGCTGCGCGTGGGCGTCAGGCGCCCGGCCGCTTCATCCGGCAGCTCGTCGGCGTGCTCGACACCTACGACGCGCACTCGGCGACCGGGACGAACGTCATTCCCGTATTCTCGGGGCTCTACGCTCGTGCGAGCAATCGCGAGCCCGTGGCGCCGCGGCAGCGCCGATCGCGTCACGCGCTGCGGTCGGACCGGCTCGGCAGCGGCTCCGCGACCCACTCGTCGCCGAAGATCTCCGGCTCGGCATACGCTTCCATGCGCGCGTAGTGGGTCTCGACGTCTTCGACATAGAGGAGCGCAGCGATCGTGTCGGCGAATTGCAGCGCGCCTTCGCTGATCGCCGGGATGTCGCCGGTCACGACGCCGAGCGAAAGCGTGGCCGGGTAGGTGAGGGTGTGGACGCGGTCGAGCCCGGGGCAGTGCGCACCTTCGCGCGGCCGGAACTCGAACGCAGGACCGAGGTCCGGGCTCTCGGCGAGCTCGTCGTCTTCCTCGCCGATCGGCGGCGTGTAGCGGTCCTTCCAGACGCGGATGCACGAGGCGATGTGGCGCAGCATCGGCCGCTGCCGCCAGTCGACCGTGAAGCCGGTGCCGAAGATCAGGAAGTCGAGCTCGATCGGCCCCGCGGACGTGCGCACGTCGAGCGCGCCGCGCGCGTTCTCCTCGGCGCCGAGCGTCGCGACGCCGAGATGGAAGTGCGCGTTCGAGAAACGCGCGACGCGCTGGGTGCTGTTCCTCGGCGGCGGAACCTGCGAGACGTTGATGTAGTGGCGGATGCGCCACTTCCAGTCGTCGGGCAGGCGCGCGAAGCCCTGCACGAAGCCAGGGTTGCCGGCGCCCTTGCCCTTGTTGATCCGCGGCAGGTCGGTGCGGCGGACGAGCACGTGCACGCTGGCTGCGCCGGACTCGAGCGCCGTCGCGGCGCTGTCCATCGCCGAAGCGCCGCCGCCGATCACGCCGACGCGAAAGCCCTGCAGCGCGCGGTAGTCGTTGTCGTCCGACGAATGCGCCCAGCGCGTTCGCGGCAGGCGCTCGGCCCAGGCCGGGACCGCGGGGCCGCCGAGGCCCGCGCGGCCGGTCGCGAGGAGGACGTGGCGCGCGAGCGTGCGCGTCGCCGTGCGCGGCACGGCGCTCGACGCCGCTTCGAGGCTGAGCTCGACGACGCCGTCGGCGCGCGGAACGATGTCGGTGACGCGACAGTCGTTGACGACCGGCAGCGCGAGCACCTCGCGGTACCAGCGCAGGTAGTCCATCCACTGCAGGCGCGGGATCTTGTCGAGCGCGTCCCACGCGTCGCGACCCCACTGCGCCTCGAACCAGGCCCGAAACGTCAACGACGGGATGCCGAGCGCCGGCCCGGCGAGCTGCTTGGGGCTGCGCAGCGTCTCCATGCGCGCGGTCGTCGCCCACGGACCTTCCCAGCCCGCGGCCGCTTCGTCGTAGGCGACGACGCCGATGCCGCGTTGCACCAGCGCGGCCGCGACGGCGAGGCCGGTCATGCCGGCGCCGACGATCGCGACGTCGACGACCGGCTCGCCGTCGCGCACCAGCTGCGGCGTCCAGCGCGGCGCCGGCAGTTGCAGGAACGCGAGCTCGTCGGCGAGTCGCGCCTCGAGCGCCGCGAGGCCCGCGATCGTCATTGGGCCTGGATCTTGGCCTCGCGCACCACGTGTCCCCACTTCTCGGTCTCGTCGGCGATCGTCTTGGCGAGCTGCTCGGGGGTGCCGCCGAGCGTCGAGACGCCGATGTCGGCGAGGCGCTTCTTCACCGCCGGATCGGCGAGCGTCTCGTTGGTCAGCGAGTTCATCTTCTGCAGCACCGCGCTCGGCGTCCCCTTCGGCGCGAGCAGCGCGAACCAGGTCGACGACAGCAGCTTGGGCTGGCCGAGCTCCGCGGTCGTCGGCACGTCGGGCAGGCCGGGCGAGCGCTGCGGCGCCATGACCGCGATCGCGCGCACCTTGCCGCTCTTCACCTGTTGCGCGATGCCGGGAATGAGCTGGAACATGAGCTGGATGCGGCCGCCGATCAGATCGGTCGTCGCCGTGCCCGGCGCGTTGTACGGCACGTGCGTCATCTGCGTCCCGGTCTCGCGCTCGAACAGCTCGCCGGCGAGGTGCATCGAGCTGCCGATTCCGGTCGAGCCGAAGTTGAGCGTGTTCGGGTGTGCCTTGGCGTAGCGCTCGAACTCGGCGAGGTCCTTGGCCGGAATGTCGTTGTTGACGACGAGCACGTTCGGGACGTCGGCGACGAGCGCGATCGGCACGAAGTCCTTCTGGACGTCGAACGGCAGATTCTTGTAGAGCGACTTGTTGACCGCGAGCGTTCCCGCCCAGCTGAACAGGAAGTGGTAGCCGTCGCCGGGCTCCTTGGCGGCGGCGGACGCGCCGATGTTGCCGTTGGCGCCGGCCTTGTTGTCGATCACGAAGGTCGCGCCGAGGCGCTTCTGCAGCTCCTCGGCGAGGATGCGCGCGATCGTGTCGCCGGTGCCGCTGCCGCCGGGGGCGGGGACGATGAGCTGGATCGTCTTGCCGGGCTGCGGCCAGTCCTGGGCGAAGGCGGGGGCGGCGACGACGGCGGCGAGCGCGGCGAGCGTGGCGAGCAAGGAGCGTCTGGACATGGCGAAGCTCGGAAGATGCGTTGCCGCGATGTTGGCACGGCCGGGCCTGCGCGGCCACGGCGGCGTCGTTCGTCTCCGACAATGGCCTCGCCATGGACGCGGCCGTGCCGCGCGACGAAGGATCCGCATGCAGTACACCAAGCTCGGCCGCACCGGTCTCGACGTCTCGCGCCTGTGCCTCGGCTGCATGAGCTACGGCGAGCCCGACCGCGGCAACCACCCGTGGACGCTCGGCGAGGCGGCGAGCCGGCCGTTCCTCAAGAAGGCGCTCGACCTCGGCATCAACTTCTTCGACACCGCCAACGTCTACTCCGCCGGCTCGAGCGAAGAGATCGTCGGCCGCGCGCTGCTCGGCTACGCACGGCGCGGCGAGATCGTGATCGCGACCAAGGTCAACCAGCGCATGCACAGCGGCCCGAACGGGATGGGCCTGTCGAGGAAGGCGATCTTCGCGGAGATCGACGCCAGCCTGAAGCGGCTCGGCACCGACTTCGTCGACCTCTACCAGATTCATCGCTGGGATCCGACCGTGCCGATCGAGGAGACGCTCGAGGCGCTGAACGACGTCGTCCGCGCCGGCAAGGCGCTGCACATCGGCGCGTCGTCGATGTTCGCGTGGCAGTTCGCGAAGGCGCTGCGCGTCTCCGAGCGCCACGGCTGGGCGCGCTTCGCGACGATGCAGAACTACGTCAACCTGCTCTACCGCGAGGAAGAGCGCGAGATGTTGCCGCTCTGCAAGGACGAGGGGATCGGCGTCATCCCGTGGAGCCCGCTCGCGCGCGGCCGCCTTGCGCGCGAGTGGGACACGACGAGCGAGCGCTCCGAGACCGACGCCTTCGGTCGCACGCTCTATGCGCGCACCGCCGATGCCGATCGCAAGGTCGCCGAGGCGCTCGCCGCCGTCGCGGCGCGGCTCGGCCGACCGCGCGCGCAGGTCGCGCTCGCGTGGCTGCTCGCCAAGCCCGAGGTGACGGCGCCGATCGTCGGCGCGACGCGGCTCGAGCAGCTCGACGACGCCGTCGCTGCGCTGACGCTGACGCTCTCGGCCGAGGACATCGCGGAGCTCGAGGCGCCGTACGTGCCGCATCCGGTGCTCGGGCACGACTGAGCGCGCCCGCGGCTTCACGCCGCTGCAGCGAGGGGATGCTCGTATTGCA
>DATJIM010000418.1:0-5987 GCA_035493195.1 Caldimonas sp.
AACTTGATGTAGTGGAAGAAGCAGCGGCGCAGGAACGCGTCGGGCAGCTCCTTCTCGTTGTTCGACGTGATGAAGACGAGCGGCCGGTGCTTGGCCTTGACGAGCTCGCGCGTCTCGTAGACGTAGAACTCCATCCGGTCGATCTCGCGCAGCAGGTCGTTCGGGAACTCGATGTCGGCCTTGTCGATCTCGTCGATCAGCAAGACGACCGGCTCGTCGTTCGCGAACGCCTGCCAGAGGACGCCGCGGACGATGTAGTTGTGAATGTTGCGGACGCGCTCGCTGCCGTCGCTGCCGACGATTCCGGCGAGCTGGCTGTCGCGCAACCTGCTCACCGCGTCGTACTCGTAGAGGCCCTGCTGCGCCTTCGTCGTCGACTTGATGTGCCACTGCAGGAGCGGCATGCCGAGCGCCTGCGCGACTTCCTCGGCGAGCATCGTCTTGCCAGTGCCCGGCTCGCCCTTGACGAGCAGCGGGCGCTTGAGCGTCGCCGCGGCGTTGACGGCGAGCATCAGGTCGGGTGTCGCGACGTAGGTCTGGGAGCCTTGGAACTTCATCGAGAGGTGCTCTGGGGAGAGCGATTCAGTATAAGGGCGCCCCTATAATTCGCCGTTTTGCACGCCCGATCCACCCGATGCTCGGCACCATGAAGAACAAGATCGCGAACGTCGTCGTCGCCCTGTCGTTCGGCATCGCCGCTGCAGCGGCGAGCGCGCAGGATGCGAAGCCGGGAGACGCCGCCGCCGGGCAGAAGAAGGCCGACATGTGCATCGGCTGCCACGGCATTGCGGGCTACCAGGCGAGCTTCCCCGAGGTCTACAAGGTGCCGAAGATCGCCGGCCAGAACGCCAAGTACATCGTCGCCGCGCTCAACGGCTACAAGAAGGGCGAGCGCAAGCACCCGTCGATGCGCGGCATCGCCGGCAGCCTCTCCGAGCAGGACATGGCCGACCTCGCCGCGTACTTCGAGCAGCTCGGCAAGTCCGGCGACGGCGAGCAGGCGAAGCCGGCTGCTGCCGCCGCCGCGCCGCCGCCCGAGGTCGCCAAGCTGCTCGCGCAGGCGAACTGCGCGTCGTGCCACGGCGCCAACTTCTCGACGCCGATCGATCCTTCGTATCCGAAGCTCGCCGGCCAGTATCCCGACTATCTCTACGCAGCGCTGCGTGCGTACCAGACCGATCACAACCCGGTGATGGGCCGCAGCAACGCGATCATGATGGGCATGGCGAGGCCGTTCAGGCACGCCGAGATCAAGGCGCTCGCGCAGTACATCTCGACGCTCCCCGGCGACCTCAAGACGGCCGCGCAGTCGCGCTTCCGCTGAGCGCCTCGATCGCGGCGTCGTAGCGCCGCGCGATCGCAGCTGCGCCGCGGTGCCTGCCGGCGCGGACGCGCCAGCGTCCCGCGACGACGACGTCCTGCCACGGCAGCGTCGGGCTGCTGAAGACGAGGGCGTCGAGCATCTTCGTCGCGGCGACCCCCCGCAGGGCAGGATCGCCGACGTCGACGACGAGCGCGTCGGCGCGCGCTCCCGCGACGAGCCCCCACGAGCGCTGTCCCGCCGCCGCCGCGCCGCCTGCGATGGCGCGCGCGAACAGCCGCTCGGCGCTCGACGCGACGCCGAGCTCGGGCGCTGCGGCGACGTTGCGCGCGCGACGCACGAGACGCTGCGCGTACTCGAGCAGGCGGAGCTCCTCGCGCCAGTCACGCGTCGCCTGGCTGTCGGAGCCGAGCGCGAGCGGCACTCGTGCGCCGAGCCACGCCGGCAGGTCGAAGACGCCGTCGCCGAGGTTCGCCTCGGTCGTCGGGCAGACGACGACGCCGGCACCGCTCGCGGCGACCGCAGCGATCTCGTCGACGCTCGCATGCGTCGCGTGGACGAGCTGCCAGCGCGCGTCGAGCACGCGTTCGCTGGCGAGCCATTCGATCGGCCTGCGACCGGTGACGCGAACGCACTCGTCGACCTCGCCGGTCTGCTCGGCGACGTGGATGTGGATCGGCGCGGCGTCGCCGTCGACGAGCTCACGCAAGGCGGCGATCGACTCGGCGCTCGCCGCGCGCAGCGAGTGGATCGCGACGCCGGCATCGACGAGCGGCCGCGCGGCAGCGCGGATGCGCGCGGCGGCATCGAACGTCGCGCGCGCGTCGGCGCGAAAGCGCCGCTGGTCGTCGCGCAGCGCCGCCGCGAACGACGCGCGCTCGTAGAGGACCGGCAGGATCGTCAGGCCGATGCCGACGTCGGCGGCGGCGTCGGCGAGCGCCCACGACATCGCGAGCGGGTCGGCGTAGTCGCTGCCGTCGACGTCGCGGCGCAGGTAGTGGAACTCGCAGACGTGGGTGTAGCCGCCGCGCAGCAGCTCGAGGTAGAGGTGCGCCGCGACCGCGCGCAGCTGCGCCGGCGAGATGCGCAGCGCGACCGCGTACATCCGCGCGCGCCACGACCAGAAGTCGTCGTGCGTGCCGTCGCGCGTCTCGGCGCCGGCGACGAATGCGCGCTGGAACGCGTGGCTGTGCGCGTCGACGACGCCGGGCAGGAGCGGCCCGGCGACGACCTGTGCTCCCGGCGGCGCTGTCGCGACGCCGGCGGTGACTTCAGCCCAGCGGCCGCTTTCATCGGCGCGTGCGACGACGTGCTCGCGCCAGCCGTCGGGCAGCCAGGCGAGCGGTGCCCAGAGATGCGCCGGCGACGACGACGCGTCAGCCGGCATCCGCGCACCAGTCGAGCGTCGTCCTCAGCAGCGCGCGCAGCACCGGGCGCAGGCGCGCGAGTCGCAGCGGGTCGGCGGGGGCGACCGGATACGCCGCGTGCGTCTCGTCCATGTAAGTCGAGAGCGCCATTTCGAGCTGGACGGCGTGGATGCGCTCGGCGGGTCTGCCGTAGCGGCGCGTGATGTAGCCGCCCTGGAAGCGGCCGTCGGTGACGTGACTGAAGCCCGACTGCGCGGCGAGCACGTCCATCAGCGTCGCGCGCAGCGCCTGCGCGCAGCTCGCGCCTGCAACGGTCCCGAGGTTGAGGTCCGGCAGCCGCCCCGGGAAGAGCCACGGCAGCTCGGCCTGGATGCTGTGACCGTCCCACACCACCGCGATGCCGTGCGCGCTGCGCAGCCGCACGAGCTCGCCGGCGAGCGCTTCGTGGTACGGCCGCCAGTACGCGTCGACGCGGCGCGCGACCTCGGCTTCGTCGGCGATTCGACCTTCGCGATAGAGCGGATCGCCGCTGAAGAAGCGCGTCGGCACGAGCTCGGTGTTGTTCGCACCCGGGTACATCGGCGCGTTCTCCGGTGGCCGGTTGAGGTCGATGACGTAGCGCGAGTAGCGCGGCACGAGCAGGCCCGCGCCGAGCTCGCGCGCGAACGCGTAGACCTCGGCGAGGTGCCAGTCGGTGTCTTCGCGCGCCATCGCGCGCGGCACGAGCGCGGCGGCGACGTCCTCGGGGATCGCGGTGCCCACGTGCGGGACGCTGACGAGGAGGGGTGTCGTGCCGGGAGTCAACGTGAACGTTTCGCTCATGGGCGCACCCTCGGCCTGCGGCCGGCCCCGCCGGGCGGGACGGAGCGTCCCCTTCGGAGCGGCCGTGCGGGGACGCTCATGGCGCCTCCCGCTCGATGCCGGCGAAGATCACGCGTGCGCACGGGTTGCGGCCGAACCAGTACGCGAGCTCGTTCGGATGCGCGACATCCCACACGGCGAGGTCGGCGCGCTGGCCTGCCGCCAGCGTGCCGCGGTCGTGCAGGCCGAGCGCGCGCGCCGCGTTCACGGTCATGCCGCGCAGCGCCTCCTCGGGAGTGAGGCGAAAGAGCGTGCACGCCATGCTCAGCATCAGCACCGGCGAGAGCGTCGGCGACGAGCCCGGGTTGTGGTCGGTCGCGATCGCGATCGGGACTCCTGCGCTGCGCAGCTGCGCGACCGGAGGCGCCTGCGTCTCGCGCAGGAAGTAGTACGCGCCCGGCAGCAGCACGGCGACGCTGCCGGCTTCGGCCATCGCGCGCACGCCGGTCCCGCTCAGGTATTCGAGGTGCTCGCACGAGAGCGCGCCGAACTCGGCGGCGAGCGCGGCGCCGCCGGAGTCGCTGAGCTGCTCGGCGTGCAGCTTGACGGGCAGGCCGAGCGCGCGCGCCGCCTCGAAGACGCGCCGCGTCTGCGCCGGCGAGAACGCGATCCGCTCGCAGAACGCGTCGACCGCGTCGACGAGCCCTTCGTCGTGCAGCGACGGCAGCCACGCGCAGACGGCGTCGACGTAGTCGTCGGCGCGGCCGTCGAATTCGGGCGGCAGCGCGTGCGCCGACAGGCACGTCGTGCGCACCGCGACCGGCAGCGTGCGGCCGAGCTTGCGCGCGACGCGCAGGCAGCGCGCTTCGTGCTCGGCCGAGAGGCCGTAGCCCGACTTGATCTCGAGCGTCGTCACGCCCTCCGACATCAGCGCGAGCGCGCGCTCTCGGCTCGCCGCGTAGAGCGTCTCGTCGCTCGCGGCGCGCGTCGCTGCGACGGTCGAACGGATGCCGCCGCCGGCGCGCGCGATCTCCTCGTAGCTCGCGCCTTCGAGGCGCTGCTCGAACTCGCCGGCGCGCTGGCCGGCGTAGACGAGATGGGTGTGGCAGTCGACGAGCCCAGGCGTGACGAGCGCGCCCTCGAGATCGATCTCGTCGTCGACGCGCGTGCCGGCCGGCACTTCGTCGTCGCCGCCGACCCACGCGATGGCGTCGCCGTCGACGAGCACCGCGCCGCGTTCGACGAGCCCCCAGCCGCGCGCGGCGGCGAGGGTCGCGAGGCGGGCGCCGCGCCAGAGCGTCGTCGTCACGGCGTCGCTCCGGCGTCGGCGTCGAGCCACCAGCCGCTGCCGTCGAACGCGACCGTCGCCGGCGCGACCGGCCACCAGCGCAGGGCGTGTGCGGGCATCGGTGCCGGCGCTTCGTCGCCGGCACGCACGGTCCCGGCTGCGGTCGCGTAGAGGCCGCACGCGCGCTCGCGCGGCCGCCAGGCGCGGCCGGCGACGACGCGCGCGAGCGCGCCGCGCGCGCCGCGCAGCATCAAGTTGAGATCGCGGGTGGCGCCGTCGATCAACCTGCAAGACGTATGCGCGTCGCCGGCGAACGAGAGCGCCTCGCCGTCGCGCGTGCAGCGATGCTCGCGGCCGTCGATCGTGAGCACGACGCCGGCGCCTTCGACGACGGCGAACCAGCGCGCGACGCCGGCGAAGGTCGAGAAGTCGCCGTCGCTCGCGACGTCGGCGACGCTGACGCGCACGCGCCAGTCGCTGCGCTGGGGCAGCGCGAGCAGCTCGCGCGCGACGCCGCCGCCGTTCTTCCACGGTTGCGCGGCGACGTCGGCGGTTCGCACGGTGAGCGACGGCACGACGGACTTATACCGCCGCAGCGGCGCGGCTTGGACGCCGGCACGCGCCCCGAAGGCCTACAGTCGAGCCGTTCGTCGCTGCGGGAGCTGCCATGCCCGACCTCTCGACCTCGCCCGCCACCGTCGGCGCGCGCCCGGTGCGCGCGCCGCGCGGTGCCGCGCTCAGCTGCCGCAACTGGCTGATCGAAGCGCCGTACCGGATGATCCAGAACAACCTCGACCCCGAGGTCGCCGAGAACCCCGACGCGCTCGTCGTCTACGGCGGCATCGGCAAGGCGGCGCGCGACTGGGCGAGCTTCGAGGCGATCCTCGAGGCGCTGCGCGCGCTCGGCGAGGACGAGACGCTGCTGGTGCAGTCCGGCAAGCCGGTCGGCGTCTTTCGCACGACGGTCGACTCGCCGCGCGTCCTGATCGCCAACTCGAACCTGGTGCCGAAGTGGGCGACGTGGGAGCACTTCCACGAGCTCGACCGCAAGGGCCTGATGATGTTCGGCCAGATGACCGCGGGCTCGTGGATCTACATCGGCAGCCAGGGCATCGTCCAGGGGACGTACGAGACGTTCGTCGAAGCCGGAAGACAGCACTACGCGGGCGACCTCCGCGGCCGCTGGATCCTGACCGCGGGGCTCGGCGGC
>DATJIM010000419.1:0-16178 GCA_035493195.1 Caldimonas sp.
GCAGCTGCTGCTCGAGGAAGGCGAACTGCGCCGCGATCTGTTGGCGATCGAACGCGAGCGCATAGAGGCCGAACAGGCTCAGCAGCCCGGGAAACGCGGCGATGAGCGCATAGAAGGCGACGCCGGCCGCCGTGATCGACAGGTTGTCGTCCGCGACGCGTCGCCTCACCCTGGCGAGGACGTCACGCCAGCCGGAGGGCGGGATTTCGCCGGGATTCGCTGCGTCGCGCCCGCGACCCGGCGCCGTGTTCGAGCGTTGCTTCGTCACCGTTCGATTCTTGCCGCACCCGGACGATTGCGCGTGCCGCGTGCAACAAGCGATGTCCACCTACACGCAGGCACGCATGCGGATGGCAAGCGCGCGTGGTCGCGAAGGCGAGACTCCGGCCGGCGCGCAAGACACGCGCACGACGCAAGACGCGCCCGCGGACGAACCCGCGCCGCCGAAGCCTGAAACCACTTCCACAAGGAGCCGCAATGGCACTCGACACCACCACCCGCCGCCCGATGGTCACCGGCCTGTTCCGCGACCGCGACAGCGCCGAGCGCGCCTACAACGAAGTCGCCGCGCGCGGTTACGGAAGCGACGACGTCAATCTCGTCATGAGCGACGAGACGCGGCGCCGCTATTTCGCGGACGACGGCGCGACGACGACCGAGCTCGGCAACAAGGCGGCGAAGGGCCTCGGCGTCGGCGCCGGCGTCGGCGGCGCGATCGGCGCCACGCTCGCGGCGATCGCCGCGGTCGGCACGTCGCTCGTCCTGCCGGGCCTCGGGCTCGTCGTCGCCGGCCCGCTCGCCGCGGGTCTCGCCGGTGCGGGCGCGGGCGGCATCGCCGGCGGCCTCGTCGGCGCGCTGATCGGTGCCGGCATTCCGGAAGAACGCGTCAAGCACTACGAGCAAGGCATCAAGGACGGCGGCATCGTCATGGGCGTGTCGCCGCGCACCGACGACGACGCGCGCTACTTCGAGGACCGCTGGACGGCGCATTCCGGCCAGCACGTGATCGGCACTGGCGTCGGCGCGGCCGGCGGTGCGGTCACCGGCGCTGCGGTCGGCAGCGTCGCCGGCCCGGTCGGCACGGCGGCAGGCGCCGCGGTCGGCGCGGTCGCGGGCGGTCTCGCCGGCAAGGGCGCCGCGGAAGTCGTGAATCCGAAGGAAGGCGACCACCTCGGCCACCACCATCTCGCCACCGGAGTCGGTGCCGGCGGCGGCGCCGCGACGGGCGCTGCAGTCGGCGCGGCGGGCGGCCCGATCGGGATGGCCGCGGGCGCGGCGGTCGGCGCGGTCGCCGGTGGCCTCGCAGGCAAGGGCGTCGGCGAGGTCGCGAATCCGAAGCGCACCGATGACGTCGGCGAGCATCACCTCGCCGAAGGCGTCGGTGCCGGCGGCGGTGCGGCCGCGGGTGCAGCGATCGGCGCTGCAGGCGGGCCCGTCGGCATGGCGGCAGGCGCCGCGATCGGTGCGGCCGCCGGTGGCGCTGCCGGCAAGGGCACGGGCGAAGTCGCGAATCCGAAGCCGGAAGACAAGCCGCGCGTGTAGCGATCGGGGCAGCCGGGCAGCGCAGCTTGCGTTGCCCGGCCGCCTGAGAATCTCGAACGGCGAGCTGGCAGCTACAGCGGCAGCGGCGTCGGCACTGTGAACTGTCGCGTTTCAACGCGAACCTTGCGGCTCCGCAGCTTCCACGTCTGCCCCAAACGCACGAAAGCGTCCTCGTAGCGGCCGACTGCGTACAGGGCCGAGGCACCGTGCTGGTCGGTGCGGAACACTGCGAACGTCGACAGCGCCGTGCCCGAGTCGTCGGCGATCTCGACTTCGTCGGTCGTCACCAGGTGCAGCCGCGTCGCCTTGTCGACGACATGATCCGGATACTCCTTGAAGAGCGCCGCGAGCTCCGAGCGGTCGAGATCCATCCAGGTCATCTGCTTCCCGAGCTCGGCGCTCATCGCTTCGATGCGGTACCTGCCGTCGTCGGTGAACAGGTCCAGGAACTGGTCGTAGACGGCGGCATCGAGGAAGCGCGCGGTACGCGAGACGAGCGCCCGGATGCGGTCGGACTCATTCACGTCAAGCACTCGCCGTCCGACGCTGCGCCGACGACGACGATGCCGGCTCGCGCTTCGCGTCGAGGTCGTGCGGCCAGCGTCCGATGCGCCGACCCCATTCCTGGTAGTAGGCGCGGAAGAAGCAATCGTCGTGGGGCCGTCCATCCTCCTCGCGCGCGATGATGCTGTAGCGCGACGCGCCCGACATGGCATTGCGATGCTGGGATTCGACGGCGGCGACGTCTTCCGCGAGGTTGCGCCCCGCGGGGCCCCACACCTGGTTGTGCTGGCGCAGGCGCATCGCCCGCACCTCGGGCGTGTCGGACTTCAGGCCGAGCCCGCGCCACTCGAGAAGGGTGCGGTCCGGCGCGAGTGGCGTCATGGTGTCGATGCGCATCACCGTGCTGCGCATGATGAGGAGCACGTCCGGGAAAAGGCCGTAGGCGATCAGGCCGTTGGAGCTCACTCCCGGGAACAGGTTCTCCGCCCGGCTCTCGAGGCCGAACACGGCGTAGTTGGTGATGACCTCGCCCGCCGTCCCATGGCCCTTGGAGCAGATCGTCCAGCGTCGGTCGTGGTACCCGGGCTGCTGGACCATCGTCCTGCGGTTCAGGACGTGCAGGTACTCGTGGTAGACCTCGGTGTTGTTGTCGTTCCAGAACTTCCAGTTCGCGTGCACCACCGCCGAATGGTGATGGAACACCTCGAGCTCGGCGCTGCCCAGGTGCCTGCTCAGCTTGGGCAGGATCTCGCCGAGGTATTCGGTCAGCGGCTCGACATCGTCGTCGAGCGAGACGAACACGAGGCCGAGCAGCACCTCGGTGCGCAGCGCGCGCAGGTTCGCGTCCTGGTTGCGCAGACCGCAACTCTGGTACGCCTGAGGCCTGGTCATCGAGGTGTTCTGGCCTTTCAGGTCGTACGCCCACAGGTGGTAGAAGCACCTGAAGTTCCTGAGATTGCCGCGGACGTCGCGAACGAGCTCGGCGCCCCGGTGCGCACAGGCGTTGTAGAACGATCGGACGACGCCGTCCTCGCCACGCACGGTGACGACGGATCTGCGTGCCACCGTGAAGACGCGGTAGTCTCCAGGTGCAGGCAGCTCACTCTCGTGGCAGAGCAGCTTCCAGCCGCCCGCGAAGATCCGCTTCTGCTCCTCCTCGAACACGGCGGCATCGCAGTAGATGCGGTTGTCGAGGTAATGCGTCGTGGGAAGTCTCGGCGGCGCGTCCCAATGTCCTTGCGTCGGTTGCGTCATGGGTGTGGCCCTGTTCGAGTCCGCGAGCCGCGAATGCCCTCAGCGTTGCAGGAACGGCTCGAGGTGCCGGCGCATCGCTTCCGCCGCGCCGTCCGGGTCGCGGGCGTCGAGCCGCGCGAGCACTTCCTCGTGCTCCTCGTGGACGATGTCGTAGGCGCGCCGGTCGGAGGAGACCGACACGAACCACAGGATCATCGAGCGCTGGTGCAGGTTCTCCAGCACGTCCATCAGCACCTGGTTGCCGGTGCACTCGGCGATGCCGTGGTGAAAGGTTCGGTCGAGCGCCATCAGCCCTTCGCGGTCGGTGCGCTTGAGGTAGCTGCGGCCCTTGGCGAGCAGCGCTCGCAAGGCCTTGAGCTGCTCGGGCGTGGCGCGAACCGCGGCCAGCCGCGCCATCTCCATCTCGACCGGCAGGCGCACCTCGATCAGCTGGTTGATGTCGCGCCCCGAGAAGGCGCGCACGACGATGCCCTTGCGCGGCAGGATCTCGACCAGCCCGTCGTACTGCAGCCGGTGTACGGCCTGGTGCACAGGCGAGCGACCGTAGCCGGAGAGGCGGCTGAGGTCGTCCTCGGTGAACAGACCGCCGGGACGCAGGTCGTGGGTGAGGATCCGCCACTTGAGCGCGTTGTAGACCTCGTCGGTGAGCGACGCGCGGCCCGGAGAGTCACCGATCTCCGGATGGACCGGAGGCGCTCGTCGCACGGGGATGGCCGCGAGGCCTGCGGATCGCATCGAAGCTTCCGACGTCAGGGTTCGAAGATGCTAGCAGATATATTTGCAGAAGTGTAGACTGGAACGAACCGAGATCGAAACGGAGAGCGCATGGTCGAGAACCCCGCCGAAGGTTCGGTAGACATCCCCGAGGTGAAGTGGTCGCGCAACGACTACACGCGCGTGCCGCTCTGGCTGTACCACGACCAGCAGATCTACGACGCCGAGCAGGAGCGCGTGTTCCGCGGCCCCGTCTGGTCGTACGTCGCGCTCGACGTGGAGATTCCCAACCCCGGCGACTTCATCACGACCTACGTCGGCGACACGCCCGTCATCGTCAACCGCGACAAGGAGGGCGCGATCCGCGCGATGGTGAACCGTTGCGCCCACCGCGGCGCCACCGTGCGCCGCGAGCTGCGCGGCAACGCCCTCGAGCATGTCTGCATCTACCACCGCTGGTGCTACAACCTGGACGGCTCGCTGCGCGGCCTGCCGTTCCGCAAGGGCCTGAAGGGCAAGGGCGGGATGAGCCCGGAGTTCGACATCGCCGAGCACGGCATGCGGCCCCTCCGCGTCGCTGTCCACGCGGGCGTCGTCTTCGCGACCTTCAGCGAAGACTGCGAGCCGCTCGAGGAGTACCTCGGCCCGAAGGTCGTCTCGCACCTGTCGCGGATCTTCCATCGCCCGATCCGCATCCTGGGCTACCAGCGCCAGCGGATCCGCGGCAACTGGAAGCTGTACCTCGAGAACCCGCGCGACATGTACCACGCGAGCTTGCTCCACGAGTTCATGTCGACCTTCGGCATCAACCGGTTCACGCACGAGGGCGGCCTGAAGATGGACGACCGCCACCGCCACATGATCGCCTGGTCGCGGCAGGGGACCGACGACGAGACCGAGTTCGTCGAGCTCTTCAAGACCAACCGCGTCCACGAGAGCAAGATGAAGCTGCACGACGCGTCCATCCTGAAGTGCTATCGCGAGTTCGACGACGGCGTGACGCTTTCGATCTGCAGCGTCTTCCCCAACCTCGTCGTCCACCAGATCGACAACAGCCTGGCGACACGACAGGTCCGCACCGTCGACAAGGACGAGTTCGAGCTGTACTGGACGTTGTTCGGCTACGCCGACGATTCGGAGGAGTTGACGCACCATCGCCTGCTGCAGGCCAACCTGGTCGGCGCAGCCGGCCTCGTCTCGATGGAGGACGCCGAAGCGATCGAGATCGTGCACCGCGCGTCCGCGGGCGATCCGGACGGTTGCACGATCGTCGAGATGGGCGGCGGCGGGCCGATCCGCGAGACCGACTTCCACATCAACGACGTCGCCTGCCGCGGGTTCTGGTCGTACTACGCCGAGCTGATGGGGATCGAGCCGGAGGGCGCGGTCCGATGAGCGCGGCGGCGATCGAGAAGGCCGCCGACGAGCTGATGGCGAATTACGCCGACTGCATCGACGACGGCCGCTTCGACGACTGGCTCGAGCTCTTCACCGAGGATGCGAGCTACAAGGTCGTCGCCCGCGACAACCACGATCGCGGCCTGCCCGCGACGATGGTGCTGTGCACGAACAAGAACATGATCCGCGACCGCATCGCCGCGCTGCTCGGCGCGACGAAGTACAACTTCCACTACGACCGCCACGTGGTCGGCCAGCTGCGCGTGCGGCCGCGCAGCGACGACGAGTGGGAGCTGCGCGCGAGCTACGCCGTCTTCCAGACGTCGGACGAAGGTCGGTCCTCCCTGTTCAGCGTCGGGCGCTACGACGACCGCATCCGCAGGCAGGGCGACCGGCTGCTCTTCTGCGCGAAGACCGTGGTCGTCGACACGTTCGCCATCCCCGGCATGCTCGCGACACCGCTTTGAGGAGATCGAACCGATGGTGACGGTGAACACCGGCGGCAGCCGGCGCTTCGAGAACAAGATCGCGGTGGTGACGGGCGCCGCCCAGGGGCTCGGCCGGGCGACAGCGCTCAGGCTCGCCGCCGAGGGTGCGAAGGTGGTGATCGGCGACCGTGTCCGCGAGCAGGCCGACAAGGTCAAGGACGAGCTGGCGGCCCTCGGCGCCGACTGTCGCGTCGTCATGGCCGACCTCGAGACCTGGAAAGGCGCCGAGCACCTGATGGCGGAAGCGCACGCGGCCTACGGCCGCATCGACGTCTGCATCAACAACGTCGGCGGCACGATCTGGGCGATGCCGTACCACGAATACGAGCCCGAGCACATCGAGAAGGAGATCAGCCGCACGCTCTGGCCGACGCTGTGGGGCTGTCGTGCCGTCGTGCCGTACATGGTCCGGCAGAAGTCCGGCGCGATCGTCAACATCGGCTCGGTGGCGACGCGCACGATCAACCGCGTCCCGTACTCGGCGGCCAAGGGCGGCATCCATGCGATCACCGTGTGCCTTGCCTTCGAGCTCGTCGAGCACGGCATCCGCGTCAACTGCATCTCCCCCGGCGGCATCGACGTCGGCGTGCGCGCGATTCCGCGCGGGCCGCTGCCGCAGACCGAGCAGGAGATCGCCTGGCGCAAGCAAATGATCGCCCGCGACATGCAGGACACGCCCATGAAGCGCATGGGAAAGCCCGAGGAGCTCGCCGCAGCGGTCGCGTTCGTCGCCTCCGATGAAGCCTCCTACATGACGGGCGAGATCGTCGACGTGTCCGGAGGCTGCACCGGCAGGATCTGAAGCGTCGACTCGACTGGAGATGATTGCGATGCCCAAGGGACTCGATGTCGCGTACGTCCTGTACCAGGTCCCCGACCTGGACAAGATGGAATCGTTCATGACCGACTTCGGCCTGACGCGCGCCGCGCGCACCGCCGATGCGCTCTACATGCGCGGTGCCGGGCCGGCGCCGTTCTTGCACGGGACGCTGCGCGGCGAGACGCCGCGCTTCGTCGGCGGCGCCTTTCGCGTGGGCTCGGCGGCCGATCTCGAAGCGCTCGCGAAGACGCCGGGGGCTTCGGCGATCGAACCCGTCGACGGGCCGGGGGGCGGCCAGCGCGTCCGCATGACGATGCCGGACGGCGCGCGCATCGACGCGGTCTTCGGCGCCGAGGACGCTCCGCCGCTCGCCTTCCGCTCGCCCAACCCGTTCAACACGGCGGAGCGCAAGGAACGCAAGAACGCCTCGCTGCGCCCGCGTCGCGAGGCGTGCCCCGTCCTTCGCCTCGGCCACTTCGTGTTGCGCGTGACCGACCACGACGCTTCGGTCCGGTGGCTGCAGGAGCGCTTCGGCCTGCTCGCCTCCGACCACATCGCCGACGGCGAGCGCGGCAAGGTCGTCGGCACGTTCCTGCGCTGCGACCGCGGCGCCGAGCTCGTCGACCACCACGTGATGCTGATCGTCGAGTCGAAGGACCCGGGCGTCCACCACTGCTCGTTCGAGGTGCAGGACATCGATTCGATCATGGGCGCCCACGACTACCTCGCCGATCGCGGCTACCGGCTCGACTGCGGCGTCGGCCGGCATTTGCTCGGCAGCCAGATCTTCGACTACTGGCGCGACCCATTCGGCTTCCGCGTCGAGCACTACACCGACGGCGACGTCGTGAACCACGAGTTCGTGGCGAGCACGTTCACCGGCAGCGCCGACCAGACGACGCAGTGGGGCATGGATCCGCCGCGCGAATTCTTCGACTGACGGCGGCGTCGCGCCGCCGAATCCACCACGGGAGTTGTCGTGCCTCACAAGAAGCAGCGGTTCATCTCGCCCGAAGTCGCCGAGTACCCGGAAGGACACTGGTCCAACACGCTGCGGGTCGGCGACATGGTCTACGTCTCGGGCTTCACGGCGCGGGCCAACGACCTGAAGACGATCCAGGGCGCCGACGCCTACGAGCAGGCGAAGGTGATCTTCACGAAGATCCGCAAGTGCCTCGAGGCGGCCGGCGCGCGGATGGACGACATCGTCAAGATGGTCATCTACGTCGTCAACATGGACGACAACAAGCTGGTGTGGAGGGCGCGCAAGGAATTCTTCAGCGGCGACTTCCCGACGTCGACGCTGGTCCAGGTGGCGGGGCTGGCATCGCCGGAGATCCTGCTCGAGATCACCGTCGAAGCGCACGTCGGTTGCTCGTCGGCATGAGCGAGCGCGGCGCCGCAGAGGGGGCAGCGTGAAGATCGCCGGCTGTGTCGCCCTGGTCACGGGCACGAACCGCGGCATCGGCCGGCGCATCGTCGAGGAGCTCTGCGCGCGCGGCGCCAGCCGCGTCTACGCCGCGATGCGGGACATCGCCGGCGCGCACGGTATGCCGCCGGCCGCCGCGCCGCTGCGGCTCGACATCACCGACGCCGCGGCCGTGGCGCGCACCGCGGCCGAGCATCCCGACGTGACGCTGCTGGTGAACAACGCCGGCGTCAACACCAACCAGGGCGTTCTCGCCGCCGCGGACCTCACGGCCGCGCGCGCCGAGGTCGAGGTCAACTACTTCGGCACGCTGGCGATGTGCCGCGCCTTCGCGCCCGTCCTCGCGAAGAACGGCGGCGGCGCGATCGCCAACGTGCTGACGATCACGGCGCGCGTTCCGGCGCCGGCGATGGGCTCCTACTGCTCGTCGAAGGCGGCGGCGCTGCACATGACCGATTGCCTCCGTGCCGAGCTCGCCGCCCAAGGCACGACGGTGCTCGCATTCTTGCCGTCGGCGGTGGACACCGACATGACGCGCGAGCTGGTCGGCGTCCCGAAGGAACCTCCGCAGGCTGCCGCCAAGGCGTTGTGCGAGGCGATCGAAAGCGGTGCCGAGCAGGTCCCGTTCGGCGCGCGAGCGGAGTACGTGACGCGCATGCTGAAGGAAGATCCGGCGAAGATCCGACGCGAGTACGCGGCGATGATGCCCAGACCGTCGCATGCGGCGCAGCCCGGGCACGCCGACGAGCGCTAGCAAAAGCGCAGGAGCGCACGTGGCCCCCGCGGAGAACGCCCTCCTCGCCGCAACGCCCGTCACGCCGGCGTCGACGCCGCGGACGCGGGAAGCGCCTGCGGTGCCTGCGATCGCGCACGGCATCGGCGCGCCGCTGCCTCGCCTCGAGGACCCCCGCCTGCTCACCGGAGCCGGCCGCTTCGCCGACGACGTGAACCTGCCCGGGCAGACCTGGGGCTATGTGCTGCGCTCGCCGGTCGCGCACGCGGTGATCAAGCGGATCGACGTCGGCCCCGCCCTCGAGGTCGAAGGCCTCGTCGCGGTGCTCACCGGCGACGACTACCGCGCCGACGGCCTCGGCTTCATCCCGTGCGTCAGCATTCCGCCGACGATCACCGGCAAGACCTACCACGCGACGCCGTTCCCGCCGCTCGAAGCGGAATGCGTGCGCGCCGTCGGCACCGGCGTCGCGTTCGTCGTCGCGACGACGCTCGCGGCGGCGATCGATGCCGCCGAGCGCATCGTCGTCGAGTACGAGGCGCTGCCCGCGGTGCCGACCGTCGAGTCGGCGATCGGCGACGGCGCGCCGCTGGTCTGGCCCGGCGCCGAGCACAACCGCTGCTTCGTGCACGAGCTCGGCGATGCGCGCGCCACCGAAGCCGCGTTCGCGTCGGCCGAGCACGTCGTGCGCGCGCGCGTGCGCAGCCAGCGCATCGCGGGCAGCCCGCTCGAGCCGCGCGCGTGCGTCGGCCGCTACGACGAGGGCGAGCAGCGCTGGAGCCTCACGACCTCGACCGCCAACCCGCACCGCATCCGGCTGCTGCTCGCCGAGCACGTCTTCAAGGTGCCGGCGCATCGCCTGCACGTCGTCGCAGGCGACGTCGGCGGCGGCTTCGGCACCAAGGGCGGCCTCTATCCGGAAGAGATCCTCGTGCTGTGGGCGGCGCAGCGCGTCCGCCGACCCGTCAAGTGGGTGAGCGATCGCAGCGAAGCGTTCCTCTCCGACTTCAACGGCCGCGACCAGGTCGCCGACGCGGAGATGGCGCTGACGCGCGACGGCCGCGTGCTCGCGCTGCGCGTCGAGATCAACCACAACCTGGGCTGCCAGCTCGGCCCGTCGACCGCGCATCCGCCGCTGGTCGGCTCGCGCATGCTGTCGGGCGTCTACGCGATCCCGGCGATGCACGTGACGGTGAACGGCATCTTCACCCACAGCCGCACGCTGACGACGTATCGCGGCGCCGGCCGCCCCGAAGCGACGCTCATCGTCGAGCGGATGATCGATCTCGCCGCCCACGAGCTCGGCATCGACGCCGTCGAGATCCGTCGCCGCAACATGATCCGGCCCGAGCAGATGCCGTACCGGACGGCGATCGGCGAGACCTACGACTGCGGCGAGTTCGAGGCGGTGATGGACGAGGCGCTCGAGCTCGCCGACTGGGCCGGCTTCGAGGCCCGGCGCGCCGTCAGCGCAGCGCGCGGGCTGCTTCGGGGGCGCGGCCTCTCGACCTACGTCGAGGTCGCCTCGACGATCAGCGAGCGCATGGAGCTGCGCTTCGACGCCACCGGCGGGCTCGCGATCCTCGCGGGCACGTTCAGCTACGGCCAGGGCCACCACACGGTCTTCGCGCAGATGGTGCACGAGTGGCTCGGCGTCCCGCTCGCGAAGATCCGCTTCGTGCAGGGCGACACCGACGTCATCGCCACCGGCCGCGGCAGCTTCGGCTCGCGCAGCATGACGGTCGGCGGCTCCGCGCTGCGGATGGCGTGCCGGCAGATCGTCGAGCGCGGCGGCCGCGCCGCGGCGATCCTGCTCGACGCGACTCCCGACGCGCTCGAGTTCGAGCGCGGCACGTTCCGCGTCCGCCAAGATCCTCAGCGCGAGGTGACGCTCGACCGCGTCGCCAGGGCGATGTTCGCGTGGGGAGCGCCGAAGCCGTTGCCTCCGGAGCTGTGGTCGGGCCTCGAAGGCCGTGGCTACTTCAGCGCGCACCCGCAGAACTACCCGAACGGGTGCTACGTCGTCGAGGTCGAGGTCGACCCCGAGACCGGCCGCGTGACGCTCGCCGCCGTCGCCGGCTGCGACGACGTCGGCACCGTGGTCAATCCGCTCCTGCTCGAAGGCCAGCTGCACGGCGCGATCGCGCAGGCCGCGGGCCAGGCGCTGAAGGAACGCGTCGTGCACGGCGACGACGGGCAGCTGCTGACCGGCTCGTTCACCGACTACGCAATGCCGCAGGCGCACGACTTCCCACGCTTCCGGCTGAGCTACCGCTCCGTGCCGACGAAGACGAATCCCCTCGGCGTCAAGGGCGGCGCCGAAGCAGGGACGATCGGCGTGCCACCCGCGATCGTCGGCGCGATCGTCGACGCGTTGCGGCCGCTCGGCGTCACCGACATCGCGCTGCCGGCGACCGCGCACACGGTCTGGCAGGCGATCCGCACCGCGCGCGAGGCGCACGCCGCCCGCACGCCGGCGAGCGAATTCCAGCCGCATCCGCACGCCGCCGGACAGACGAGCGACGGCGACGCGTTGCCGCGATCGACCGACTACGGCGACCATTGAACTTGTGCCGCCCGGTAGCCCCGAAACGCAAGACCGCGATCGACGATGGAACTCTCAGGACAGCAGCTGCTCCCCGCACCGCGCGACCGTGTGTGGTCGGCGCTGCTCGATCCGGAGACGCTGCGCGCCGCGATCCCGGGCTGCGAGTACGTGACCGCGGAAGGCGACGGCGTCTACCGCATCGGCATGCTGGCGACGGTGGGTGCCGTTCAGGCGCGCTTCCAGGGGCGGATGCAGCAGCAGGATGTGCAGCCGCCGCACCGCTGCACGCTGAGCTTCGAAGGCGACGGCGGCCTCGCGGGCTTCGCGAAGGGCAGCGCCGAAGTCGAGCTCCTCGAATCGGAGGAGGCGCGCGACGTCACACGCCTCCAGTACCGCGCGCAGGCGCAGATCGGCGGGCGCGTCGCGCAGATCGGCTCCCGGCTCGTCGACGCCACCGCCGCACGCATGTCGGCGCAGTTCTTCGAGCGGCTCGGCCGGGCGATCGCGACGCCCGCGAGACCTGCGCCGGCCCCCGGCGCGACCGCTGCGCTCGACGGCGACGCGACCGCGGCGCGCGACACCGCGGTTGCCGCCGGCGACATCACGGATGCCGGCCGCTCGGCGTCGACGCACGCGGCGACGCCGCCCGTCGGCGTGTCGCTGACGCGCGGGATCGTCACCGTACAGTTGCCGGCGTGGGCCTTCGCCTTCGCCATCGCCGCGCTGGTCGCGCTGATCGCCTGGCTTGCCGCGCACTGAGACCGCGATGCCGAAGCTCAACGTGACGCTCACCGTGAACGGCCAGGTCCGGTCGCACGACGTCGAGGCGCGCACGCTCCTCGTCCACTACCTGCGCGACCACTGCGGCCTCACCGGCAGCCACGTCGGCTGCGACACCAGCCAGTGCGGCTGCTGCACCGTCGACCTCGACGGACGTGCCGTGAAGTCGTGCACCGTGCTCGCCGCGCAGGTGCACGGCCGCGACGTCACCACCATCGAAGGCATCGGCACGGTCGAGCGGCTGCATCCGCTGCAGGAGGCGTTTCGCCGCCACCACGCGCTGCAGTGCGGCTTCTGCACGCCCGGCATGGTGATGCAGGGGATCGACATCGTGCGCCAAGGCCGCGGCACCGACGAGGCCGCGGTGCGGCAGGATCTCGAAGGCAACCTCTGTCGCTGCACCGGCTACCAGAACATCGTCGACGCGATCGTCGACTACGCCGGCAGCGAGGCGGAACGATCCGCGGTGCAGCGATGAAGGATCGGCGGGCGAGCGCATGAGCAACGCGATGGTCGACTTCGCCTATGCGCGCCCGACGACGCTCGCGCAGGCCGGGCAGTTGCTCGCCGAGCCCGAAGCCACGGCGCTGGCCGGCGGCCAGTCGCTGATTCCGGCGCTCAAGCAGCGCCTCGCACGCCCGCGCCTGCTCGTCGACCTGCAGGATCTCGCGGAACTGCGCGGCGTCGAGGTCAACGACACGCACGTGCGGCTGGGTGCCTTCACGCGGCACGCCGACGTCGCCGCCGATCCGCGCGTCGCGGAGGCGCTGCCGGCGCTCGCGCACATGGCGAGCGTCATCGCGCATCCACAGGTGCGGCACATGGGAACGCTCGGCGGCTCGATCGCGTACAACGATCCGGGCGCCGACTATCCCGCCGCGGTGCTCGGCCTCGGTGCGACGATCGTCACCGATCGACGGCGCATCGCCGCGGACGAGTTCTTCGTCGCCCTGTTCGAAACGGTGCTGGCGCCGGCCGAGCTGATCCTGCAGATCGAGTTCCCGCGCCACCGCCGCAGCGGCTACTGCAAGATCGCGCACCCGGCGTCGGGCCTCGTCGACACCGGCGTGTGGATCACGCGCCTGCCCGATGCCGTGCGCGTCGCGGTCAACGGCGCGTCGCCGTGCGTGTTTCGCCAGGCCGAGCTCGAGCGGCGTCTCGCCGAGCGCTTCGACCCGGCGAGCCTCGAAGGTTTCGAGCAGCCGACGGCGGGCCTGAACGACGACCTGCACGCGAGCGCCGCGTACCGCGCCCATCTCGTCGCCGTCGCCGCGAGGCGCGCGCTCGCGATGGCGCTCCAATACTGAACGCCGATGAAGCTGCTCTCGTTCGTCACTCCCACACGCGCAACGTTCGGCGTCGTCGACGGCGACCGCGTCGTCGACGTGGGTCTTCGTCTCGGCGCGAGCTGCCCCGACCTGAAGGCGGCGCTGCAGACCGGCGCGCTCGAGCGCATCGAGCGTCTCGCGCGCGGCGCGACCGCCGATCACCACGTTCGCGAGATCCGCTTCCTGCCGCTGCTGCCCAACCCGGGCAAGATCGTCTGCATCGGCCTGAACTACGTCGCGCATCGCGCCGAGGGCGGGCACCAGACCACGTCGCCGGCCCCCGTGACCTTCCTGCGCGTGCCCGAATCGCAGGTCGGGCACGGCGAGCCGATGCGCTGCCCGCGCGAGTCGTACCAGTTCGACTACGAAGCCGAGCTCGCGGTCGTCATCGGCAAGGTCGGCAGGCGCATCGCCGAGGGCGATGCGTGGTCGCACGTCGCCGGCATCAGCTGCTACAACGACGGCTCGGTGCGCGACTGGCAGCTCCTCACCGGCCAGTGGTCGCCGGGCAAGAACTTCCCCGCCACCGGCGCGTTCGGGCCGTGGCTGGTCACGCCCGACGAAGTCGACCCGGCGCGTGCGCTGCGCCTCTCGTTGCGCCTCAACGGCGAGACGATGCAGGACACGACGACGGACCTGATGATGTTCCCGATCCCGAAGCTGATCGCGTTCGTTTCGACGTGGACGACGCTCGAGGTCGGCGACGTGATCGTGACCGGAACGCCGGGCGGCGTCGGCCTGCGCCGCGACCCGCAGGTGTGGATGAAGGACGGCGACACCGTCGAGGTCGAGCTCGAAGGCGTCGGCGTCCTGCGCAACCCGATCGTCAAGGAAGGCGGCGCGCCATGAGCATCGAGCCGTTCGTTGCGCTCGCCGCCGCGACGCGGCAACGGCTCGAGCGCTGCGCCGCGCCGGCGCTGGCGAACGCGTTGCTCAAGCGGGGCATCCGCAGGGCGTTCCTGCTCGGGCTGCATGCCGTCGGGCCGACCCAGCGGCCGCTCATCGGCCCGGCGTGGACGTTGCGCTTCATTCCCGCGCGCGAGGACAAGGACAGCATGGCGCTCTACGCCACCGACGAAGGCCTGCACCGGCGCGCAATCGAGGAGTGTCCGCCCGGCGCGGTGCTCGTCATGAGCACCGGCGGCGATCTCTCGGCCTCGTGCATGGGCGACATGATGGCGCTGCGGCTCGCCGTGCGCGGAGTCGCCGGTGTCGTCACCGACGGCGGCTTTCGCGACACGCCGGGCATCGCGGCGACCGGACTGCCGTGCTTCCAGCGCGCGCCCTCCGGCCCCGCGACGCCGATCGCGCTGCACCCGGTCGAGTTCAACGCGCCCGTCGGCTGCGCCGGCGTCGCGATCTATCCGAACGACATCGTCGTCGGCGACGCCGAGGGCGTCGTCGCGATCCCGCGGCAGCTCGTCGACGAAGTCGCCGCGGAGTGCGAAGGCGTCGCCGACTACGAAGCCTTCGTCGCGCTGCACATCCGGCGCGGCCGTTCGATCTTCGGCCTCTTCCCCGCCACGCCGGCGAGCCAGGCCGAGTACGCGCAATGGGTGGCCGACGGTCGCCCGCCAATGGAGTGACCATGACCGCACCATCCTCGAGCCCGGACGCGAGCCTGCAAGCCAACCAGGCGATGGCCAAGTCGCTGGAGCTGCTGATCCGCAAGGAAGACCTCGACCCGGCCAAGTGGATCGACTATCCGGAGTACGGCTTTCGCCAGTACTTCCTCTGGAAGAACCCGGCGACGAGCGCGAGCATCGCGCTGCTCGAGTACCAGAAGGGCGGCCGCATTCCGGTCAAGCACTCGCACGCCTCCAACCAGTTCATGTACTGCCTGGAAGGCGACTACGAGTACGTCGACGTCGGCCTGCGGCTGAAGCCCGGCTCGTTCTACATGAACCCGAAGGACAACCCGCACGGGCCGACGATCGCGCACGAGAAGAGCGTGCTGATCGAGATCTACGACGGACCCCACTACTACGAGAAGCCGGTGTTCCACACCGACGAGACGATCGGCGACTTCATCGCCAAGAAGAAGTGACCTGCACCGAGGATGGACCGCATCACTTCTGCAAATCTTTCTGCTAGCGTCATCTTCACCGAAAGGAACACCATGAACCGCTTTCGATGCCTCGCTGCCGGCGTCCTCGCCATGCTCGTGCTCGGCCTGGCGCCCGCGGCGCAAGCGCAGGACAAGGTGCGCGTCGTCATCCTGCCGTTCTCCGAATCGCTCGGCGCCGTGGTCGCCGACAAGCAGGGCTACTTCAAGGACGAAAAGCTCGACGTCCAGTTCAAGATCATCGGCAGCGGCGCCGAGGCGATGACGCTCCTGCAGGCCGGCCAGGTCGACATCGCGTTCACCAACACCGTCTCGACCCTGCAGGCGCTCGAGCAGGGGCTGCAGGCGACGCTCGTCGCGCCGGGTGCGGTGGTGCGAACGAAGGGGCCGGACTCGACGTTCGCGCTGATCGCGAAGAAGGGCCTCCTGAAGTCGCCGAAGGATCTCGAAGGCAAGACGATCGCGACCAACATCATCAACAGCACGAACTGGCTGTACGACGTGATGTACCTGGAAAAGCACGGCATCGACCGCAGCAAGGTGCGCTTCGTCGAGCTGCCGTTCCCGCAGATGGG
>DATJIM010000420.1:0-2160 GCA_035493195.1 Caldimonas sp.
CTGCGCAAGTACGCGGCGAGCCGCGGCGCGCTGTTCGCGCCGTCGTCCGAGGAAGCGGCGCAGAAGGCGGTCTTCCCCGCCGTGCAGGCGAACGCGTGGATGCTCTTCGAAAGCGGCAAGACGAAGGTGTCGCCCGACACCGTCGGCATCGCCAAGCCCTGAGCGTCGGGCGATGGCGGCATCCGAGCTCGACGAATTCGACCCAGCGCTGCTGACGCCCGAGCAGGCGCGCTCGCTCGCGGTCACCGACCTGCGGGCGGCCGCGGGCTGGCTCGCGTTCGGCGTCGTCGTCCTTGTCGGCTCGATCCGGATGGACCGCCTCGAAAGCCAGAACATCAACCCGTACACGGTGCCCGGCCTGCTGCCGGGGCTGCTCGGCATCGTCTTCATCGTCCTCGCGCTGCTGCTCGGCGTGCGCAGCTGGCGGCGCGGCGGCGCGACGCCCGGTGCGCGCGGCCTGCACGTCGACGCGGCGGTCGCGCGCCGGCTCGCGCTCATCATCGTCCTCGTCGTCTTCTATTCGGTCGTCCTCGTCGGCCACGGGCTGCCGTTCTGGGTGGCGTCGGCGATCTACGTGTTCGTGTCGATCCTGCTGCTGCAGCGTCCGCAGCGCGTCGCCGCAGGACGCGGCGTCACGCTGAAGGACGTCGCCTTTGCCGCCGCGGTCGGCCTCGCGTCGGGCGGGATCATCCAGTACGTGTTCCAGGAGCTCTTCCTGGTCCGGCTGCCCTGAGAAGACCAGCTTGGGCGGGCGCTGACGTGTTCTCCGGCCTCGCCGACTACGGCCACGCGTTTCTCGGGTTCATGAACCCGGTCTCGATCGGCCTCGGTCTCGGCGGCGCCCTGCTCGGGATCGTCGTCGGCATCCTGCCGGGCCTGTCGGCGACGCTCGTCATCGCGCTGCTGACGACGCTCACGATCAAGCTGCCGGCCAACGACGCGATCCTCGTCCTAATCTGCTCGTACGTCGGCGCGCTGTACGGCGGCTCGCGGACCGCGATCCTGCTCAACATTCCCGGCACCGCGGCCAACGCGGCGTCGTGCGCCGACGGCTTCGCGCTCGCGCAGCGCGGCGAGGCGGGCCGCGCGATCGGCATCGCGACCTCAGGCTCGTTCACCGGGACGCTGTTCGGCGTCCTCTGCCTCGCCGCCTTCACGCCTTCGCTCGCCGAGGTCGCGCTCGCGTTCGGTGCCTACGAGTTCTTCTGGCTCGCGCTCTTCGGCGTCACGATGTCGGGAACGATCGTCGGCAACGATCCGCTCAAGGGCTGGCTGATGGGCGCGCTCGGCCTCTTCGTCGCGCAGATCGGCCAGGAAGGCCTCTACGCGTACGACCGCTTCACGTTCGGCTGGGACGAGCTCTCGGGCGGCATCGCGCTGATCCCGGCGCTCGTCGGCGCATTCGGCCTCGCCGAGATCCTGACGACGCTCGCCGACCCGGCGGAAAAGAAGCTCGTCGAGCTCAAGGACTCGGTGCTGCCGCGCTTTCGCGAGGTCTTCCGGTACTGGCGCACCGTGCTGCGCTCGGGCGTCATCGGCGTGCTGACGGGATTGCTGCCGGGCGTCGGCGAGGACTCGGGAGCGTGGATGTCGTACGCCGCGGCGAAGGCGACGAGCAAGGAGAAGGAGCAGTTCGGCAAGGGCTCGATCGACGGCCTGATGGCGGCCGAGACCGGCGACATGGCGTCGATCCCCGGCCACATCATTCCGGCGCTCGCGCTCGGCATCCCCGGCTCGGCGCCGTCGGCGGTGCTGATGGCGGCGATGATCGTCCACGGCATCCAGCCGGGTCCGATGATGATGATGCAGCACCCGCACTTCGTCTACGAGGTCGTCGCGATGACGTCGCTCGCGACGATCACGATCCTCATCTTCGGCCTCTTCCTGGTGAAGCCGCTGCTGCTCATCCTGCGCATCCGCCGCACCGTGCTGATGCCGGTGATCTTCCTGCTCTGCACGGTCGGCGCGTTCGCCAGCGCCTCGCGCCTGTTCGACGTCTACGCGATGCTCGTGATCGGCATCGGCGCGTTCTTCCTGCGCCGGCGCGGCTACCAGATGGCGCCGTTCGTGCTCGGCCTCGTCCTCGGGCCGCTGCTCGACAAGAGCCTGCGGCGCGGCCTCGTCCTCTCCGACGGCAGCGTCGCGCCGTTCTTCACGCGG
>DATJIM010000421.1:0-7485 GCA_035493195.1 Caldimonas sp.
TGCTCGGCGCCGCCTTCTCCGTCTGGGTCACCCGTCCGTCGCACTTCGACCATCGATGGCTGTTGCCCTACGTCTTCGCCTCCAACCTCGTCATGTTCAGCCTGATGGCGCTAACGATCTATGACTGCCTCGTCCGCACGCGGCGACTTACGCGCGTCGTTCGCTCCGGCCTGCAGCTGGACCTATTCGACCGCCGCTCGTTCACGCCGCTGATCCGGTGGGGGCAGATCGTCTCGCTGACCTTCGTCGGCGGCACCTGCCTCAGCCTGCTCTTCCAGTCCTACGAGAGCCTGCACACGCTGCAATCGATCGTGATCTATTCGACCATGGTGGTCGTTTCGCTGACGCTCTTCTTCATGTCGATCTGGAGCGTCCATGAGGCTCTGGTGGCAGCGCAGCGGCGTGAATTGGCCCTCGTTCACCAACACTGGAGCAAGGCGCGCAGCGACCTGAAGCGCAAGCTCGCGGAGGGCACGGCGGACGAGGTGGCGAGTCTCTACGCGCCGATCGCCGCGGTGGGTGCGTACGAGAGCCGGGTGCTCGCGGCGTCGACGTGGCCATTCAACCCGAAGATCATCAAGGAGCTCGTCGCGACGATCGTCGCGCCCGTCCTCATCTATGCTCTGAAGATCGCAATGGGGCTGTCGCGCGCCGCATGAGTCTCCGAAAAGTGAACGGACCTCTCCCCTTCCTCTGCGCGGCAGCGGATTCGTCTGCAAATCGATGGATCGACGAGCTCCAGGCAGCCATGCCGAGCGAGAGGGTCGTCGCATTCGAGGACCTCGATGCCTCCGAGCGGTCGGCCTGCGAAATCGCTGTCGTCGCGAATCCGCGGATCGAAGACGTTCTCTCGATGCCGAAGCTGAAGTGGGTGCACAGCGTCTGGGCCGGCGTCGAGCGCCTGGTGGCGGAGTTGCCTGCCAACGATGTGCGGATCGTCCGTCTCGTCGACCCGCAACTCGCGAAGACGATGGCCGAAGCCGTGCTCGCGTGGACCTTGTACCTGCACCGTGACATGCCACGGTATGCCCGCCAGCAGGCTGCACGACAGTGGATCGAACACGACTACGTGCGGCCGGAGCTGAAGACGGTGTCACTTCTCGGGCTGGGCGCGCTCGGTGCAGCGAGTGCCGCGAAGCTGCTCGCGGCCGGCTTCAAGGTCTGCGGCTGGAGCCGCACCGGCAAGGCAATCCCGGGTGTCGATTGCCACGCCGGGGACGAAGCACTCCCGGTGATGCTCGCGCGAACAGACATCCTCGTGTGCCTGCTGCCGCTGACGGCGCACACCAGGGGCATCCTGGATGCCGACGCGCTCGGCGCTTTGCGAAAAGGCGCGGCGCTGCTCAACTTCGCGCGCGGGCCGATCGTCGACGACGCAGCGCTTCGCAGCGCGCTCGACGACAACCGCGTGTCTCACGCGGTCCTCGACGTCTTCGATCGCGAACCGTTGCCGGCCGATGCCTGGCAATGGGCGCATTCAAGGGTCACCGTTCTGCCCCACGTTTCCGCCCCGACCGATCGGCGCACCGCTTCGGCGATCGTTGCGGCGAATGTCCGCCGCTATCGCGAATCCGGGCTCATTCCCGCGAGCGTCGATCGGGCAGCGGGGTATTGATCGGAATGGTGCCCGTGCGCCGACGTGGCCGCTCGAATCCCGAAGCTGCCATTGAAAGACGAAAGCCGCCCGAAGGCGGCCAAGTCATCGTCGTCGAACGCGTCGTTGGCGGAGTGGACGGGGCTCGAACCCGCGACCCCCGGCGTGACAGGAGTTCTGTGCGGACGTGGACGGAAGTCGCCAGCGTCCGCCGACACTGCATGCATTACGACGGCCTCGGCCCTGCAGCATGTTCGATGCCGAGACGCGCTCAACAGACTCGGCTCACTTCGCACCCGTGGGCGCTTCGCCCCGCGGTATCGTCCCCGCCTTTACGGCCTCTCGGGTTTCGGCCTTGACCGGCGCTCTTGCCTTGTTCGACTTGGCCGCCTTCGGCTCTCTTTCGGGGCCGAGTGAACCGGCAGGCGCGAGTTGCCCCGCTTCGTTCAAGCGTCGCGTTTCCGCCTTGACCGGCGCTCTTGCCTTGTTCGACTTGGCCGCCTTCGGCTCCCTTTCTGGACCGAGCGGGCCCGCAGGCGCGAGCGCTCCCGCTTCGTTCGCGGCTCGAGTCTGAGCCTTGACTTCGGCTCTTGACGGTGACGATGCCGAGTCCTGTGCGTAGGCAGGTTGCAGCAGCAGCGCGCATGCTGCGGCGGCCGTCGCAGTGATGGTGATTGATCTCATGGTGCGTCCGTGTTTTGCGGTGGAGGGTTGACAGCGGGCCAGTGTGAGCGGGTTGTCCGGGGCGGTCAGTGCGCTAGCGGACACACCTGCCGGAGGACCGAATACCTCAACCATGGTGGGACTGAACGCTCGGATGTTGTTGCCGATGTCGAAGCGCCACCGTCTGGCACAACCCACGGCTGCCGATGCCGGCTTTGTGTTGCAGCGCACAGACCGAGCCACGCCCGACGCCGATGCTCGTATCCCGATTGCGAAGGAGCCGGCAATGAGCTCAGACAGCGAACTGCAGCATGACGCTCGAATGGAGCTTGTGCGCGAGCCCGGTGTCGATGCCGAAAGAATCGATGTCCTGGTTCAAGCAGGAGTGGCCATCCTGACCGGCAACGTTCGATCCGAAGCCGAGTCGTGGAGTGCTGCCGATGCCGTCCGTCGCGTGCCTGGCATCCAAAGCGTACTCAACGAGATGATGATCACTCGGAAAACGTCGACGCATCCTGTTGGCGCCGATGGCGATGTCGCGCGCCCGTGGTTTCCCTCGAGCTGAACAAACGCAAGCGCGCAAGCGAGCGACGTTGCACGACAGTGCCGCTCGCTCTGAGCGATCGAGTTTCGACGTCGCTCAGCGCAACGAGCAACAGATCGGCGCGTTGCCCTTCTTCCGGTGCCCGGCCCGGCACCGAATCCTTCGAGATATCGGTGTGCGGCGTCTCGCGCCACGATCGGGTGTCCGTAGGAAAGCCGACATTGACCGAGAGCAACGAGGCCAGATGAAGTTCGCGCGCGGCGTTTTATTTCTTCACTGAACCCGTCAACTCGGCCGAGGTGGCCTTGCTGCTCGGCGGAGAAGTCGCCTTGCCGGGCGGCGAATGAGCCTCGGAAGCCTCCAGCGGCTTGTCTGCGACGGGAGTCGGGCCAGGATCGACGCAGGGAGGCGTGGGCTGCGCCGCGGGCGCACCCTTCACGCGCACGTGATAGTTCTTGGCGAGGCGATCCTCGATCTCGCACACCTTGTAGGCATCGGCCTTGGCGGACCAGGCTGACTTCGCCGCGGCTTCGGCGGCCTTGGCCTTCGCTTCGTCGCTCGGCGGCGGTAGTTTGGCCAGCGCAAAGCCGGCGAGTGCGACGGTCGCCAGGGCGGCGAGTGCGGAAGAACGCATGGCAATCCTCGTGCTGTGGTTCAGGCGGCCGGCTGCTCGGTGCGCGGCGGCGGCGCGCTGCGCTGTGTCGGGATCTTTCCTTCCCTGACGTCTTCGTACCAGTAGCGATGGTGCTCGGCGGCCCAGCCTTCGTCGACATAGCCGGTCTTCATCGCGCGGTAGGCGCCGCGCATGCCGATCGTGCCGAGGTAGATGTGGCCCAGAAAGACGGCGATGATCAGGACAGCGGCGACCGAATGCACCATGTGCGCGATCTGCATGTCGCCGCGCAGATAGGCCAGGCCCGGAATGGTCTCGTCGAGCACGAGGCCGGAGCCGACGACGAAGATGCCCAGCACGAACACGCCGCCCCAGAAGACGAGCTTCTCGCCGGCGTTGAATCGCCCCGACGGAGGCTCATGGCCACCGAACAGGCCGCCGCCCTTCAGCAGCCAATCGAGGTCGCCGCGCTCGGGGAAGTTGTCGCGCAGGAACGCGATGAAGACGATCAGCAGCGACACCGCGAACAGCGGCCCCGCGAAGTTGTGGGCCGTCTTCAGGGCATAGGTGAGCCAGCCGAACAGGATATGACCCGTGATCGGCAGCAGGAAGAACTGGCCGAACGCGATCACGATGCCGGAGATCGCGAGGATCACGAAGGCCGCGGCGTTGCTCCAGTGCGCGGCACGCTCGAAATAGGTGAAGCGCTCGATCGCGGGGCCGCCCCTGTTGTCGTCGCTGCCGATCGGGCCTTTCGCGAAATAGTAGAGCGCCAACGCGACGAGCACGATGATCACTAGCGCGCCGCCGTAGGGAACGATCCAGTCGTTGCGAACCTGGCGCCAGGCTTCGCCGGCGGTGGTGAAGCTCGAGCCTGGGTACTGCGTGAAGGCCTGGATCAGCACGCCGTGCTCGGGCCCCGGCAGCGCGATGACCCCGGGCTGGTTGCCCGAGTTGCGCACGTCGCGCCAGACCGGGGCGTTGTTTCCCGGCTGGCTGATCGCGCGCTGCGCATTGGTGTCGTCGGGCTGCGGCAGAGCGGCCCCGTTGGCCGGCTGCAGCACCGCGGCCGCCGGCTGCGCCTGCGCCGCGGTGCCCTGCGCGAGCGCCCAGCCGTTGAGCGCCAGCGCGGCCGCACCTGCGACCACCCAGCTTCGAAGGATGCTTCCCATGATCAAGCCCTCACGGTCATCGCGGCGCGTAGTCGTTTTGCATCTGGGTGCGACGGCGCAGGTGATCCTCCCAGCTCGCCTGGTCGTCCACCCTCCAGCCGGGTGCGACATAGGGATCGCTGCTGCTGACCTCCCAAGCGTTGCTGTCGGCGAGCTTGGATTTGCCGACGCCGATCGTCTGAACCCTTTCGCCGCACGCGCCCAGGCCCGCGACCGCGACTGCAACCGCGGCTGCAAGCAGAACTTCGTTCAGCCGCTTCATGACTTCTTCTCCGGCGCCGGCGCTGCCAGCGTGCCGCCATTCGGCTTGCCGTAGGCCGTGCCCCAGCCCCAGACTTCGCTCCCCTTGCCGCGATGAAGCACACGGGTGCGCAAGATGTCGGCGATCACGTCGCCGTCGCCGCCGAGCAGCGCCTTCGTCGAGCACATCTCGGCGCAAGCCGGGAGCTTTCCTTCGGAGAGCCGGTTGCGCCCGTACTTCTCGTACTCGGCCTGGCTGCCGTTCTCCTCGGGGCCGCCGGCGCAGAACGTGCACTTGTCCATCTTGCCGCGCAGGCCGAAGGTGCCGTTGCTCGGGAACTGCGGCGCCCCAAACGGGCACGCGTACGAGCAGTAGCCGCAGCCGATGCAGATGTCCTTGTCGTGCAGCACGACGCCTTCGGGCGTGCGGTAGAAGCAGTCGACCGGACAGACCGCCATGCACGGCGCGTCCGAGCAGTGCATGCACGCCACCGAGATGCTGCGCTCGCCCTGCACGCCGTCGTTCATGGTGACGACGCGGCGCCGATTGACGCCCCAGGGGACGTCGTGCTCGGCCTTGCACGCGGTGACGCAGCCGTTGCATTCGATGCAACGCTCGGCGTCGCAGATGAACTTCATTCGTGCCATCGTGTGCTCCTACGCCGTCGCCCGCTCGACCTGGCAGACCGTCGTCTTGGTCTCCTGCATCATCGTCACGCTGTCGTAGCCGTAGGTCGTCGCCGTGTTGACCGCCTCGCCGCGGACGACCGGATGCGCGCCCTCCGGGTAGTACTGCAGCAGGTCGGCGCCCTGCCAGCGGCCCGAGAAGTGGAACGGCAGCCAGACGGTGGTCTTGTCGACGCGCTCGGTGACGAGGGCGCGAACGAGGAGCTTCGCACCGGTCGGGGTCTTCACCCAGACCTTCTCGCCGTCGCGGATGCCGCGGTCGTTGGCTGCCGCCGGATTGATCTCGACGAACATCTCCTGCTGCAGCTCGGCAAGCCACGGGTTCGAGCGCGTCTCCTCACCGCCGCCCTCGTACTCGACCAAACGCCCCGAGCTCATGATCAGAGGGAACTCCTTGCCGATGTCCTTGTTCTTCTCCTGCACGGTCTTGAAGAGCGTCGGCAGCCGCCAGAACGCCTTCTTGTCGTCGTGCGTGGGGTACTTGGCGATCAGGTCGGGCCGCGTCGAGTAGATCGGCTCGCGGTGCTGCGGGATGTCGTCGGGAAAGTTCCAGACGACCGCGCGCGCCTTGGCGTTGCCCCACGGGTGACACCCGCGCGCCATGACGACGCGCTGGATGCCGCCCGAAAGGTCCGTCTTCCAGTTCTTGCCTTCGGCAGCCTTCTTCTCGTCGTCGGTCAGGTCGTTCCACCAGCCGAGCTTCTTCAGGAAGACGTGGTCGAACTCGGGATAGCCGGTCGTGATCGGCGAGCCCTTCGAGTACGAGCCGTCTTCGGCGAGCAGGTTGACGCCGTCGCGCTCGACGCCGAAGTTGGCGCGGAAGTTGCCGCCGCCGTCCATCAGCGACTTCGACGTGTCGTACAGGTTCGGCGAGCCTGGATGCTTGATCTCGGGCGTGCCGTAGCACGGCCAGGGCAGACCGAAGTAGTCGCCGTCGAGCTTGTAGCCGGTCTCCTTGTCGACGCCGCCCTTGGCGCGCAGCGTCTTGACGTCGAAGACGTTCATGTTGCGCATGTGCGCCTTCAGCCGCTCCGGCGACTGGCCGGTGTAGCCGATCGTCCAGTTGGTGCGGTTGATCTCGCGCAGCATCGACTCGGGCTCGGGCTCCTGCATGCCGCCCTTGCCGGGGACCAGCTTCAGGCCGGCGACGAGCTCCTTGCCGAAGCCGAGCTTGTCGGCGAGCTGGTACATGATCATGTGATCGGTGCGCGACTCGAAGAGCGGTTCGATCACCTTCTCGCGCCACTGCAGCGACCGGTTCGATGCCGTCACCGAGCCCGACGTCTCGAATTGCGTGGACGCAGGCAGCAGGTAGACGGCACGGTTCGGATTGAGCTCACCGGGCGCGCCGGGCATCGCCGCCATCGCCGCGGTCGCAGACGGATACGGGTCGATGACGACGAGCAGGTCGAGCTTGTCCATCGCGCGCTTCATGTCGGTGCCGCGCGTCTGCGAGTTCGGCGCGTGGCCCCAGAAGAAGAGGCCGCGCAGGTTCGAGTCCTGGTCGATCAGCTCGTTCTTCTCGAGCACGCCGTCGACCCAGCGCGACACCGTCATCCCCGGCTTGGTCATCATGCCGGGCGCGTACTGCTTCTTGATCCACTCGAAGTCGACCTTCCAGGCGCTCGCGAAGTGCTTGAACGCGCCCTCCGACAGGCCGTAGTAGCCGGGCAGCGAGTCCGGATTCGGGCCGACGTCGGTCGCGCCCTGGACGTTGTCGTGGCCGCGAAAGATGTTCGCGCCGCCGCCGCTGACGCCGATGTTGCCGAGCGCGAGCTGGACGATGCACGACGCTCGCACGATCGCGTTGCCGATCGAGTGCTGCGTCTGCCCCATGCACCAGACGATCGTGCTCGGCCGGTTCTCGGCCATCATCTTCGCGACCTTGTAGACCTCGGCCTCGGGGACGCCGCACGCCTCCTCGACCTTGTCCGGGGTCCATTTGGCCATCACGTCGGCCTTGACCTTGTCC
>DATJIM010000422.1:0-6460 GCA_035493195.1 Caldimonas sp.
GACGGTCGAGGAGATGCTCGCCGAGGCGGCGGCGATCGTGCCGTTCATGAGCATGGCCGAGCTGCGCCGCCGCGTCGACGCGGGCGCGGGCGACCTGATCGTCCTCGACGTTCGCGAGAAGGATGCCTACGACGCCGGCCACATTCCCGGCGCTCGCCTGTTGCCGCGCGGGCAGCTCGAGCTGCGCGTCGACAAGGAGCTGCCCGACCCGACCGCGCGCATCGTGACGTGCTGCGATTTCGGCCGCATTTCGACGCTCGCTGCCGCGACGTTGCGCGAGATGGGTTTTCAGCGCACGGTCGCGCTCGACGGCGGCATGAAGGCCTGGCGCGAAGCCGGTTATCCGACCAGGGCCGGCGCCACGCCCTGAGCTGCGTCGCCTGCGCGTCGTCGTCAGGCGTGCGCGGGCAGCAGCCGTCCGCGCACGAACGCGCTCAGCGAGTCGACTGCGAAGACGAGGACGAACATCGCGATCAGCAGCGTCGCCGCCTGCGCCTGCTGGAAGATCGAGAGGTGGAAGTAGAGCAGCTGGCCGAGCCCGCCGGCGCCGACGAAGCCGAGCACCGCGGCCATGCGGATGTTCATCTCGAGGCGGTAGAGCGCGTAGGCGATCGCCTGCGCGACGATGAGCGGCAGCGTGGCGTACGCGAACGCCGCGACGCGGCCGCTGCCGGCATCGCGCAGCGCCAGCTCGGGCGCGCGCGGCGCGTTCTCGAGGCTCTCGGCGTAGAGGCGGCCGAGCACCCCCGTCGTGTGCAGCGCGAGCGCGAGCGTTCCCGCGAACGGGCCGAGGCCGGCGGCGATCACCATCAACGCCGCCCAGACGAGCTCGGGAACGCTGCGCAGGAAATTGAGCGCGAGACGCGCGCCGAGCTGCGCTGCGACGCCGAAGCGGCCTGACGCCGGCAACGCGAGGGCGCCGCCCGCCGCGGCCGCGAGCAGCGTTCCGATCGCTGCGACCGCGAACGTCTGCAGCGCGCCCCAGGTCGCCTTGGCGAGGAACGCCGGCGAGACGTCGGGCGGAAAGAATTCGGCGATGAATTTCGCCATCAGCCGCATCGACTCGGCGCTGAACAGCTGCTTCCAGTCGACCGCGAGGTACGCAAAGCTCGCGACGACGGCGGCGACGACGCCGAGCGCGAGCGCGAGGCAGCCCCAGCACGGCCGGTCTCGCGTGATCGCTGCGGCGTCGCTCATGCCAGCACCCGCCGGATGACCGCGCTCAGCGCGTCGGCGACGATGACGAGCGCGAGAAAGGTGAGCAGGATCGAGCTCGCCTCGCCGCCGTTGAGCATCTTCATCGACTGGTCCATCAGCTGGCCGAGGCCGCCGGCGCCGACGAAGCCCATCACGACCGATGCGCGCACCGCGCATTCCCAGCGGTAGACCGTGTACGACGCGAGCTCCTGCGCGGTGCTCGGAACGAGGGCGTAGAAGAGCGCCGCGATGCGCGGGCTGCCGGCCTCGAGCAGCGCGCGCGCCGAGCGCGTGTCGCCCGACTCGAGGATCTCGGTGTAGACCTTGCCGAGCATGCCGCCGTAGGTGACGGCGAGTGCGAGCACGCCGGCTCCCGGCCCGAGTCCGAGGGCGCGGACGAAGACGAGCGCCCAGACGACCTCGGGAATCGCGCGCAGCAGCGTGAGGACCGCGCGCGCCGCGGTGCGCACCGCGCCGCCGGCGGCGCGGCCGGGGCCGGGGCCGATCCGAGAGACCGCGAGCGAGCGCGTCGCAACGACCGCGAGCGGAACGGCGACGGTGAACGCGAGCGCGATGCCCGCGGTCGCGATCGCGAGCGTCTCGAGGGTCGCCTTCCAGAGCAGGGCGAGGAAATCGGGCGCGGTCGACGGCGGCAGGAAGCCGGCGAGGAAGTTCGCCATCACCTGCAGGCCGCCCGGCTCGAGCAAGCGCCACGGCTTGAACTCGGCGAGCGCGAGCAGCGGCCAGAGGATGACGACCGCGACGACGAGCGCGCCGACGCGGCCGCGCGCCGCCGGGTCGCGCAGCGGCGCCGGCGGCGACGGCAGCGTCGCGGCCGATGCGGTCATTGGCAGCCGGGACGCTTGAGGGCGACGACGTTGGCGCGTCGTGCGCCGTGATCGACGACGTCGACGCCCTGCTGCGGCAGGAGGCGCCCTTCGGTCGCGTAGAGCTCGTGCAGCATCGTGCTCGTCACCGCCGCCGTCGGACGGTCGAAGACGATCTCGCCGTCCTTCATGCCGACCAGGCGCGGGAACCACTTGAGCGCGAGGTCGACCGCGTGCAGCGAGGCGACCAGTGTCGCGCCGCGCGTTTCGTTCTCGGCGACGAGCGCGCCGACGCTCAGGTCGGCGAGCGCAGGGTCGAGCGCCGACACCGGCTCGTCGGCGAGGATGACGTTGGCCTGTTGGCAGAGGACGCGAGCGATGCCGACGCGCTGCAGCTGTCCGCCCGAGAGCCGGTCGCAGCGGTCGAAGACGCGCTCTCCCAGGTCGAGCCGGTCGAGTGCGGTGCGCGCCGCCGCGGCATCGTGCGGCGCGAACAGCGACGCGAGCGAACGCCACGCGGGCCACGTACCGAGGCGGCCGGCGAGAACGGCAGTGACGACGCGCAGCCGCGGCGGAATCGGCGGGCTCTGGTGAACGACGCCGATCGTCGCGCGCAGCCGTCGCAGCGCCGAGGCACCGAGCTGCCAGGGGTCGACGCCGCCGATCGCGAGGCCGCCGCCGCTCGGCTTCAGCGACGTCGCCAGCACGCGGATGAGCGTCGTCTTGCCCGCTCCCGACGGCCCGATCACCGCGACGCGCTCGCCGGCCCCGAGCGCGAGCGAGACCGCGCGCAACGCGCGGTGGCCGTTGGGATGGACGAGGCTCGCCGCGACGAGCCGGACGTCGCTCGGCAGCTCGCTCAACGATCGGCCTTGATCAGCGCGGCCGAGCGCGCCGCTTTCTCGATGCTGTCGTAGTTCGAGTTCTGCGTCGGGATGAACTTGCTCGCGCGCTGCAGGTCCATGATCTCCTTCATCTCCGGCTTGCCAGGATCGAGCTTCAGGAACGCCTCGGTCAGCTTCTTCGTGAGCGCCGGATCGAGGCCCGGCCGCACCGTCCAGTTGTAGTCGAAGTACGGTGGCGTCACCGCGAGCACGCGCACCTTCTCGGCGTTCGGGTTCTTGCTCTCGACGAGCTTGTCCATCACCGATGCGTTGAGGACGCCCGCTTCGGCGCGACCCGAGGCGACGAACGCGACCGTCGCGTCGTGCGCGCCCGAGAACGCGACCGACTTGAAGTCGCGCTCGGGGTCGATCCCCGCCTGCAGCAGGAAGTAGCGCGGCATCAGGCTGCCCGAGGTCGACGACGGCGCGCCGAACGCGAACGTCTTGCCTTTCAGGTCGGCGAGCGTCTTCGCCGGGCTGTTGAGGGGGACGATGAAGCGGCTCGTGAACTTCGCGTCCTCGGCGCGCTGCACGATCGGGACGACGCCGCCGTTGGTGCGCAAGCGCGCCTGCACGTAGGTGAAGCCGCCGAGCCAGGCGAGGTCGATCTTGTTCGTCGCCAGCCCTTCGACGACGGCCGCGTAGTCGGTGACGGGAATGAACTGCACGTCCATGCCCGTCTCGTGCTTGAGGTAATCGCCGAGCGGCTTGAACTTTCGCTGCAGCTCGGTCGGCGCCTCGTCGGGGATCGCCGACACGCGCAGCACGTTCTGCGCGTGCGATTGCAAGGGCGCGAGCGCCGACGCGGCGACAGTGAGCCCGGCGAGGAGCTGGCGGATGACGTTCATGGTCTCGGTCTCCCTAGTTTGTCGTGTCTCAGCGCGCCGACGTCGCGGTGCGAAATCCCGTGAAGACGTCGTTGCGGCCGGCGACAAAGAAGTTGCGGTAGCGCGGATCGTGCATCCGCGCGTGCGTCGCGAACGCTCCGCCGCGCAGCTCGCGATGATCGCCGAACCACGGCGCCGAGTAGTCGGCGTACGGCCCTGCGACAAACCCGGGATACGGCACGAACGCGTCGGCGGTCCACTCCCAGACGCTCCGGCCCCAGCGGAAGCGCGCGTCACCTGCCGCCAGCTCCCATTCGGCGGCGCTCGGCAGCCTTCGCTTCACGAAGCGGCAGTAGGCCTCTGCCTCCCAGGCGCTGACGTGGATCACCGGCGCGGCCGGGTCGAGCGGCTGCCAGCGGTCGAACCAGCGCATCTGCCAGCCCTCGTCGGTGCGCCGCCAGCGCGCCGGATGCGCGCGGCCGTGGCGAGCGCGCCAGCCGCCGGCCTCGCCCGGCCAGAGCGCTCGATCGTCGTAGCCGCCGCCGTCGACGAAGCGCGCGAATTCGGCGTTGCGCACCGGCGCCGAGTCGATTGCGAACGGCGTCACGCGCACCGTCGCCGCCGGCCGCTCGTTGTCGAACGCGAAGCCGCGTGCATCGTCGCCGCGGCCGAGCACGACGTCGCCGCCTGCGAACGCGAGCTCGGTCGCTTCGCCGAGATGCGGCAACGCGCCGATCCCCGCCGGCGCCGGCCAGCCGAGCGTCGCGCGCAGCCATGCAAACGCTTCGCCGTGCATGTCTTCATGGAAGAGCGCGAGGCGGTGGAAGTAGTTGGCGTCGTCGTCGTCCGCGTCATCGGAGATCGCGTCGATGCACGCCGCGAGCTGCGCGTCGAGGCGAGCGAGCAGCTCGCCGCGAGACGGCAGCGCGACGCGCCAGCGGTCGGCGTGCGCGAGGCGTGCCGAATCGAAGATCGCGTCGGGGCCGGCGATCGCCGGCGGCCGCGCAGCGTCGACGAAGCCGTCGGCGTTGCGCCGATGCGGGCCGCGCAGGATCCAGAACTCGGCAAACCACGCGACGTGTCCGAGCTCCCACGCGACCGGGTTGACTCCCGGCTGCTCGGCAACCCGCCAGGCATCGTCACCGGCGTCGAGCGTGCGCAGCAGCGTCGCCGCGCGCGAATCGCGCAGCGCGTCGGCGAGCGCCGCGCCGGCGAGGCGGCGCGGATCAGCGGCCATCGCGCGCACCACGCCGTGCGATCATCGACCGATGCGATCCCAGCTGCCGAGCGTGACCATCGTCACGCCGGCGCTTGCCGCTGCGAACAACGGCAACTGGCACACCGCGGCGCGCTGGCAGCGCTTCCTCGCGGCTGTCGCCAACGTCGAGGTCGTCGCGATCGGCGCCGAGGATGGCGGCGCCGACGTGCTGATCGCGCTGCACGCGCGCCGCGCCGCGGCGACGGTCGCACGCTGGCGCGAACGCCGGCCCGACGCGCCGATCGTCGTCGTGCTCACCGGCACGGATCTCTACCGCGACCTTCCCGACGACGCCGACGCCCGCCATTCGCTGGAGTGTGCCAGCCGCATCGTGGTCCTGCAGGAAGCGGCGTTGGGCCGCATCGACGCTGCGGCGCGCGCCAAAGCGGTGGTCATCGTGCAGTCGGCGTCGGCGCTGCACGCCGAGCACACGGTGCGCGACGCCGACTTCGCGGTCGTCGGCCACCTGCGCGACGAGAAGGACCCGCAGACCGTGATGCGTGCGGCGCGCCTGCTCGCCGGCGACGCCGCACCGCCTCCGATCGTCGTCCACGTCGGCGCCGCGCTCGACGCGCGCCTCGGCGACGAGGCGCAGGCGACGATGGCAGCGTGCCCGGCGTACCGCTGGCTCGGCGCGCTCGCGCATGGCGCGGCGCGACGGACGATCGCGCGCGCGCGAGCGCTCGTCCACGCGAGCCGGATGGAGGGCGGCGCCAACGTCGTCATCGAAGCGGTGCGCTCCGGCGTTCCGGTGCTCGCGAGCCGCATCGACGGCAACGTCGGCCTGCTCGGCATCGGCTACGACGGCTTCTTCCCGGTCGGCGACGCCGCTGCACTCGCCGCGCTGATGCGCCGCTTCTGCGACGACGATGCATTCGCCGACCAGCTGCGCGCGCAATGCGCGCTGCGCGAGCCGATGTTCGTGCCGGCGGTCGAGCGGCGCGCGGTCCGCTTGCTCGTCGCCAGCCTCGTCGCTGCAGCGGGGAGCGCACGCTGAGACAATCCTGACCCCACCTGCCGCCGTCCTGCCATGCCTGCCGACATCGCTTCGCCTGCCGCCACGACTGCCAACGCCAAGGCGCCGCCGCCGCTGCGCCTCACGAGCTTCTCGCACGGCGGCGGCTGCGGCTGCAAGATCGCACCGGGAGTGCTCTCGGAGATCCTGAAGAACACCGTCGGCGGTCTCGTTCCGCCCGAGCTGATGGTCGGCATCGAGACGTCGGACGACGCCGCGGTCTACAAGCTCAACGACGAGCAGGCGCTGATCGCGACGACCGACTTCTTCATGCCGATCGTCGACGACCCCTACGACTTCGGCCGCATCGCCGCGACCAACGCGATCAGCGACGTCTACGCCATGGGCGGCACGCCGATCATGGCGCTGGCGCTGGTCGGCATGCCGATCAACGTGCTGCCGCTGGAGACCATCGGCCTGATCCTCAAGGGCGGCGAGAGCGTCTGCGCCGA
>DATJIM010000423.1:0-3860 GCA_035493195.1 Caldimonas sp.
GTACTGCACCGACGGATGCGACGAGACGGTGATCGAGGCAGGCATGGCGGCGCTCACATGTGGTCGAGCGACTTCGGCAGCGCGTAGAAGGTCGGGTGGCGGTAGACCTTGTCTTCCATCGGATCGAAGTACGACGACTTCTCGCCGGGGTCGCTCGCCGTGATCTGGTCGGAGCGGACGACCCAGACGCTCGTCCCTTCCTGACGCCGCGTGTAGACGTCGCGCGCGAGCTGGATCGCCATCTGCGCGTCGGCGGCGTGCAGGCTGCCGCAATGCTTGTGGTCGAGGCCCGCCTTGCTGCGCACGAACACTTCCCAGAGCGGCCATTCGTTCTTCGTTTCGCTCATGCCGCCTCCTTCAGCTGCTCCTGCTTGGCCGCGTGCGCAAGCGCCGCGTCGCGCACCCAGGCGCCGTCGTCCCACGCCTTGACGCGCGCGGCGAGGCGCTCGCGGTTGCACGGCCCGTCGCCGCCGACGACCTGCCAGAACTCGCGCCAGTCGATCGCGCCGAAGTCCCAGTGCTCGCGCTCGTCGTTCCAGCGCAGCTCCGGGTCGGGCAGCGTGACGCCGAGGATCTTCGACTGCTCGACGGTGACGTCGACGAACTTCTGGCGCAGATCGTCGTTGCTGATTCGTTTGATTCCCCAGCGCATCGACTGCTCGGAGTTCGGCGACTCGCTGTCGGGCGGCCCGAACATCATCAGGCTCGGCCACCACCAGCGGTTCACCGCGTCCTGCACCATCGCCTTCTGCGCATCGGTGCCCTTGGTCATCATCGTCAGCAGCGACTCGAAGCCCTGGCGCTGGTGGAAAGACTCCTCGCGGCAGATCCGGACCATCGCGCGCGCGTAGGGCGCGTACGAGCAGCGGCAGAGCGGCACCTGGTTCATGATCGCGGCGCCGTCGACGAGCCAGCCGATCGTCCCCATGTCGGCCCACGTCAGCGTCGGATAGTTGAAGATCGAGCTGTACTTGGCCTTGCCGGAGTGAAGCGCGTCGACGAGCTGGTCGCGCGACGTGCCGAGCGTCTCGGCGGCGGCGTAGAGGTAGAGGCCGTGGCCGGCCTCGTCCTGCACCTTCGCCATCAGGATGGCCTTGCGCTTGAGCGTCGGCGCCCGCGTGATCCAGTTGCCCTCGGGCAGCATGCCGACGATCTCCGAGTGCGCGTGCTGGCTGATCTGGCGCACCAGGGTCTTCCGGTAGTGCTCGGGCATCCAGTCCTTCGCCTCGATGAACTCGCCGGCGTCGATCCGCTCGTCGAACGCCTGCTGGTGTGCCAGCTCGTCGGCCGAGCGCACCGCCTTGGGCGTGTCGTCGCGGTCCTTGCCCATCGTGTCCATCGCTTGCGTGTACATCGCTCAGCTCCGATCTCGTCTCACTTCAGGTTCTTGGCGAGAAACTTCTCGACGCGGGTCCAGAAGTCGATCCGGTTCTCGACCTTGAACCAACCGTGGCCCTCCCCGGCGTACACGATGTACTCGGGCTCGTTGCCGGACGCGCGCATCGCTGCACGGATGCGATCGCCGTGGTCGATCGGAACGCGCGAGTCCTCGGCGCCGTAGGCGAGCAGCATCGGAACCTTGATCTCACTCGCGCGCTCGACCGGGGATGCTGCCTTGAGCATGTCGGCGTCCTTCTCGGGATCGCCGATCATGGTCGGCAGCGAATACTCGCGGGCCTCGCGCGGCATGTCGCTCTGCCAGATCGGTGCGAGCAGCAGCCGCGGATCGCTCACCGCGACCCAGGCAACGCCGCAACGGTAGAGGTCCGGATAGCGAATGACGCCCATCAGCGTCGCATAGCCGCCGTAGCTCGCTCCGGCGATGCATACCCGCTTGCCGTCGATCAGTCCTTTCGCGGTCGCCCAGCGCACGGCATCGCTGACGTCGTCCTGCATCGTCGTTCCCCATTGGCGAAACCCGGCCTCCATGTGCGCCCTGCCGTAGCCGGTGCTGCCGCGATACTCGGGCTCGATGACGACATAGCCCCGGGATGCGAGAAACTGCGCGTCCGGGCTCCAGCGCCAGTGGCCGCCGCGGACCCAGGGGCCGCCGTGAACGAGGACCACTGCAGGCCGAGGCCCGCTCGCCGCTCCGCGCGGCGTCGTGACCCAAACAGGCAGATCGAGACCATCGCGCGCCTTGATGCGATGCAGGTCGAGCGTCGCCATCGCCTTGGGATCGACTGCGGGACGCGCGCTTCCGATCGTCGTCCACTCGCGCGTCGAGGGCCGATACACGCTGAAGGTGCCGGGATCGCGGTCCGAGTACGACCGGACGAGGATCGCGCCGTCGGCGGCCCAGCAGCGGGCGCAACTCATCGCATTGATCGTGTTCGGGAAGCGCGCATCGGCAACTTCCTGCAGCTTCTTCACTTCCGGATCGAACCAGACGGTCGTCGCAGCATCGGTCTCGACGCGAACGCCGAGCACGCGCTCGCCGCGCTCGCTGTCGAACACGAGTTGCGAAAAGCCGTCGAAGCCGGGCGTCGAGACGATCGGATCCTTGTCGGGCTTGCCGGTCGCCTTGTCCACGCGCGCGAGCGAGGCCGTGGTGTCGCTGCTGTAGACGACGCCGTAGAAGTTGCCCTGCCCGTCGACAGCTTCAGGCTCCCACGGCATCGAGAGAGAGGGCGCCTTCAGGATCGGCCGCCACGTTTCGCCGCCATCGCGCCAGAACACCTCGCCGACGCCCTTGTTCGTCGTGCGCACGGCGCGCGGCTCACCCTTCGGATCGAACACCCAATCCATCGCGTTGGGCGGGCTGCCGTAGGCGAGGCTGCGCCAGTGACCGGTGGTCACGTCGAGTCGCTTCGGCACCTCACCGACATAGTCGCGAATGCCGTTGAACTGGTACTGCACGACGATGACGTCGTTGCTTCCGTCGCGCAGCACCGTCAGGAGACGATGGTCCGGACCGAGATCGAGCATCTTGCTGCTCTGCTCGACGATGAATCTGCCTCGGATCAGCGCCCGAGCATCGCTGCCGTCGCTCTTGACGGTGAAGAGCCCGGGGCCCGCCTTCTGGTCGTATCCCACGACCTGGAGATCCGCGACCTCGTAGACGAGCCGGTCGTCGTTGACCCATTGGAACGAGTAGATGTCGAACCGCGAGCTGGCAGCGACGACGGTCGGCGGCTTGTCGCTGCCGACTTCGACGACCGCAAGCACCATCCGGCCATTCGTCGCCGGAACCGTGAGGGCGAGATGGCGACCCGATGGAGAGATTCGCACGTCGCGGATCGCTGCATTGGAAAAGAAGGTCGCGGCCGGAATCGCGTCTGCGCCTTGCGAGGGCGCAGCCACGAACGCCGAAGCGGCAGCGAGCGCCGCAGCGAGCCAACGCGCCAACCGGCGCACCGACGGATCCTTCGCGAACATCACGGCCTCCTCCTCATCGCTTGCGCTGATCGACCACCCGCTTCGCCTTGCCGACGAGCGTCCGCTCGATCGACTCCGGCGCACCGACATCGACCTTCGTGCTGATCCCGATCAACGTCTTGATGCGGTGGCGAAGCGCCGAGGCGATCTCGTCGCGATTCGCCTGCGCGTGCTGCGGCAGCACCTCGCAGCGCACTTCGACTGCGTCGAGATTGCCTTCGCGCGTGACGACGAGCTGGTACTGCCCCGAGAGCTGGCCGTTGGCGAGGACGATCTCCTCGATCTGCGTCGGGAAGAGGTTGACGCCGCGGATGATCAGCATGTCGTCGCTGCGGCCGACGATCTTGCCCATCCGCCGCATCGAGCGCGCGGTCGGCGGCAGCAGACGCGTCAGGTCGCGCGTGCGGTAGCGGATCACCGGCAGCGCCTCCTTGGTGAGCGTCGTGAAGACGAGCTCGCCCTCGGCGCCGTCGGGCAGCACC
>DATJIM010000424.1:0-13011 GCA_035493195.1 Caldimonas sp.
TCGGTCTGCATCGTGTTGGCGAGCATCGCCGTGTCCATCACGACGCCGTACGTCAGCATGAAGTGCTGGGCGACGCCGGCGGCGACGAGGATGACGATCCAGAGCGGCTTGGCGAAACGGCCCCAGGCCACAAGGACCATCAGCGCCGTCAGCGCCGCGACGACGAGGACGAACGTGCCGGCCGCGTTGACGGCGGTCGCAGCGGTCGCGCCGCCGATCCGCACGAGCTCGCGCCAGAGCGCGAGGTTGCCGACGACGGCGAGCCAGAGCGCGAGCGCGAACGCGACCGCGCGCGGCGAGCGTGGGCGGCGCGCGAGGTCGAGCCACGATGAAGAAGAGCCGGGGTGTTGCACCGTCGTTGCGCGCGAGAGGCTGGCAGCGGACGCCGCGCTGGCGGATGGCTTCGCGAGTTGCTATTCTCGCTCGCCAAGCAAGCGGTTGCTTTGTAGAGGCGGCGAGCCCGCGTGCGCACGAACCCGAAGAACGGCAACGACAACCGACGCAGCGACCTCGTCCGCGCCGCGGCGCAGCTGTTTCGCCAGAAGGGTTTCGACGGCACCACGATCCGCGACATCGCCGGCGCCGTCGGCATGCGCTCGGGAAGCCCGTTCTATCACTTCGCGAGCAAGCACGATTTGCTGCTCGCCGTGATGGAGGAAGGACTCAGGCTCGGCCTCGAGCGCACGCGCTCGGTCGTCGACGAAGCGGGAATCGACGCCGTCGAGCGCTTCCGCCGCCTCGTCCGCGCGCACTTCGGCATCCTCCACGAGAACGGCAGCGACTTCATCCCGGTGATGCTCTACGACTGGCGCTCGCTGCCGCCGCAGCATCGCCGTCGCATCGTCGAGCTGAAGGACCGCTACGACGCGATCTGGCAGGAGACGATCGACGCGCTTCACGCCGAAGGGAGGCTCGCCGCCGACGCGCACATCGCACGGCTGATGATCCTCGGCGCGATCAACTACTCGGCGACCTGGTACCGCGCGCGGCCGCGCGGCCGCCGCGCCGTCGACCTCGACACGCTCGCCGCCGAGACGTCCGCCCTCTTCCTGCGCGAGGCACCACGATGACGACCGTCCGCATCGACCGCGATCGCCAGGTGTGGACGGTGACGATCGATCGCCCCGAGGTGCGAAACGCCGTCGACGGGCCGACGGCGCGCGCGCTCGCCGACGCGTTTCGCGCGTTCGACGCCGACGGCGAAGCGCGCGTCGCCGTTCTGGCCGGTGCCGGCGGCCAGTTCTGCGCGGGCGCCGACCTGCGCACCGTCGCCTCGGGCAGCGTCGGCGCCAACGCGCTCGCGCTCGACGACGACATGGCGAACGACGGCCCCATGGGCCCGACGCGGCTCGAGCTCACGAAGCCGGTGATCGCCGCCGTCGAAGGATTCGCGGTCGCCGGCGGCTTCGAGCTCGCGCTCTGGTGCGACGCCCGCGTCGCCGCGACGACGGCGACGTTCGGCGTCTTCTGCCGGCGCTTCGGCGTCCCGCTCGTCGACGGCGGCACGGTGCGGCTGCCGCGCCTCATCGGCGAGAGCCGCGCGATGGAGCTGATCCTCACGGGGCGCGCCGTCGGCGCCGAGGAAGCGCTCGCGATCGGCCTCGTCTGCCGCATCGTCGCCCAGGGCCAGGCGCTCGCGACAGCGCAGGCGATGGCGCGCGCGATCGCGGCCTTTCCGCAAACGTGCATGCGCAACGACCGGCTGAGCGTCCGCCGCCAGCACGGTCTCGCGATGGGCGACGCGCTCGCGCAGGAGTTCGCGCTCGGCCGCGCGACGCTCGCTTCGGGCGAAGCCGAAGTCGGCGCGCAGCGCTTCGTCGGCGGCGCCGGCAAGCACGGCCGCTTCGACCCGACCTGACGCGCTCTGCCGGACCTTTCGGCGCGTTCCGCAACGTGTCCGGAAACGGCGAGTGCTGTCGCATTCGTTGCCGATAATCGGCGCATGACGATCGACGGCGACGCTGCATACCAGGTCCTCCTCGCGCACGACGCGCGCTTCGACGGCCGACTCTTCGTCGGCGTGACGTCGACCGGCGTCTACTGCCGGCCGATCTGCCGCGTCCGCATGCCGGCGCGGCGCAACTGCCGTTTCTTCGCCTCGCCGGCGCAGGCCGAAGCCGCGGCGTTCCGGCCGTGCCTCAAGTGCCGGCCCGAGATCGCTCCGGGCCCGGGGTTGCCGTGGACGGTGATGGACGCGTCGCGCACGCTCGCGCTGCAGGCGGCGAGCGCGCTCGACGACTTCGCCGCGCACGGCGAGGCGCCGAGCGTCGCCGACGTCGCCGCGCGGCTCGGCGTCAGCGACCGCCATCTGCGCCGCATCTTCTTCGCCGAGCACGGCGTGACGCCGTTGCAGTACCTGCAGACGCGTCGGCTGCTGCTCGCCAAACAGCTGTTGACCGACACGCAGCTGCCGATCTCGCAGATCGCGCTGACGAGCGGGTTCAGGAGCCTGCGCCGCTTCAACGCTGCGTTCCTCGGCGGCTACCGGATGAACCCGACGCGGCTGCGCAGGACGGCACCGCGCGACGGCAGCGCCGCGGCGTCGCCGTCGCGCAAGACGCGAGGGACCAGGCTCGGCGCCGGCGAAGCGATCTCGGTCCAGCTCGCGTACCGGACGCCGCTCGATGTCGATGCGCTGCTCGCGTTCCTCGCGGCGCGCGCGATCCCGGGCGTCGAGGTCGTCGCCGGTCGCACGGTCCGGCGCACGGTCGCCGCCGGCGCGCTCGCCGAGCGGGCAGGCTGGCTCGAGGCGCGCTTCGCCGACGACGCCGCGCGCGTCCAGCTCGCGTTCGCGCCATCGCTCGGCGCCTCGAGCGGCGCCGTCATCGCGGCGACGCGGCGCTGGCTCGACCTCGATGCCGCACCGGCGACGATCGCCGAGACGCTCGCCGATCTGCCCGGCGCTCCCGGCATCCGCCTGCCGGGCAGCGTCGACGCGTTCGAGCTCGCGGTGCGCGCGATCCTCGGTCAACAGGTGACCGTCTCTGCAGCGCGAACGCTCGCGAAGCGCGTCGTCGAACGCTTCGGCGAAACGATCGCGACGCCATGGACCAGCGTCGACCGCACGTTCCCTCGCCCTGCCGATCTCGCCGAGCCACCGATCGAGCGAATCGCCGAGCTCGGCATCATTCGCAGCCGCGCCGCGGCGATGCAGTCGCTCGCGATGCAGTGGGACGCGATCGCACCGCTGCTCGCACCCGGCGCTTCGCCCGAAGCGCTCGTCGCACGGCTGTGCGAGGTTCCCGGCATCGGGCCATGGACCGCGCACTACATCGCGATGCGCGGCCTCGGCTGGCCCGACGCATTCCCGCCGGGCGACGTCGCCGCCGCGAAGGCGATGCGCGCCCTCTTCGACACCACGACGGCGCGCGACGTCGCCGCCCACGCAGAGCGCTGGCGGCCTTGGCGCGGCTACGCCCTCCTCCGTCTCTGGAACTCGCTCGGAGCCACACCATGACCTACGCCACCGACTCGATCCTGCACTCCGCGACGGCGCAATGCCGCATCGCATCGCCGCTCGGCACGATGCTCCTCGCGCGCACGAAGCACGGCCTCGCCGGCGCCTGGTTCGAGCGCCAGAAGCACCATCCGGAGACGATCGGCGCTCCCGAGCGCGCCGACGATCCGTTGCTCGCCGAGACCGCGTCGCAGCTGCGCGAGTACTTCGCGGGTGCACGCACCACCTTCGACGTCGCGCTCGACTTGCAGGGAACCGACTTCCAGCGCGCAGTCTGGAGCGCGCTCCTCGCGATCGCGCCGGGGCGGACGACGACCTACGGCGAGATCGCGCGCGATCTCGGCGTCGCTTCGGCGAGCCGCGCCGTCGGCGCTGCGGTCGGCCGCAATCCGGTCTCGATCATCGTGCCTTGTCACCGCGTCGTCGGCAGCTCGGGCTCGCTCACCGGCTACGCCGGCGGCCTCGACCGCAAGCGGTCGCTGCTGCGCATCGAAAGCGAGCGCGTCGAACGCACGCTGGAGCTGCATTGAGGCCGCGCGACGTCGTCGAGCTCGTCGTCCTCGCCGCGCTCTGGGGCGCGTCGTTCCTGTTCATGCGGATCGCGGCGCCGTCATTCGGTCCGGTCGCGCTCGCGTTCGTCCGCGTCGCCGGCGCCTCGCTCTTCCTCGTTCCGCTGCTCGCTTTGCGCGGCGAGATCGGCACGCTCGCTGCGAACTGGCGGACGATCGCCGTCGTCGGCGCGATGAACTCGGCGCTGCCGTTCCTCTGTTTCTCTTACGCGGCGCTGTCGATCACGGCCGGGCTCTCGGCGATCCTCAACTCGGCGACTCCGCTCTTCACGGCGATGCTCGCGTGGCTCTGGCTCGGCGACCGCATGACGACGCTGCGCATCGTCGGCCTCGTCGTCGGCTTTGCGGGCGTCGTCTGGATCGGCTGGGACGGCGCCGACTTCAAGCCCGGCGGCTCGGCGTGGGCGATCGGCGCATGCCTCGTCGCGACGATGTCGTACGCGGTCGCGCCGAACCTCACCAAGCGACGGCTCGGCGGCGTCGCGCCGCTCGCGGTCGCCGCCGGCAGCCAGCTCGCTGCCGCGCTCCTGCTCGCGATTCCTGCCGCGTTCGCGTGGCCGGCAGCGACGCCGCCGGCGATGGACTGGGTCGCCGCAGCGCTGCTCGCGCTCCTCTGCACCGGAGTCGCCTACATCCTCTACTTCCGCCTGATCGCCAACGCCGGGCCGACGAACGCGGTCGCGGTGACCTACCTGATTCCGCCGTTCGCGATCCTGTGGGGCTTCGTCCTGCTCGGCGAGAGCCTCAGCGCGTCGATCGTCGCCGGCTGCGCCATCATCTTCCTCGGCACCGCGCTGACGACGGGCATCCTCGCGCCGCGGCGCGCGCGCAGCGTGGTCGGAATCGGCGAGACTCCGGCGCCGCGCTGATCGCTCAGGCGCCGCGCGCTGCGCTCGAGACGCGCCAGGCGTCGACGATGCGCCGGTGCGTCGGCACGTTGCCGAGGAACGCTTCGCGCTCGCCGGCGTCGAGTGCCGCGCTGCGCTGCTGCAGGAGCGCATGGCCGCGCTCGAGGAACTCGCGAGCGCGCGCCGACTCGGCGGCGCCGAGGACGTCGTGGCACGTGAGATGGATCCAGAGCGGATCCTCGGTGCCGTCGACCGATCCACCGCCGTCGAAGTGGGCGACGATCTCGTCGACGGTCGCGCGCGCCGCGGCGATGTCGCCGCGCGCGAGCGCGACGCGGGCGAGCCCGGCGAGCGGCTCGTACGGCATCGTCGTGCGGCCGATCTCGCGAAACAGCGCCACCGACGCCCGGTAGCGCTCGTCGGCCTCGTCGAGGCGGCCGAGCGCGGCGAGCGCGTGGCCGCTGACGTTGGCGAGCGCCGCCTGCAGGTCGCGGTCGCCGAGGCGGTCGGCGAGCTCGCTCGACTGGCCCGCCCACGCGAGCGACTCGGCGGCATCGCCGCGCTGCAGCGTCACGTGCGCGATGTTGCACAGCATGTAGGCGTCGGCGAGGCGCTGACCGATCTCGGCGCAGATGCGGCGACCGGCCTGGAAGACCTCGAACGACGCGTCGTAGTGACCGAGCGCACGCTCGGTCTCGCCGAGGTTGTTGAGCATGCCGCTTTCGATCAGGCGGTCGCCGATCGAGCGCGCGAGCTCGAGTGCGCGCTGGTAGTGCGACCGCGCTGCGCCGTAGCGGCCGACCTGGAACGCGAGGATGCCAAGCTGGCCGGTCGTCGTGCTCTCGAGCCTCAGGTCGCCGATGCGGCGCGCGAGCGCAAGCCCTTCCTCGACGTGGCGCTCGGCACCGGCGTAGTCGCCCTGTGCCTGCAGCGCACGGCCCCAGTTCAATCGTGCCGACGCGGCGATGTCGCCGATGCCCGCTTGCGCGGCCAGCGCGACCGCGCGCTCGGCGGCGGCGCAGACGGTCGGATAGTCGGCCATGACGAGCGCGAGCGACGCGCGAAAGCCCATCGCCCGAGCGCGCGCGGCGTCGTCGAGCCGCTCGGCGAGCTCTTCGAGCTGGGCGACGTCGGCCGCCTGCTCCGAGCGCTTGCCGATGTTGCTGTAGACCGAGCGACGCGTCAGCAGCAGCGCGAAGCGCGCCGCCGCGTCGTCGGCGGGGACGAGCGCGAGCGCACGGCCGATGTACTCGAGCGCGGCGCCATTGACGTAGCCGCGTGCCGCGTCCTCGGCGGCCTTGCGCAAGTAGCTGACGGCGTTGGCGACGTCGCCCGCCTTCTCGTAGTGCTCCGCGATCATCCCGAAGTACTCGCTCGCGCGGTCCCCGCTGCGCAGCACCAGCCAGTCGGCGGTGACGCGGTGGTGCTCGCGGCGCGAGCGCATCAGCACGCTCTGGTAGGCGACCTGGTGCAGCACATGGTGCTTGAAGACGAACTCGCGCGTCCCTTCGAACGTGCTCGTCTCTCGCCCGTACGTCAGCTCGCGCCGCATCAGCGCATCGAGCGCGTCGGCCGCCGTCGGCGCGATCCGCCGCAGCGCCTCGTCCCAGAAGACGTGTCCGATCACGCTCGCCTGCTGCAGCGCCGCCTTCTCGGCGGTCGGCAGGCCGTCGATGCGCGCCTGCAGGACGCCCGCGAGCGTCGTCGGCACGTGAACGTCGAGCAGCTTGTCGGCGACGACGCGCCACGGCTCGCCCGCGGTGTCGATGACGCCGTCGTCGATCAACATGCCGACGAGCTCTTCGACGAAGTACGGGTTGCCTTCGGCGCTCGTCGTCAGCAGGTCGCGCAGGGCGGCGGGCACCGCCTCGAGGCGGCGCAGCAGCGCCTCGACGAGCTGGCGCGTGCCGCGGCGCGACAGCGGCGAGAGGTCGATTCGCTGGTGGTTGCTCTGACCACTGCCCCAGAGCGGTCGGCGTTCGTAGAGGGTCGGCCGCGTCATCCCGAGCAGCAGCATCGGCACGTCGCGACACGACTGCGCGAGGTGGTTGATGAAGTCGAGCGAGCCGTCGTCGGCCCAGTGCAGGTCGTCGAGGACGACGACCGTCGGAGCGTCGTCGTGCTCCTGGACGAGCCGGAAGTAGCGCGCGAGCGCGTGGTACGCGCGGTCGCGGATCTGCTTGCCTTCGCCGGCGATCGCGGCGATGTGGCGGTCGCCGCCGTAGTCGAAGCCGATCAGCCGGCCGATCAGCGCGGTGTACTCAGCGGCGCGCTCGCCGAGCACGGGCGCGAGCCCCTGCGCGAGCTTGCCCTGCGCGACCGCCTGCGAATCGCTGTCGAGGATCTCGAATCGCCACGCGAGCAGATCGCGCAGCAGGCCATAGGGAAGGTTGTTGCCATACGGCTGCGGCCGCGCCTGGAAGAAGTGCACCGCGGACGGCAGCGTCTCGAGGCCGCGCACGAACTCGAACGCGAGCCGGCTCTTGCCGATCCCCGGCTCGCCGACGACGGTGACGAGGGCGAGGCTCCTGTCCTCGCAAGCGCCATGGAACGCCTCCTGGATCTTCGCGAGCTCGGCGTCGCGGCCGACCAGCGGAGCGTCGACGCCGTCGAGGCCGCGGTTGGCGGCGCGCAGCGTCCGCGGCCGGGCGCGAACGACGAGATAGCTGCGCACCGGCGCATCGATTCCCTTGACCGCGAGCGGCGCCTGCACCTCGACCTCGAACAGGCCGCGAACGTTGCGGTACGTCTCGTGGCTGATCCTGAGCGTTCCCGGCGGCGCGGTCTGCTCCATCCGCGCCGCGATGTTGACGGTCGCGCCGCGGATGTTGCCGGCCGAATCGACGCCGCCGCCGAGCAGGACGGGGCCGGTGTGGATGCCGACGCGCAGGTCGAACTGCTGCAGGCCCTGATGCTCGCGGAACCGCGCCGCGAGCAGCGGCGCCTCGGCGAGGATGTCGAGGCCGGCGCGGACGGCGCGCTCGGCGTCGTCCTCGAGCGCCTGCTCGGCGCCGAACGCAGCGAGCAGGCTGTCGCCCGCGTACTGGAGAACCCTGCCGTGGCGCGCACGCACGAGCTCGGTCAGGCGGACGAGCGCCGTGTCCATGACGGCGTGGACGTCCTCGGGGTCGAGCCGCTGGGTGAGCTGGGTCGATCCGACCACGTCCATGAAGAGGACGGTGACGGTCTTGCGCTGCTGCTCGCCCGGGCTCTTCAGCCGCAGCGCTGCGAGCTTGTCGTGCAGCGGGGCGATCGCCGTCGCGACGACGGCGTCACCGAGGACGGCGCGTTGCGCCTCCAGGGCGGCGATCGCCGACTCGATCTGTTCGGCTGTCTCTTCCATGCAATCCGAGCCGGTGTCGCCTCCGCGCAGCGGCGGAGCGCCGGCCATCGGAAACTATAGCGACGAACGGAGCGACTGCCCCTACAGTACGCGTCGCGCGCCGATCGGGCGCCCGTCCACCGAAAGTCCTCCCATGTCGTTCAAGCTCCTGCCGTTGCTCGGCGCCCTCGTGCTCGCTGCACCTGCACACGCGGTCAGCATCAACATGAGCGACTTCAGCTTCGCAGCGCCGACGACGGTGAACATGCAGGGCACCGACGGCAGCCCGTCGTACGACGGCCAGGCCGGCCGCTTCAGCGGCACGTCGGACGGCGGTGTTCCTGGCTCCGACCTGCTGCGCTTCGGCCTGATCGACGACGCGGCGACGTCGTCGTCGTTCGTCGCCTGGTGTGCAGAGCTGACGCAGACGTTCAACTTCGACGTCACCTACGACTACACGCTCGTCTCCGGGCTGGCGCACTTCGGCGCGACCAAGAACGACGAGCTCAGCCGGCTCTTCACCGCGGCGCAGGGCTTCGTCGTCGACAGCAACACGTCGGCGGCGATGCAGGCGGGGATCTGGGAGATCATCTACGAGCAGGGCCCGACGTTCAGCCTGCTCGGTGGCACATTCAAGGGCGGTCCCGAGGACCCTTCGGCACAGGGCGCGTTCGACACCGTCAACGGCTTCCTGATGCACCTCTCGGACTACGCGGCGCTCGCGCGGATCGACGTGCTCGAGAACGGCGCGCAGCAGGACTTCCTCGTCGCCACGATTCCCGAGCCGGAGACGTGGGTCCTGACGATCGCCGGCCTCGCCCTCATCGGCTTCCTGCGCCGCCGCCGCGCGCGCTGATCGCCGGGGTCAGGCCTTCGCGGGGGGCGTCATGTCCGGCACCGGCCGTGCGCTCGTGTAGCCGCGCTGCAGCAGGAGCCAGCGCCACTTCGAGCCCGCTCGGAACGGCTACGTTCCGAGCGACGGATCGACGACGGGCTTGCCCTGGGCCATCTGCAGCGTGATCGAGCGCGACGAATCGGCGCACACCCGGCAGACCCAGTTGCGGCCGTCCTGGATCTTGCAGTCGCTGAACTTCCCCGACGGCTCCTTGGTGCCGACGGTCCAGAAGATGACTTCGTTGTGCGGCTTCAAGGCGCGGTAGCGGTAGCGCGTTCCGGCCTTGACCTTGCCGGTGCACTTGTCGTCGACCCACTTGCCGCTGTCGCAATCGACGGTGTAGACGGTCCGTTCGCCTTGCATCGTCACGAAGTCCGACGCCCACGCGGCGAACCCGAGCGAAGCGAGCAACGCGATCACGAAGGCCCAGACTCGAATCATCGGCAGTCGGTGGACGCGCCGGGAAGCGGCGCGGGCGCATTGTGCACCGGCTCGACGCGGCGGCCTGCCCTACGCCCGCGGGGGGTCGACGGGGACGTGGCCAGGCTCGGGAGGCGTCGTCCCGGGCAGCGTCGTGCCGTCGTCGGGCTCGACCGGCAACGCGTCGGGCTCGGGCTCGTCGGTCTGCGGCAGACCCGGCAAGGTCGCCCTGGTGCTCGTTGCGAAGTGCACGGCGCATGATGCCGCGCCGACGACCGCACTGCGGCGATCGGCCGGTCGGCAGGAGGGACTCTGCCGACTGCGTCAGCGCGCGCGCAGTGTCCCTGCGTTCTGCAGGAGCGGGACCTGGTAAGGATTGCTGACGACCGGCTTGGCCGGTGCGACGCCGACGCCGTTCGACGATGGCCTCGGCGCATCGGCAGGCTTCGCCGGCGCGCCGGTGAGGAGAACGAACGTATTGGTGGTCTTGCGATCGCCGTTGTGGTCGGCGGCGACGGCGCACTGCGCCGCCACGAGTCCGGCGAGGACAGCGGCGACCCGCACGGCGTGAGGAAATGTGCGCACCATGGCGAGGTCCGGGTTGGTAGCGTCGATATCGGCAGCTGCAGCGGTCGCTGAAGGGCGACGAACGGCGAGGCGGACCAACGGCATGGCGCGTCAGCGCGCCGTCAGCGCGAACGCACCCCGACTCGCCGCGCGCTTCGCCGGCGAGCTGCGGCGCCGTGGCGCTTTCTCGCTCGCTCTGCTGGCAACCGGAAAGGGAGTTCGGCAGCGTCGACGCTCGTGCGGGCCCGCTCCCTTTCGCTCGCGAAATCGGCCACACTCGCCCGCCATGGGCGATGACACTTCGGCACGAATTTCGCCGGCCGGTCGGCGCGACCTGACGCATCACCTGCATCCGTACACGCAGCTGCGCCAGCTCGAGCAGGAGGGGCCGCTCGTCATCGTGCGCGGCGACGGCGTTCGCGTGTTCGACGAGCAAGGGCGCGAGTACATCGAGGGCATGGCGGGGCTGTGGTGCGCGTCGCTCGGCTTCTCCGAGAAGCGTCTGGCCGACGCCGCGTACCGGCAGATGCTCGAGCTGCCCTACTACCACTCGTTCTCGGGCAAGGTCCCCGGCCCGGTCACCGACCTCGTCGAAGCGCTGATGCGCTGGGCGCCGGTGCCGATGGGCCGCGTGCTGCTCGCGAACTCCGGCTCCGAGTCGAACGACACCGCGTTCAAGCTCGTGCGCTATCACTGGAACGCGAAGGGGAAGCCGAAGAAGAAGAAGATCATCGCGCGCGACCGCGCGTACCACGGCGTGACGACGGCGGCGGCGTCGCTGTCGGGCATCCCGATCATGCACCAGCATTTCGACCTGCCGATCGACGGCGTCGTTCGCGTTTCCTGCCCGGACCTCTATCGCAACGCGAGAGACGGCGAGACGCCGGCGCAGTTCGTCGAGCGTCTCGCGGTCGAGCTCGAGCAGACCATCGCGCGCGAGGGTCCCGAGACGATCGGCGCCTTCATCGCCGAGCCGGTGCAGGGCGCGGGTGGCGTCGTCATCCCGCCGCCGGGCTACTTCGAGCGCGTCCAGGCGATCCTCGAGCGCCACGAGATCCTGTTCATCGCCGACGAGGTCATCACCGGTTTCGGCCGCCTCGGCAAACCGTTCGGCACCCAGGTGTTCGGGCTCCGGCCGGACATGATCACGGTCGCGAAGATGATGACGTCGGCGTACGTCCCGATGTCGGCGCTCTACGTCAGCGACGCGATCTACCAGACCATCGCCGACACCAGCGCGTCGGTCGGCACCTTCGGCCACGGCTACACCTACAGCGGCCATCCGGTCGCGTGCGCGGTCGCGCTCGAGACGCTGCGGATCTACGAGAGCGACGACGTGATCGGCCACGTGCAGCGCGTCTCGCCGCGGCTGCAGCAGGGCCTGAAGCGCTTCGCCGGCCACGAGATCGTCGGCGACGTCCGCGGCCTCGGGCTGATCGGGGCGATCGAGCTCGCCGCCGACCCGGCGCGGCGCCAGCCCTTCGATCCCAAGCGCGGTGTCGGCGCGCATTTCGTGCGGCGCGCGCAGGAGCACGGCCTCATCGTTCGCGTGCTCGGCGGCGACGTCATCGCGTTCTCGCCGCCGCTCGTCATCACCGAGGCAGAGATCGACCTGCTCGTCGAGCGCACGGCGCGCGCGCTGGACGACACGCTCAGGTGGACGCGCTCGTGGCGCTGATCGAGTTCGAACGCGTCAGCAAGTCGTACGCGGGCAGCGCCGCCGCCGCGGTCGCCGACCTCAACCTCGCGGTCGAAGCCGGCGAGTTCCTGACCCTGCTCGGCCCGTCGGGCTCGGGCAAGACGACGACGCTGATGCTGCTCGCAGGCTTCGAGTCGCCGACCGCCGGAACGATCCGGCTCGACGGCCAGCCGATCGAATCGTTGCCGCCGCACCGCCGCAACATGGGCGTCGTCTTCCAGAGCTATTCGCTCTTTCCGCACATGACGGTCGAGCAGAACGTCGCGTTCCCGCTCAGCGTCCGCAAGACGAGCGCCGCGGTCGCGCGCGACCGGGTCGCGGCCGCGCTCGACAAGGTGCGGCTGCGCGAATTCGCGCGGCGCAGGCCCCAGCAGCTCTCGGGCGGCCAGCAGCAACGCGTCGCGCTCGCTCGCGCACTCGTCTTCGAGCCGCGCGTCGTGCTGATGGACGAGCCGCTCTCGGCGCTCGACAAGAAGCTGCGCGAGGAGATGCAGCTCGAGATCAGGCGGTTGCACCGCGAGCTCGGCGTGACGATGGTCTTCGTCACCCACGACCAGGCCGAGGCGCGAACGCTCTCGGACCGGATTGCGCTCTTCAACCGCGGCCGCATCGAGCAGGTCGCGACGCCGAAGGCGCTCTACGAGACGCCGTGCAACCCGTTCGTCGCCGGCTTCATCGGCGACAACAACATGCTGCGCGGCGCGCGCGACGCCCACGGCTGCCTGCGAACGTCGCGCGGCGCACTGCTGCGCGCGCGATCGGCGGGCAGCGCGGGCAACGGCGACGACGCGATCCTGTGCGTGCGACCCGAGGCACTCCATGTCGCTGCCGACGCCACCGGCCTGCCGACGGAAAACCGCATCGACGCGACGCTCGTCGATGCGATCCACCAGGGCGACCACTGGCGTCTCGTCATGCACCTGCACGACGGCGACGCGGCCGGCGGCCGCGCGCCCGAATGGTTCGCCAAGATCGGGCCGTCGCTTCCCGCCGGCCTCGACCCGGGGCGGCACGTGAGCCTCGGCTTTCGCGCCGACGACGCCTGGATGTACTGACTTCAACCGGAGGAGAACGGACGATGAAGACCCCCACCATGATCCGCAGCGCCGTCGCGGCGGCGCTTTCGTGCGTCGCGCTCGGCGCGTCGGCGCAGCACGACCTCACCATCGTCTCGTGGGGCGGCGCCTACCAGGACGGCCAGAAGGAGGTCTTCTTCAAGCCGTACAACGCCGCG
>DATJIM010000425.1:0-4358 GCA_035493195.1 Caldimonas sp.
GTCGTCGAGATCGCCGCCGACGCCGAGAGCGAGCCGGCGCAGATCGCCGAGCGGCGCGGCGACTCGCGCGCGCTCGCGCAGGCGATCGCCGCGCTCGAGCTGCCGTTTCGCGAGGTGATCGTGCTGCGCGAGCTCGAGGAGCTGTCGTACAAGGAGATCGCGAGCGTCGCCGCGATCCCGATCGGCACCGTGATGTCGCGGCTGGCGCGGGCGCGCGCGCTGCTGCGCCAGTCGCCGGTGCTGCACGCGATCGCGCCGCGGCGCAACGGAGGCGGGCGATGAGCGAACGCGGCGTGTCGATGAATTGCGCCGAGGCGGCGGCCGTCCTCGGCGCGTGGTGCGACGGCGAGCTCGCGGGCGATGCCGCTGCCGCGCTCGACGCCCACGTCGCCGGTTGCGCAGCGTGCCGCGCCGAGCAGGCCGCGCTCGTCGCGCTGCGCGACCAGATTCGCGCGCAGGCGCCGCGCCACGTCGCCCCGCCGGCCCTGCGCGCGCGCATCGACGCCGAGCTCGGGCGCGCGTTCGCCGGCGCGCGCGCCGACGCGCCCGCGGCGCCGACGACGATCGCAGCGCAGGCGAAGGAAGCGGTGCTTGCGCGCGTGCGCACGTGGACGCGCGATCGCCAGCGCTGGTTCGCCGCGGGCGCGTTCGCAGGCGCGCTGCTTGCGGTCGTCGTCGGCGCGCTGACGGGCGTCGTGGCGCGCCATTGGGGCGGCGACGACGTCGCGGTCGCGGCGGTCGAGAACCACGTCGCCGCGACGCTCGGCGGCCACGCGATCATGGTCGCGTCGTCGGATCGACACCAGGTCAAGCCGTGGCTGTCGGCGCGGCTCGACTACGCAGCGCCGGTGCCCGAGCTCGCCGATTCGCCGTTCGTGCTCGCCGGCGCGCGCGTCGACCGCCTCGGCGGGCGGCCGGTCGCGACGCTCGTCTACCACTACCGGTTGCACGTCATCGACGTCTTCGTGCGGCCGCTCGCCGACGCCGGCGACGCGCCCGCGCTGACGATGGTGCGCGGCTTCACCGTCGCGCGCACGACCGGCGCGGGGATGGAATGGCGCGCCGTCGCCGACGTCGAGCCGCCGGTGCTCGCAGCGTTCGTCGAGCAGATCGCGCAGACCGCGGCAGCGCAGTCGCCGGCCGGCCGCTGACGCCGGCGGCGCGCCCGGCGCGCGCGCACCACAATGGCGGCGTGACCCCCTCGCACGCCGTCGATTCGCGCTACGCCTGGACCCGTCTCGTCGTCGCCCTCGCGTTGATGACGATCGGCTCGAGCGCGATGTACGTCGTCGCCGTCGTCCTGCCGAGCGTGCAGGCCGAGTTCGGCAGCGCCCGCGCCGACGCGTCGCTGCCGTACACGCTTCTCATGGTCGGCTTCGGCATCGGCGGCGTCTTCATGGGACGCCTCGCCGACCGCCGCGGCGTCGCCCTGCCGCTCGTGATCGGCGCCGTCGGGCTCGGCGCCGGCTTCGCCGCCGCGGCGTACGCCGGCAGCATCTGGAGCTTCGCGATCGTGCACGGCGTGCTGCTCGGGCTCGTCGGCAGCTCGGCGAGCTTCGCGCCGCTCGTTGCCGACACCGCGCTCTGGTTCCACCGCCGACGCGGCATCGCGGTCGCGATCTGCGCCAGCGGCAACTACGTCGCCGGCGCGATCTGGCCGCCGATCGTCCAGCACTTCGTCGAGACCGTCGGCTGGCGGCAGACGTATCTCGGCCTCGCCGCGTTCACCTTCGTCACGATGACCGTTCTCTCGCTCTTCATGCGCGGCCGCGCGCCCGCGGTCGCTGCAGACGCTGCGGCCACGGCGACCCACGTCGCGACACGCGAGCGGCCGTTCGGGCTTTCGAAGTCGGCAGCGCAGACGCTTCTGTGCATCGCCGGCGTCGCGTGCTGCGTCGCGATGTCGATGCCGCAGGTCCACATCGTGGCCTACTGCGGCGACCTCGGCTACGGCGCTGCGCGCGGCGCGCAGATGCTCTCGCTGATGCTCGCGTGCGGGGTGGTCAGCCGCCTCGTCTCGGGAGCGATCTGCGACCGCATCGGCGGCCTGCGCACGCTGCTGCTCGGCTCGGTGCTGCAGGGAACGGCGCTGCTGCTCTTCCTGCCGTTCGACTCGCTGGCATCCCTCTTCGTCGTCTCGGCGCTGTTCGGGCTCTTCCAGGGCGGCATCGTGCCGTCGTACGCGATCATCGTTCGCGAGCACTTCGCCGCCGACGAGGCGGGGTGGCGGACCGGAACGATCCTGATGGCGACGCTGTTCGGGATGGCGCTCGGCGGCTGGATGTCGGGGAAGGTGTTCGACCTCACCGGCTCGTACCACGCGGCGTTCATCAACGGCATCGCCTGGAACGTGCTCAACCTGAGCATCACCGTCTTCCTGCTGCGCGGCCACGCGGCACGGCGGCGCGCCGCCGCCGCGCTCGCGTGAAGCGGCGACCTACACTCTGGCCCGCCCGTGACCATGACCTCAGAGCCCGCCGACCGTGACCTCATCGGCGCCGCCGAGCCCGCCGACGATCGCCTTGCCGATGGCGGCGACGACGGCGGCCGCCTCCACAGCACCGGCATCGTGCCGAGCCAGGACCTGCGCGCGATGGTGCTGCGCAAGGAAATCATCGCCCTCGAGCCGATCACCGACGACCAGTTCCAGCCCGCGAGCCTCGACCTGCGCCTCGGTCCGACCGCGTACCGCGTGCGCGCGAGCTTCCTGCCCGGCAAGGGCTCGGTGAAGGCCAAGCTCGACGAGTTCGCGATGCACGCGATGGACATCACCGCGGGCGGCGTCCTCGAGAAGGGCTGCGTCTACATCATCCCGCTGCTCGAAGGGCTCGACCTGCGCCACCGCACCGCGGCGATGGGCAACCCGAAGAGCTCGACCGGCCGGCTCGACATCTTCACGCGGCTGATCACCGACGGCGGCACCGCGTTCGACCAGGTCCGCGAGCAGTACAGCGGCATGCTGTACGCCGAAGTCTCGCCGCGCACGTTCAGCGTCCTCGTCCGCAAGGGCTCGCGCCTGAGCCAGCTGCGCATCCGCCGCGGCCGGCCGATCACGAGCGACGGCTTCATGCGCCGGCTGCAGGAAGAGCACGGCCTCGTGCAGCTGCCCGAGGCCGACGACGACACGAAGAGCGTCGAGATCGTCAACGGGGTGCCGGTGCGCGTCGACCTCCAGGGGCGCCGCTCGGGCGGCATCATCGGCTACCGCGCGAAGAGCCACGCCGGCCTCGTCGACATCGACCGCGTCGGCCACTACGCGGTCGCCGACTACTGGGAGCCGGTGCACGCTCCCGAGCGCGGCGGTCTCATCCTCGACCCGGCCGAGTTCTACATCCTGGCGTCGCAGGAAGCGGTGCGCGTGCCGCCCGGGTATGCCGCCGAGATGATCGCGTACGACACGCTCGTCGGCGAGTTCCGTGTCCATTACGCCGGCTTCTTCGATCCCGGCTTCGGCCACGGTGATGCCGGCGGCGAAGGCTCGCGCGCCGTCCTCGAGGTGCGCTCGTACGAGGTCCCGTTCGTCCTCGAGCACGGCCAGCTCGTCGGCCGGCTCGCGTACGAGCGGCTGACGTCGGTGCCGCACGTCCTCTACGGACGCGGCGTGCGCTCGTCGTACCAGGGCCAGGGCATCAAGCTCAGCAAGCACTTCAAGACGCCGTAGCGCCGCGCGCCGCTCAGCGGTCGTACACGAACGGCTGCCCGCACTCGTACTCGCCGATCACCCCCTTCACGATCCGCGCGATCACCGGCTTCATCGCCTCCGGACCTTGCCACGTGGTCGCGACGACGCGCCCGCCGGCGTCGATCTCGACGACGAACGCCGTGTCGCCGCGAAACGCCGGGTCGGCGCGGAGCCTGCGGTTCAGTTCTTCGACGAACGCGTCCGGCGCGAGCGCGACCGGCTCGCTCGGCGGCCGCCGCAACAGACGCTTCCAGTGGTCGCTGCTCGCGCTCGAAGGTCGTCGCCCGGGCGCGTTGCCGCGCGTCTGGCCGACCACGTGTGCTGATTGTTTGGCCACGGGCTGCGCATCTGCTGGACGTGCAGGTGGCAACGGCTGTGCCGTGCGCTCAGTTCGGCGGCGACTCGATGCGGACGAGCCGCGTTCCGGTGTCGACGATCGTGAACGTGCCGTCGTCGTTCGCGGCCACCGGAAGCCGCGCGTACGCGGTGCGGTACGTGTGCGTGCCGTCGCCGGCGACCTCTTCGACGATGGTGTAGGAGGCGCCGGTGATCGATCGGACTTCGAAGTCGCGTGGTGCGTCGTTGCGAGGAGGGTCGTCGCTGGGCATCGGGAAAGCGGGCAAGGGACTGCCGGTCATCGTCGGGGCTCGTCGGTGCCGACAACGGCGACCGGCGC
>DATJIM010000426.1:0-4520 GCA_035493195.1 Caldimonas sp.
TCGAGCTCGAGCGTCGGCACGTAGCCCTTCGGGTTGATCGTGTAGTAGTCGGTGCCGTCCTGCAGCTGGTGCGTCTTCGTGCTCGCGAGGACAGGCTCGAAGGCGAGGCCGGCTTCGCGCAGGACGATGTGCGGCGATAGCGAGCAAGCACCGGGGCTGTAGTAGAGCTTCATGGGCGATCCTGGTGGTCGGATGGTGGGGACGGGTATTACACCGCGACGGCGCGAACGCTGCCGGTCGCGGCAATTGAAGCCAGCGTTCAACGCCGCTGCGCTTGATGAACGCGCGGCAATCGCTACATTGAGCCGATGAACACCCCCGGCACCTTTCGTTCCCGTGCGGTCGAGCGCATCGTCCGCGGCCAGCCCACCTCCGACGGCGACGGCGTCCGCCTGACCCGCGTCCTGACGCAGCCGTTGCAGCGTCGCCTCGATCCGTTCCTGATGCTCGACGCGTTCGGCAGCGATTCGGCGAGCGACTACATCGGCGGCTTTCCCGACCACCCGCACCGCGGCTTCGAGACCGTCACGATCATGCTCGAGGGCCGGATGCGCCACCGCGACAGCGTCGGCAACGTCGGCCTCCTCGAGCCGGGCAGCGTGCAGTGGATGACCGCGGGTCGCGGCATCGTCCACTCCGAGATGCCCGAGCAGCAGGAAGGGCGCATGGCCGGCTTCCAGCTCTGGGTCAACCTCGCCGCCGCCGACAAGATGACCGCACCGGCGTACCGCGACATCGCGTCGTCTTCGGTGCCCGAGTACACCGATGCCGCGGGCGTTCGGGTGCGCGTCATCGCCGGTGCGAGCGGCGACGTCGCCGGCGCGGTCGCGCGGCCGAAGACCGAGCCGGTCGTTCTCGACCTGACGATTCCGCCGGGCGCCGCGTTCGACGCCGAGCTGCCCGCCGGCCACAACGCCTTCGCGTACGTCTTCGCCGCGACCGCGGTGGCGGTCGGCGCCGGCGACGCCGCGACTGCGATCGAGCCCGAGCGGATGGCGATCCTCGCCAACGACGGCGGCGACGGCGTTCGCTTCGCGGTCGCCGCCGACGCTGCCGCGCCGGCGCGCGTTCTCGTCGTCGCGGGACGTCCGCTCGGCGAGCCGATCGCGCAGTACGGACCGTTCGTGATGAACACGAGTGCCGAGCTGCAGCGCGCGTTCCACGACTTCCAGAGCGGCGCCCTCGCGAGCTGAGCCCGCGCCGCCGCGTCGATCCGGCGGCGGCGATGGTATGGTGCGCGGTCACGAAAACGGCTGCGCCCATGCCCCGCACGATCCTCGAAGAGGCCCGCCTCCATCCCGCGATCCGCGAGCGCGTCGGCAACCTCAACGCCGACATCGTCCACAACGTCCAGGCGGCAGCGACGTCGAACCCGGTGCTCGTCGTCGGCATGGGCGGCAATCCGCACGTGCGGCGCGCGAGGAAGACGCTCGATGCCGCCGGCATCGCGTACCAGTACCTCGAGTTCGGCAGCTACTTCGGCGGCTGGCGGCGCCGCAACGCGCTCAAGATGTGGACCGGCTGGCCGACGTTTCCGATGGTCTTCGTCAAGGGCATCCTGATCGGCGGTGCCGACGAGCTCGAGCGGCTCGTGAGCGGCGGCGAGCTGAAGCGAACGCTCGGCGAATGACGGCGGCATCGCCCGTCGACCGCGCGGCGCGCCGCGGCGCTGCGGCGACGCTCGTCGCGCTCGCGGTCGTTGCGGCCGCGCGTGCCGAGACGCCGGCCGCGCTCACCGATTGCCACGTCGCGGGCTTGCGCAACGGCGTCCTCTGCGGGACGCTGCAAAGGCCGCTCGATCCGGCCCATCCCGAGCGCGCGCAGGTCTCGATCCGTTACGTCGTCGTTCCCGCGATGGCGCGGCGCAAGTTTGCCGACCCGGTGTTCCTGCTCGCGGGCGGCCCGGGGCAGAGCGCGGTCGCGGTCGCCGCGCCGACGATGGCGCTCTTCAGCCGCCTCAACAACCGGCGCGACATCGTCTTCGTCGACCAGCGCGGCACCGGCGGCTCGGCGCCTCTGCAGTGCGAAGACCCGGAGCACGAGACGCTTGCCGAGCAGGCCGACCCGGAGCGGCAGGTCCGGCTCGCCGCGCAGTGCAAGGCCGAGCTGCTCAAGCTGCCGTATGTGAAGAGCGCCGACGATCTGCGCTACTTCACGACGTCGATCGCGGTGCAGGACCTCGACGCCGTGCGGCGCGCGCTCGGCGCGGAGCAGATCGATCTCGTCGGCGCTTCGTACGGGACCCGCGTCGCGCTCGAGTACCAGCGCCAGTTTCCGCACGCGGTTCGGCGCAGCGTCCTCGACGGCGTCGCGCCGCCCGACATGGCGCTGCCGGCGAGCTTCTCGCTCGACAACCAGGCGGCGCTCGACGCGCTGCTTGCGGCGTGCGCCGCGGAAGCTGCGTGCAAGCGCGACCATGGCGATCTGCGCGCGCGGTTCGAGTCGCTGCTCGCGTCGTTGCCGCGCACCGTGAAGGCAGCGCATCCGCTCACCGGACGAAGCGAGCAGTTCGTCGTCGGCCGCGACATGCTTCTCGGCGCCGTCCGCAACGCGCTCTACGCGCCGCAGATCGCTGCCGCGCTGCCGGCAGCGATCGACGCGGCGGCGGGCGGCGACTTCGCCGGTCTGATCGGGCTCAACGCGACATTCGCGGCGCGCAAGTCGAGCCGGATCGCGACGGGCATGCACCTGTCGGTCGTCTGCGCCGAAGACATGCCGCGCGTCGCGACGAGCGCCGATCGTCCCGGCGCCGACTTCGGCACGTCGTTCGCGAGCTTCTACGAACGGATGTGCGCGACGTGGCCGCGCGGCGAGGTGCCGCCGGCGTTCTATACGATCGCTGCCAGCGCCGCGCCGGTGCTCCTGCTGAGCGGCGGGCTCGACCCGGCGACGCCGCCGCGCCACGGCGAGCGCGTCGCCCGCGCGCTCGGTCCGCGCGCGCGGCACGTCGTCGTCGCCAATGCCGGCCACGGCGTGCTCGGCATCGGCTGCATGCGCGACGTCCTGTATCGCTTCATCGACGCTGCGAACGACAGCGACGCGCTTGCGGTCGACGCCGGCTGCGTCGCCAACGTGCCGCGGCCGCCGGCATTCCGGCCGATCGGCGCCGATGCCGCCGGCGGTCCGCCGGCGTGGGTGGCGCGGTGATCGAGGTCCGCTCGCTCGCGAAGTCGTTCGCGGTGCCGGCACGACGCGGCGGTTGGCGCCGCGTGCGACGCGCCGGCGACGGGACGGCAGCGCCGACTGCGGGCGTCGACGGCAGCCGCGTCCACGCCGTCGTCGACGTCTCGTTCGATGCCCCGGACGGCCGCATCACCGGCCTGCTGGGCCCGAACGGCGCTGGCAAGACGACGACGCTGCGCATGCTCGCCGGGCTGATCGAGCCCGACGCCGGCCGCCTCGTCGTGGACGGTCTCGACGTGCGCCGCACGCCGCGGGCCGCGCTGTCCCGGATGGGCATGCTGTCTGATGCACGCGGCCTCTATCCCCGGCTCACCGCGCGCGAGAACATCGTCTACTACGGGGCGCTGCAGGGCATGCGGCGGGAGGCCGCCGAAGCGCGCGCGGACGCGCTTGCCGAGATGTTCGAGATGCGGCCGTTGCTCGATCGACGGACCGAAGGTTTCAGCCAGGGCGAGCGCATGAAGACGGCGCTCGCGCGGGCGCTGGTCCACGACCCCGCCAACATCGTGCTCGACGAACCGACCAACGGGCTCGACGTGCTCGCGACCCGCGCGCTGCGCGACAGCCTGCGCTGGTTGCGAACGCCGGAGGGCGGGTCGAAGTGCATCCTCTTCTCCACCCACATCATGCAGGAGGTCGAGCGCCTCTGCGACAGCGTGGTGGTCGTTTCGCAGGGGCGCACGGTGGCGCAGGGTACGGTCGCGGAGCTGCTGGCGCAGACCGGCCAGACCGATTTCGAGGAGGCGTTCGTCCGGCTCGCGTTCGGGCCGTCCGCCGCGCTGCCGGCTGACCGGCCAAGGTCGCACGCGGCGTTCCTGGAGCAGCCCGGTGGATAGCGCGCGCGCGATCCTGATCGTGCTGCGCAAGGAGCTGGTCGACGCGCTGCGCGACCGGCGCACGCTGATGACGGTGCTGCTCTCGTCGGTGCTGCTCGGCCCGCTGGTGCTGGTCGCCGTCTCGTCGCTGGTCGCGTCACTCGAGGTGACGGCGGAAAAGCGCGAGGTCTACGTGTCGGGGCTCGAGGACGCACCGACGCTGGTGAACTACCTCGAACGCCAGACCTACAGCGTGAAGGCACCGCCCGCCGACTACGAGGCGCAGCTGCGCAGTGCGCGGTTCGCCGATCCGGTGGTGGTCGTGCCGAAGGACTTCGAGGCTGCGCTGCTGCGCGGCGACGGACCGGTGGTGGAGGTCGTCGCCGACAGTGCGAACCAGCGATCGCAATCGAGCGCACGCCGCGTCGAGCGCTTGCTCGAGGGCTTCAGCCGTGAGCGCAGCACGATCGGACTTGCGCTGCGCGGCATCTCGCTCGAGCTGCTGCAGCCGGTCGAGCTCGA
>DATJIM010000427.1:0-2446 GCA_035493195.1 Caldimonas sp.
CACGCAGACGTGCGCTTCGCAGCCGGCGACGACGAGGGTGTCGCGGCCGGCGGGCAGGCGGCGGAGGAACCCCTCCTCGCGCGGCGCCGAGAAGTGGTACTTGGCGAGCGTCGTGTCGCACAGCGCCGCGACCTCGGGAACGAGCGGGCCGAGCCCTTCGGGGTTCTCCTCGGTGCCGATGACGTGGATGCCGAGCTCGTGCGCCGCCGTCGCGAGCATGACGCAGCGGCGCACGACGTTCTCGCCCTCGTGGATCGCAGGCATCAGCCGCGTCTGCGTGTCGACCACGAGCAGCGTGCTGTCTTGAGGGTTGCAGAGAATCGCCATCGACCGCCTCCGTCGGAGGTCGGATTGTCGGTCAACGCGATCGACGTCGGCACAATCGATCGCTGCGTTTTCGGGAGAGACCGATGCTGATGAGCTCCACCGAGTACCGCGAGTCGCTGCGCCGCCTTCGCCCTCGCGTCTTTGTCGATGGCGAGCGGGTCGAGAGCGTCGCCGACGCGCCGCAGCTCGCGCCCGGGATCAACGCCGTCGGCGTCAGCTACGACCTCGCGCTGCGCGACGAGCTCGCGCCGATCATGCTCGCTGAGCAGACGTCGAGCGGCAAGACCGTCAACCGCATGCTTCACGTCGACCGCTCGAGCGGCGACCTGCTCAACAAGCTCGAGGCGGTCCGCGTCCTGTGCCAGGAGACCGGCTGCGGCCAGCGCTATCTCGCGCACGACGCGTTCAGCGCGATCGTGCAGGCGACCGCGCGCATCGACGCCGACCGCGGCACGCGCTACGGCGAGCGCTTCACGGCGTGGCTGCACGACTTCCAGACGAGCGACCTCGCGGTCGGCATCGCGATGACCGATGCCAAGGGCGACCGCAGCAAGCGGCCGCACGAGCAGGCCAACGTCGACACCTACGTCCACGTCGTCGAGCAGAGCGCGAAGGGCATCGTGATCTCGGGAACCAAGGCGATCGTCACGGGCGCGCCGTACATGCACGAGCTCCTCGTCATGCCGTCGCGCGCGATGGTCGAGGCCGACGCGCCGTTCGCGGTCTGCTGCGCGGTGCCGTGCGACGCCGAAGGCGTGACGATCGTCGCCCGGCCGGCCGGGCGCCCGGGCGAGAAGGCGGCGCTGTTCTCGAACACCTACGGCCAGTCGACCGCGGTGGTGCTGTTCGAGCGCGTCCTCGTTCCCTGGGAGCGCGTCTTCCTCGCCGGCGAGTGGCAGCACTCGGCGCACCTCACCTACAGCTACGCGACGCACCATCGCCACACCTGCATCGCGGCGCGCGCCGGCTTCGGCGACCTCCTGATCGGTGCCGGCGCGACGATGTGCGAGGCGAACGGCCTCGACCCCGGCGCCGAGCCGCACCTGCGCGAGCGGATGGTCGAGCTGATCACGCTCGTCGAGGGCTTCTACGCGTGCGGCGTCGCGGCGAGCGTCTACGCGCAGGTCGACGAACCCTCGGGCGTCGTCATGCCCGACCCCGTGTTCTCGAACATCGGCAAGCTCCTCCTGGCGACCCAGATCTACGACATGCACCGGATCGCGCACGAGGTCTCGGGCGGGCTCGTCGTCGCGCTGCCAGGCCCCGACGAGGACCACAATCCCGAGACGGCCGCGCGCCTCGCCGACGTGCTGCGCGCCAATCCCGACGTGCCCTACGAACGTCGGATCGCGGCGGCGCGGCTCGTCGAAGACCTGACGGCGTCGTACCAGGGCGGCTGGTACTCGGTGATCAGCCTGCACGGCGGCGGCTCGCCGGAAGCGATGCGCCGCGAGATCTGGCGCAACTACCCGGTCGGCGACAAGGCCGAGCTCGTCGCGCGCCTGCTCGATCGCAATGTCGCCGCTCGTCCCGGCGCCAGCGTCGTCGATCGCCAGCCCGGCAAGTGCTGCGCGATGGGCTGCACGCCGCCGAGCGCGACGACGATGGTCGCGCTGCCGGCCAAACGCAAGGAGAACACGCCGTGACCGACGCCGCTGCCACCTATGCCGAGTTCCAGCGTCGCTCGCTCGAGGACCGCGCTGGTTTCTGGCGCGAGCAGGCCAGGCTGATCGACTGGAAGGCGCCATTCGAGACCGTCTGCGATGCCAGCCGGCCGCCGTTCGTTCGCTGGTTCGTCGGCGGCACGACGAACCTGTGCCACAACGCCGTCGACCGCCACCTCGCCGGGCGCGCCGATCAGCGCGCGCTGATCTACGTCTCGACCGAAACCGACCAGGAGCGCGCCTACAGCTTCGCCGAGCTGCACGGCGAGGTGCAGCGGATGGCGGCGGTGCTGCTCGCGCTCGGCGTCGGCGTCGGCGACCGCGTCCTGATCTACATGCCGATGGTCCCCGAGGCGGTGTTCGCGATGCTCGCGTGCGCGCGGATCGGCGCGATCCACTCGGTCGTCTTCGGCGGCTTCGCGAGCGTCAGCCTCGCCAACCGGATCGACGACGCC
>DATJIM010000428.1:0-2447 GCA_035493195.1 Caldimonas sp.
CGTCTTCTTGGCACCGGCCGCTTCGCGCGCGCGCATCTTCGCTTTCACCTCGAGCATGTCGCGCACCGGGATGCCCTCGGTGATGCAGATCGCGAGGTCGAGCTCGGCCTCGACCGCTTCCCAGATCGCGGCCGCCGCTCCAGCCGGCGGCACGTAGATGACGCTGACCGTGGCCCCGGTCTGCCTGGCCGCTTCGTTCACGGTCGCGAAGATCGGGATGCCCTCGAAGTCCTCGCCCGCCTTTTTCGGATTGACGCCGGCGACGAAGCAGGCGCGACCGTTGGCGTAGTCGCGGCACATGCGGGTGTGGAACTGCCCGGTCTTGCCGGTGATGCCCTGCGTGATCACGCGGGTGTTCTTGTCGATCAGGATGCTCATTCGAGAGCTTTCGCGCTTCGCGTTTCGGTATTCGCCTTGGCAGCGGCCCGGCGGCTCATGGCTTCTTCGTCGGCTGCTCGAGCGCCGCCATCACCTTCTGCGCCGCCTCGGCCATCGAATCGGCGCTGATGATCGGCAGGCCCGACTCGGCGAGCATCTTCTTGCCGAGCTCCTCGTTGGTGCCCTTCATGCGCACGACGAGCGGGACGCCGAGGTTGGTCGCCTTGCAGGCGGCGATGACGCCTTCGGCGATCGTGTCGCAGCGCATGATGCCGCCGAAGATGTTGACGAGGATCGCCTTCACCTTCGGGTTGCCGAGCATGATCTTGAACGCCTCGGTCACCTTCTCGGCCGAGGCGCCGCCGCCGACGTCGAGGAAGTTCGCCGGCTGGCCGCCGAACAGCTTGATCGTGTCCATCGTCGCCATCGCGAGGCCGGCGCCGTTGACGAGGCAGCCGATGTTGCCGTCGAGCTGGATGTAGGCGAGGTCGAACTTGCTCGCCTGGATCTCGGCCGGGTCTTCCTCGTCGAGGTCGCGGTACGCGGCGATCTCCGGGTGGCGGTAGATCGCGTTCGAATCGAAGTTGAACTTGGCGTCGAGCGCCTTGATCTGCGGCGGGCGTCCGTTCTTTCCGCCTTCGAGGATCAGCGGGTTGATCTCGGCGAGCGAGGCGTCGGTCTCCATGTAGCAGGCGTAGAGACGCTTGAAGACGTCGATCGCCTGCGGCACGGTTTCCTTGGGGATGCCGATGCCGCTCGCCAGCTCGCGCGCGGCGGTGTCGCGAAGCCCCTCGAGCGGGTCGATGAAGACTCGGACGATCTTCTCGGGCGTGTCGTGCGCGACCTGCTCGATGTCCATGCCGCCCTCGCTCGAAGCCATCATCGCGACCTTCTGCGTCGCGCGGTCGGTGAGGACGGCGAGGTAGTACTCCTTCTGGATGTCCGCGCCTTCCTCGATCAGGAGGCGGCGCACCTTCTGCCCGTCGGGCCCGGTCTGGTGGGTGACGAGCTGCATGCCGAGGATCTGGCCGGCGAGCTGCGCGACTTCCGCTTCGGAGCGCGCGAGCTTGACGCCGCCACCCTTGCCGCGGCCGCCGGCGTGAATCTGCGCCTTGACGACCCAGACAGACCCGCCGAGCTTCTGCGCCGCCTCGGTCGCTTCACGGACGCTGAATGCGGGGTAGCCGCGCGGCACGGGGATGCCGAATCGGGCAAGAATCTCCTTGCCCTGGTATTCGTGGATCTTCATCGACGATCGACTGCGGAGAGCGGAGGAGACCCGCCCGCAGGCCGGGGAGGGCGCCGGGAAATGTAGCACGCGAAATTGCGCCTGCCGCCCGGGCGAAGCCCTCGCGCGGCGCGCGGCACTGCCGCGCCGGCACGGCTGCCGCGTCAGTCAGCCTTCGTCGGCGGCGACGTCGACCGGCGCGCGCCCGACGCTTCGCATCAGGCGATGAACGAGCTCGGGAGCGAAGCCGCGCGCGAGCAGGAAGCGCGACTGCGCGGCGTGCTCTGCTGGACCGGCCGGCGGCCGCGCGAAGCGCCGCGCACGCACCGCGGCGGCACGCTCGAGCTCGCTCGCGGCGAGGGCGCTCGCGAGCTCGGCGGGCAACTCGACGCGATGGCGGCCGAGCTCGCTTTCGATGCGCAAGCGGCCGAAGCGCGACTGCCGCGCCTGCACGCGCGACTCGGCGAAACGCTGGTCGGAAAGAAAGCCGTTCGCCTCGAGCCAGTCGAGCAGCGACTCGACCTCGGCGAGCGCCTGCTCGCCCGAGTCTGTGCCGGCAGCGTCAGCAGCAACCGCGGCGCGCGCATGGCGCAGCAGCTTCGTGCGCAGCTCGACCCGACTCTGATCGCGCTGCGCGAGCAGTTGCAGCGCGCGCGACTTGAGCGAGCGCGCTGCGCGCTGCACGTCAGTCCTTGACGACCTTCAGCTTGGCGGGAGCTTCGACTTCGTCGGCGGCGCCGGGCAGGAGCGGGATGCCGAGCGACGACCGCACCTTGTTCTCGATCTCGACCGCGAGCTCGGGGTTCTCCTTCAGGAACTCGCGCGCGTTGTCCTTGCCCTG
>DATJIM010000429.1:0-14644 GCA_035493195.1 Caldimonas sp.
GCGACACATCGTCGCCCGCAGGCAGCCGACGGGCTTCGGCCGAGATCACATCGCGAAACCATCTGAGCCCGCTGTCGCCTTCCTGGTGCGGATGCCAATGCAGCACCTCGACGAGCGCGGGGAATCCGATGTCGTGCCGCACCGCGCGGATCGGCAGCCTGCGCGCGTAGTTCGCCGCCATCAGACGCGGCAGTGTCGCGACGAAGGGCGTGTCGATCACCGCCTCGGGCATCAGGCTGTAGTTGGGGACGCGAACGCCGACCGTGCGGCGAACGCCGCGCGTCTTCAGCAGCCAGTCGTCGACCAGCTGCGGCAAGGGCGCGAAAGCGACGACGTGGCGAGCAGCGAGGTACTGCGCCTCGCTGATCGTGTCGCCGACCTCGCGGTTGCCGATCCACACGACGCAGACCATCGGATCGGCGAACAGCGGCTCCGACGGAAACGCCGGGACGGCGAATCGCTCGGCGACGACGAGCAGTTCGACCCGTCGTTCGATGAACTCCTTCGTCGTGCCGCCGTACTCGACCGCGACTTGCGGCGCGTCGGTGCGCAGGCGCGCCAGTACGCGGCCGATCAACGTCGTCCAGACGTAGTCGGTGCAGCTCACGGTGAACGCGCGGCTCGCGCTCTCGGGCACGAACGTGCCCTTCTGCGCAAGGATGACGTCGGCGCGCTGCAGCAGGTCTCGCACCGGCGCCCGCAGCTCGCGCGCAAGGTCGGTCAGCTCGAGACGCCGGCCGACCTGCATGACGAGCTCGTCGCCGAAATACGCACGCAGCTTCGCGAGCGATCCGCTCAGCGCGGGCTGCGAGATGCGAAGCCGCTCGGCGACGCGCGTGACGTGCGGATCCTCGAGGATGGCATCGAGTGCCACCAGCAGATTCATGTCAAGCTTGTGGTATCGCATCGGCGCTCGCGTCGGGAGCGTTTTTCGCCTTGAACCATACCAGCCTGCGCGGCGTGCTCGACGCGCGACTTCCCGCCTGGGCGCTGCCGCACGCCTGGCCGGGCGGGTCCGACCCGGCGCCGGCGATGATCGAGTTCGAATGCGGCCGGATCGCGCGCCTCGAACCATCGCAACGCACGGCGGCGCCGCGCGAAGGATGGCTCGATGCGCGCGGCGCGCCCGTGTTGCCTGGATTCGTCGAACCACACGTCCACCTGGACAAGGCCTTCATCGCCCATCGCCTGCGCGACCGCCGGCCCGGACTGCTCGGCGGCATCGCGGCGACGAGCCAGGACCTCGTCCACTGGACCGACGACGACCTCGCCGCGCGCGCCCGGCGCGCGGCGACGATGGCGTGCGAAGCCGGCGTGACGCGTCTGCGCACGCACGTGAACTGGTGGCAGCCCGGTGCGCCGTCGAGCGCGTGGCGCGTCGTCGGCGACATCGCGCGCGAGTGGCGCGGGCGTCTCGAGATCGAGCGCGTCGCGCTGATGCCGCTCCGATGGTTCGCGGATGCCGCGGGCGCGGATCGCGTGCTGTCGCTGCTCGCCGACGGCAATGGCGGCGTCCTGGCCGGCGCCTTCGTTCACACCTCGACCGGCGACGACGACGCGCTCCACAACCTGCTCGTCGCCGCCGACCGCGCATCGGTCGACGTCGACCTGCACGTCGACGAGGAGATCGACCCGAGCGCCTGCGGCTCGCGGCGCACCGCCGAGATCTGCGCGTCGATCGGGTTCGGCGGCCGCGTGACGCTGAGCCATGCTTGTGCCTTGGCGGCGCAGCCGACCGACACCGCGATGACGACGCTCGACTCGATCGCGCGAGCGCCGATCACGATCGTCTCGCTGCCGATGACGAACCTGCTCCTCCAGGACGAAGTCGACGGCCGCACGCCGCGCGTCCGCGGCCTCACCCTCGTCCACGAGGCGCGGCAGCGCGGCATCCCGGTCCTGTTCGGAAGCGACAGCGTGCAGGACGCGTTTTGCGCGCTGGGCGCGATCGATCCGGTGGAAACGATGCTCGTCGCCGCGGTCGCGGCTCAGCTCCGGCGACCGTTCGACGACTGGTCCGACGCCCTGTGCGGCGGGCGCGGACGACGGCTTGCCGGCAGCGCCGCCGACCTCGTCGTTTTCCCCGATGCCGACGCGTTGTCGTGGCCCTCGCGCGGCTGGCGCCGCACCGTCGTGCGCGGCGGCTCGCTTCCTTCGGGCTGATCGTTCTCGATCACCGGAAACGATTGGTCGGCGGCAGAGACCGATCGCAACATCGTCGGCTGGAATCTCCTCCTGGGTCTGCCATGCTCGCTCATCGTGTCAGGTTCGTCCGCGGTCTCGCCGCCGCGATCGCGTTGTCGGTGCTGGGCGCCGCCGCGCACGCCGCGGACAAGATCAACGTGCGTTTCAGCTGGAAGCTGAAGGGCGAGTACGTCGCCTTCTACGTCGCCAAGGAAAAGGGCTACTTCGCAGCCCAGAACCTCGACGTGTCGCTCGGCGAAGGCGCCGGCGCGCAGGCCGCCCTCGGTGCGCTCCTGCAGGACCAGGAAGACGTCGTCGTCGTGCCGGGCGTCTACGCGCTCACCGCGATCAGCAAGGGCATGCCGGTGAAGATCGTCGCGCTCTACCACCCCGTCGCGCCGGTCGGCTTTCTCTCCAACCCCGAGAACCCGGTGCGCACGCCCAAGGATCTCGAGGGCAAGTCGGTCGCGACGGCATCGGGCGACACGACGGTCGAGTACCTGCCGATCCTGTGCAAGAAGAACAACATCGACTGCGCGAAGATCCGGCGCGTGCGCGGCGACGTCAGCCTGCGCGTTCCGATGCTGCAGCAAAAGCAGGTCGACATCGCGTCGACCTACCTCAACGTGGATCCGCCGATCCTGCGCGAGCAGAACATCAACTTCGTGATCTTCGACGCCTCCAAGTACGGCCTCGTCGTGCCGGGGCTGTCGCTCGTGTCGTCGACGAAGCTGATCGGCGCGAAGGGCGACGCGCTGCGCCGCTTCATCGTCGCCCTCAACCAGGGTTTCGAGACCTCGCGTGCCGACCCGCCGGCCGCCGCCGCGATGCTCCTGAAGAGCTGGGCCGGCGGGCCGAGCCAGGCGGTCGTCACCGAGCAGGTCAAGAAGACGCTCGAGTTCACGCCGACGAGCCGCGAGCATCCCGCGGGCTTCATCGACCCCGCGCTGATTCGCAGCACGCTCGACGAGATGGTGCAGCTGCAGCAGCTCGACGCGCCGCTCCGTCCGCTTGCCGACTACTACACCGACGCCCTGTTGCCCGCAGCGAAGCCGTAGTCCCTAGGCCGGTGCATCGAGCACCCCCGCGTCGCGCAGCGCGAGCACCTCGCGCCAGGCCTGGCGGATGAAGCCGGCGGCGGCGACGTTCTGCTCGAAGAGGTCGTACTTCGCGCCGTAGCCGTAGTCGGGCATGTCGATCATCTCGGTCGTGATGCACGTCAGACGCGACTGCGGGTGGGTGGCGTGGAAGCGCAGCACCTTGCGGATCGCCTCCTTCGAAGGCTCGAGCATGTAGGCGTGCCACGGCGAGTGCCACTCGCCGCGCGCCGGCTTGACGATCGGGTACTGGATGCCTCGCGCGGTCGAGCCGTCGTCGTTGAAGCCCCACGGGTTGCCGGTCTGGTTCGGACCGGCGGTGCGGAACTGCGCGAGGCGGACGATGCCCTGCTGCAACCACTGATCGCACAGCGACCCCGCCTCGAACGGGTCCATCACGACCTCGCCGCGCTCGACCGCGTCGAGGATCCCCGACCTCGCGAGCTCGCGCGCGTTGCCGATCTTGAAGACAACGTGGCTGTAGTCGAGCGTGAAGTTGAACGGGATGCCGCGCGCCTGCACTGCGTCGGCGACCCGGGCGACGCGAAGGAACGCCTCCGACCACATGTTGACGTGCACCTCGAACGACGGCTCGACGCCGAGCGCGCCGCCGAACTCGTAGCAGTCGAGGTAGTGTGCGACGACCTCGTCGTCGCCGAGCGGATGGCCGTCGGCGTGGTGCGCAAAGGTCATCATGTTGTGGTGCCGGATGCCGACCTCGCTGCAGATCCGCAGGTTGTCGCGGATGAGCGCCTCGTCGCGGCCGAGCAGGTAGTACCAGGTCGGCGCCTCGATCGGCAGGCGGTAGCGCTCCATCGCCCGCGTGTACGCGTCGAGGTTGGCCCGGCTCGGAAGCCGGCAGAAGCAGTCGAACACGCCCGACTCCGCGACCAGCGCGAACTGCTCCTCGATCGGCGCCTCGTCCATCGTGATCGGACGCTCGCGCGACGAGCGCCGCACGCCGCGGCCGCTGCAGCCGATCTTGAAGGTCGCGCTCACGCCGGCCCGGCGACCGGGCGCGCGCGCTGCGCGGTCTCTTCGACGACGAGCGCCGACATCATCCGACGAGCGCGGATCGCGGGACCGTCGGTCTGCAGCAGCGCCGGGCGCAGCTTGAACAGGTCGGTCTCCGCTCCCATCGCGCGCTGCTGCGCCTCGATCATCGGCTTGTCCTCGTTGTTGAAGACGTCGATCCCGGTACGCAGCAGGTCGTCGCTCAGGCGCTGGTCGTCCTTGCGGAAGTCGCGCGCCATTCCCCACAGGTAGTGCGTCGTCGTCTCCGTCTCCGGCGTCAGCAGATGCGCGGTCGGAATCGAGAGGCCTTCCTTCGGCACCTTGCCGACCCGCGTCATGCCGACGTCGAGCAGCATCGTCCCCGGCGGCTCCCAGCGCATGTGGTTGCGGTGGTCGCCGAGCTGGTCGGCCGGAAAGCCGAGCATCTGGAAATACTTGTTCGGGTATTGCGATTTGCGGTTGAAGCGCGCCCACACGCGTCGTTCCTCGAGCGGCGAGTCCTCCATCACCGGCGGCCCCGCCGGGTTGCTGAAGAGCGGGTGAAGGTACTGGCCGTGCGTCAGGTCGAGCAGGTTGTCGCTGATCAGCTGGTAGTTGGCGTGCACATGCAGGTACCCGAACACCGAGACGAACTCGCCGTCGGCGTCGAACGGCGCGAAGTCAGGGATGCCCGCCGGATCGGCTTCGGCCGGCTCGCCCATCCAGATCCAGACGATGCGGTGGCGCTCGCAGACGGGGAACGCGCGCACGACGGCGAGCGACGGAATGTGGCCGTTGCCGTGCGGGTTGCGGATGCAGGCTCCGGCGGTCGAGAAGCAGAGACCGTGGTAGCCGCACTCGATCGATTCGCCCTTGACCTTGCCGCGGCTGAGCGGCGCGAAACGGTGCGGGCAGCGGTCGAGCAACGCGGCAGCGCTGCCGCTTTCGGTGCGGAACAGGGCAACCGGCTCGCCGAGCAAGGTCCGAGCGATCGGCGTCGCTTCGATGAGCTCGCTCGACCACGCGGCCCCGTACCACGCATCCCTGAGAAACGGCATGTTCCCCGCTCCGAGTCGATGGAATCGCAGATTCTTGGCCGCACCGCGCTCGATGGGAAATCGCAATTCGCGATGCCCATGGATCGGTCGCGCGCATGGCAGCGGGCGCCGGATCATGGCGAGTGCACCGCCGAGCGGACGAGATGAACGCGAGCGCGCTCACCGCGCGAGAGCTTGCGCGATCCGTTGCCGACGACGCCGAGCCCGAAGCGACGAGCGAGGCGGACGATGTCCGCGTGATCGACGCCGGCGTCGCGGCGCTGCGCGTCTCGCCGAGTCGATCTTCGACGTGCCGCTCAGTACGTGACGGTGACGGTGATCGTCGGCTCGCTGTAGTTGCCGACGGCGAGATTCGTCTGGCCGCTCGGCACGCGGCCGTAGACGGTGAGCGCCTGCGGCGAACCGAGACCGGCGCCGCTTCCCGACACCCACGTCGGTGCCGCCGCCGAGTTGCCCCACACCGTCGTGCGCGCGGCATCGGTGTAGAGGTTGTAGTTCATCGTGTCGACGCCGTTGGCCATCAACCGTTGCGCGAGCGTCGCGCCGGTCGTCGTGCCGGCGCTGAGGCCGACGGTGTACGGTGTGTTCTTGGTGCAGCGAACGGTGACCGTCGTCGTCTGGTCGACGTTGCCGCCGAGGGGGTCGACGGCGCCGAAGCCGAGGTCGACCGCGCTCACGGTGCATTGCGTCTGGACGTTGGCGGTGACCTGAAAGGTCGCAGTCGCCGTCGCGGCGGTCGCGTGCGGGAGCGCGGCAGCCGCGAAACCCGCTGCGATCGCAGCACGGCGCGCGTTTCGAAGCATGGCGATGGCGTTCATGGCGAGACTCCCGCGACCGATCCGAGCGGAGCAGCGAACGCCGTCGTGTGTGAAGTCGTTCTCTCCTTCTCTCGGTCGCGATAGATGTATCGACTTGTTCTCGCGCCGCTCGATCCCTTGGTCAGGGGGTGTTGCGCCATTGGTCGGCTGCCGGCCGCCGACGGGCGCGCATTTCATCACGCTTGGCGACGCGCAGCCCGTCGCCGCGGCGAATTGCGATGCGGACGATCGTCGAGTGCGTCGGCGTCGCGCGCGGCTCCCGCGCGATCCGCGTTGCTCGTGTTCTGTCTCAGGCCGACGCGATGACGCCGTTCGAGACGTCCGTCGCCGGGCAGTCCTCGCCCGTTCGCGTCATCGTGCCGCCGGACCGGATGCGGCGCAGCTCGACGGCGATCTGACCGCCGACGACGAGCATCTCGAGCGCCCAGTTCGAGAGCTTCGAACCGATCCGCAGCGACGAGAGCTCGACGATGCGCCCGTTGCCATCGGTCGTGACCGACGCCTGCATCGAGCACGAGTAGAGCGCGATCAGCGCAGCGCCTACACAGCTCGCGAGAAACAGGGGACGTGCCACACGCGCTCCGCAACCCGACGACGCGTCATGGTAGCGCGACGGAAGCCGCACTGTCGGACGCCGCGAAGCAGCGCGTCGGACAAGCGCGCGTTTCGCGTCGAATGCCGCGAAATGCGCGGGTGCGCTCCTATAGTTTGCGACGCCAGATGGCTCAGTCAGCGAGAACTCCGGACCTCCCGGGGTTTCGTCAACAATGGAGATGAGATCATGAACAAGCACGCGATCCTGCTCGCCGGCGTCCTCGCCGCGATGACTTCCGCGTTCCCGGCGGTCGCGGCCGACGACGCCGCCAAGGCGCAGATGAAACAGGCGGACGACACCTACGCCGCCGCGAAGAAGCAGGCGAAGGCCGACGAGAAGTCGGCCGAGGCCCAATGCGGCACGATGAGCGGCGACGCCAAGAGCCAGTGCAAGAAGGACGCCAAGGCGGCGCACGACAAGACGATGGCCGATGCCGAGGCGGCGCACGACAAGGCGAAGGCCGACTACAAGGCGAAAAAGTAGCGTTCGAGAACCAGCCGCTTCGCTGAAGTGAAAACGGCGCCCGAGGGCGCCGTTTTGTTTTTGAGCGAGCAGGGCTCGCCTTCAGCGAACAACAGCCATCTGCTCGCGCTTGTCACCCTTGTACGTGTTGCGCGTCAGCGCGCCGTTCTTGATGTCGCCCTTGCTGTCGAAGGCGATGTGGCCCGCGACCCCGGCCACCGGGCGAAACGTAGTCGCGAAGCCTTTGTCGCGCGTTCCAGCAGTTTCCGGCGGAAAAAAGGGCGCCCGAAGGCGCCCTTCAATAAGAGTGGACGCGCTCAATGCACGACGGCGATGGCCGACTTCTTGCCGTCCTTGTACGTGTAGAGCGTAAGCGCGCCGTTCTTGATGTCCCCTTTGTTGTCGAAAGCGATATGGCCGGTCACGCCGTTGTAGTCGGTCTTCTGCAAGCACGGCAGATAGACCTTCGGGTCGGAAGAGTTGCACTTCTGCATCGCGGTCGCCATGACCATCACGGCGTCATAGACGTACGGAGCGTAGAGCTGAACGTCGATGCCGAACTTCTTCTTGTAGTCGGCATAGAACTTGTCCATCGCAGGCTTGCCGGTGGCGTCGACGCCACCGGCCTCCGCGCAGATGACCTGACCGTCGGCCATGGAGCTGCCGGCGAGCTTCGCCAGTTCGGCCGAGCAGATGCCGTCGCCGCCGACCAACTTAGCCTTTATGCCGAGTTGCTGCATTTGCCGAATCATCGGGCCGGCCTGCGCGTCCATACCGCCATAGAAGACCACGTCGGGGTTTTTCGCCTTGATCGCGGTCAGGATGGCAGTGAAGTCGGTGGCCTTGTCGTTCGTGTACTGCGTATCCGCAACCTTGCCACCGGCCCCTTTTAGGCCTTTGGCAAACTCCTCAGCGACACCTTGGCCATAGGCCGAGCGGTCGTCAACGACGGCCACCGACTTGCCCTTGAGTTCCTTCTCGGCGTACTTTCCGAGCGTGCCGCCGAGTTGGACGTCATCGGCGACGACGCGAAACGTCGTCTTGAATCCTTGCCGCGTGTACTTCGGGTTGGTCGCCGACGGCGAGATCTGCGGAATGCCGGCGTCGCTATAGATCTTCGAGGCCGGAATCGAGGTGCCCGAGTTGAGGTGGCCGATGACGCCGTTGACCTTGGAGTCGACGAGCTTGTTGGCGACCGCGGCACCCTGCTTCGGGTCGGCGGCGTCGTCTTCGGCGAGGAGCTCGAACTTCGCCTTCTTGCCACCGATCGTGACGCCCTTCGCGTTGAGGTCGTCGATCGCCATGCGGGCACCGTTCTCGTTGTCCTTGCCCAGATGGGCCTGAGGACCGCTGGTCGGCGCGACGTGGCCGATCTTGACGACCATCTCTTGCGCCGAGACGCTGCCGACGAAGATCGCCGCAGCCGCAACGGCGACCAGTTTGAATGGGACTTGCATGCAGATACCTCCGGTGTGGAATCGATCGGACGGGCGCTGGACGCCCGAAGCACGCGACGATAACGCAATTGCCGGGTCTTCCCGCATCGGGAATTCCATCGTCAACCGAGCGCGGCAGCGCCGCGATCAGCGCTCGTCGCCGCGGCCGAGCTCCTTGGCGATCGCCTTGGCGACGATGTCGCGCATCGCGGCGGTGAGCTCCTTTCGCGCATCGCGCACGAGCGTGTCGGTCGCGCGCGCAAGCAGCGGCGCGAGCGCTTCGCGCAGCCGGACCTCGAGCATCAGCTCGACCTGTCGCTGCAGGTCGGCGAGAACGCGCTGCGTCAGCTGAACTTCGTTCGGTGTCGGCTTACCCGAGGACGGGCGCGGCGCGCCTTGGCCGCCGCTGGCAGCGGGCTCGACGACAGTGGCAGGCGTCTCGCGTGCGGGAACGTGTGCCGGTGCTGCCGGGGCCATCGCGGGCGGCGTGGGCGCCGCGGTGCCGCTTGCCGACCAGCGAACGCGCGGCAGCGGCGACGCTTGCGGACGCGAAGGCGGCGGCACCGACGCGGGTGCGCTCGGGGCCGCCGTGGCATCTCCCGCGACGGGCGATGCAGGCGGCGTGGCCGGCGGCGGCGTGCCCGCGCGCACTGGCGCGCTCTGCGTTGCTGCGACCGGCGCCGAGGCAGTCTCGGATGCGGGAGGGCTGACGGGTGCTGCCATGGCGACGGGCATCGTGAGTGGCGGAGTTGCTGGTTGGGCGGCAACGACGGGCGTCGGCGCCGGCAGAGGCGGCGGTGTCGATGCAGTCGGGCTCACCGAACGTGCCGTCGGTGCGTGTGCCGGCAGCGACGCGGTCACCAGATCGGCCGCCGCGACTGCGGTCGGCGATGCGTCGGCTGCGGGCGCTGCCGTCGATGCGGGCACGGCCGCCGCCGCGGACGCCTTCGCAGGTTCCGGAGCCACCGCCGGCGCGGCGGCAACCGCCAGAGTCGGTGCCACGGCGGGCACCGACGGACCAGCAGGAGGCGACGCCGTCGCCGGGCGAGCGGCGACAGGAATCGGCGCGGCCGGTGGCGCTGACGCCGTCGCCGCCGTCGTGGTCGGTGCCGTCGCTGCGGCTGGCATCGACGAGGTCGCGGACGGTCGCGCAACCGCGGGCGCGGGGACAGGCGGAGCGCCCACGGGCGAAGATGCCTCGCTCGGTGCTGCGACGGCAGGCGCCGGCGGAGCTGCCGGTGCGTTTGTCGCCGACGCAGGCGGCGGCGCCGAAGCGAGCGAAGGCGCCGGTGCGACTGGTGGTTCGTTGCGCGCCGCTGGCGGCGAATTCGTCGCGGTGTTCGCTGCGGGTGACGCCGTCGCCGCAGCGCTCGAAGGCGCGGGCTTCGGGACGCTCGGTGCCGCCGGCGGCGAAGCGGCGGGCTGCGGACGCGCAGGAGCAGGCTCGCGTGCCGCTGCCGTCGCCGCTGCCGACGGCGTCGCTGCCGCCGCGGGTGTCGGCGGCGCAGCAGGAGAAGGCGGCGCGGCCACCGGGCTCGCCACGCGGGCGATCACCGGAGCCGGTGTCGGCACCGGCGCCGGCGGGCGCGGGCTCGATGGCGCCGCTGCGGGAGGCTGCGCGCGCAGCGCTGGACTCGATGGCGGTGCCGTGGCGGGCGCCAACGGTGCGGGCGCCGTCGCCGGCGCGACCGGCGGAAGGTTGACGACCTCGGTCAGCGTCGGGATCGATCCCGGCGGCGGTCGCGTGCTCATGCGGCGACCTCGTGGCGCTTGATCGGATAGCCGCGGCGCGCGTAGGTCTTCCACCTTCCGCGCGCCGCCTCGCGGTCGGCGTCGTCGAGCGAAACGACCTCGAACAGCCGCTCGAACGTCTCGAACGCGGGCGGCGGCAACGGGCCGAGGTTGAGCAGCGCGCCGTGCAGCGGCGCGTCGATCGGGTTCTCGCCGAGCCAGATCGTCGTCGCGTGCAGCGTCTTCGGGACCCCGCCGGCGCGCTCGATTCGGCTGTGCGGCAAGAACTCGGCGGGAGCGAAGCTCCAGAGCTCGCGATCGATCTCGTCGAGCGCGTCGGCGGGCCCGGCGACGGCGACCGCCATGCCCTGGCGATGCGCACGGCGCAACAGCCGGCACGCGTACGCCGTCCGGCTCGCGACGTTGAAATAGAAGCTGATCTCGGTCATCCGCCCGAGCGTCACATCACTTCGCGTGGCCGAGGACGAAATGTGTGAGCAATCCCACCGGCCGGCCGGTCGCGCCCTTGTGCGCTCCCGACTTCCACGCCGTGCCGGCGATGTCGAGGTGCGCCCACGGGTACTTGCCGGTGTAACGCCGCAGGAACATCGCCGCCGTGATCGCGCCGCCGGGGCGGCCGCCGACGTTGGCCATGTCGGCGAAGTTGCTCTTCAGCGCCTCGTCGTACTCGTCGTCGAGTGGCATCCGCCAGCACGGGTCGAGGGCGGACTGGCTCGCCGCGAGCATCCGCGCCGCGACGGCGTCGTCGGCCGAGAAGAGGCCCGAGTGGTGGTGGCCGAGCGCGACCACGCAGGCGCCGGTCAGCGTCGCGACGTCGACGACGACCGCGGGCTTGAAGCGCTCGGCGTAGGTCAGCGCGTCGCAGAGGATGAGTCGCCCCTCGGCGTCGGTGTTGAGGATCTCGACCGTCTGCCCGGACATGCTGGTGACGACGTCGCCCGGCTTCACGGCACGGCCGCTCGGCATGTTGTCGCAGGTCGGCACGAGGACGACGACGTTGACGCGCGCCTTCAGCGATGCGACCGCGGCGAGCGTGCCGAGGACGCTCGCGGCGCCGCACATGTCGAACTTCATCTCGTCCATCTCGGCGCCGGGCTTGAGCGAGATGCCGCCGGTGTCGAACGTGATCCCTTTGCCGACGAGGACGACCGGAGCCTGCGTCTTCGCGGCGCCGTCGTAGCGCGCGACGATGAAGCGCGGCGGCTCCTCCGAGCCCTGGGCGACTGCAAGGAACGAGCCCATCCCGAGCTTCTCGATCTCCTTGCGGTCGAGGACGTCCACCGCGAGATCGAACTGCTTGCCGAGCTTCTTCGCCTGTTGGCCGAGCCAGGTCGGCGTGCAGATGTTGCCGGGACGGTTGCCGAACTCGCGTGCCAGCGTCATCCCGGCGGCGACCGCCTCGCCCTGCCGCAGGCCCTGTTGCACCGCCTTCTGGTCGCCCTTCGGGGAATAGAGCGTGATCGCGCTCGGCATCCAGATCGGCGTCGCGCTCGGCTTGGTGTGCGTGTACTGGTAGGTGGCGTCGGCGACTGCGACGACGGCAGCCTCGGCGTGCACCGCGGTCGCGCCGGCCGGAAGGGCGATGCCGAGCGTCTTCGCGCCGCTCGACTTCAGCGCCCCGAGCCCCGCGACGACGGCGGCCTTGAACGATCTCGCCGAATCGTCGCCGGCGACGACGACGACGACGCGACGCGCCGCGACGCCGGCGGGTTGGTAGAGGTAGAGCGCCTTGCCCTTCTTCAGGACCAGATCGCCTTCGCTGACCGCCTTCTCGACGAGGCCGGCGAGCGGTTTCGCGAGCGCCCGATCGGGACGCTCGCCGATGACGAGCACGAGCGCGTCGACGTCGACGTCGGCAAGCCCTGCCGGCGCGGCGGTCTGATGTCTGAAGTCCATAATTCCCGCGGTCTCTCAGTAGAGCCGACGATGTTATTCGATTCGACATTGCGTCGAGAGCTCGCGCGCAACTTCGGCGCGACGCTCGTGATCATCTTGACGATCGTGCTGACGATCATGTTCATCCGCAACCTCGGCCAGGCCGCGGGCGGGCGGATCGCCCCGCAGGACGTCATGCTCCTGCTCGCCTACATCGGCCTCGGCCATCTCTCGACGATGCTCGCGCTGTCGCTCTTCATCGCGGTCGTCGCGACGCTCTCGCGCATGTACCGCGCGAGCGAGATGACGATCTGGTTCGCGAGCGGCGTCCCGCTCAGCCGCTTCGTCGCGCCGGTGCTGCGAACGAGCTGGCCGGTGCTGGTGCTGATCGCGGTGCTGTCGCTCTTCGTCTGGCCGTGGCAGAACGAGCAGAGCGCGGTCCTGAAGGATCAGTTCGAGCGGCGCTCGGACCTCTCGCGCATCGCGCCGGGGCAGTTCCAGACGTCTGCCGACGGCGAGCGTACGTTCTTCTTCGAGGGCAGCGCAAGCAGCGCGGCGATCGGCCGCAACGTCTTCATCGTCGCCTCGCACGGCGGCGTCGAGTCGGTGACGTCGGCGAAGTCGGGATCGATCGAGAACGACGGCGAAGGCCGCAGCCTCGTCCTTGCCAAGGGCCAGCGCAACGAGGAGGACACGAAGACCGGGGAGAAGACGCTCTCGCGCTTCGAGACGTACCGCGCCGAGGCGGGCGAGCGCGTCCGCAGCGCCACCGGGATGCTCGCGCCGCGCGCGCTGCCGACGGCCGAGCTGATGCGGCGGCCGACCGCGCCGAACCAGGGCGAGCTCGCGTGGCGGCTCGGCCTCGTCCTCGCCGCCGCCAACATGATGGTGCTCGGCATCGGCATGTCGGCGTCGAACCCGCGCCACGCGAGCAACTGGAACCTGCTGTTCGCGCTGCTCGGCTTCTTCGCGTACTACAACTTCATCAATCTCTCGCAGGCGTGGGTCACCGCCGGCAAGGTCGGTCTCGGCACGGTGCTCGTCCTCGGCCACGGTGGCGCATTCGTGTTCGGGCTCGCCCTCCTCTGGTGGCGCGAGAACGCGATGCGGCGCGCTCCGGCCTTTCGCCGTCGCCGGCGCCGCCGGGTGGCGGCGGCGACCGCATGAGGACCGTCCGCAAGCTCTTCTGGGCCGACATCGCGACCGCCGTCCTCTTCGTCGCGATCGCGTTCCTGGCGCTCTTCTTCTTCATCGACTTCGTCGACGAGCTGCGGGACGTCGGCAAAGGCGGATACACGGCGGCGCACGCCGCAGCGTTTTGCCTGCTGCTCGCGCCGGGACACCTGTACGAGCTGATGCCGATCGCGGTCCTGATCGGGACGATCTACGGCCTTGCCCGCCTCGCGCAGACGTCGCAGTACACGATCCTGCGCACCGGTGGCCTCGGTCCTGCCCGCGCGCTCTGGATGCTGACGAGCCTTGCGCTCTTCTTCGGCGCGGTCACCTTCGTCGTCGGCGACTACGTCGCGCCGTTCAGCGAGCGCGTCGCCAGCCAGCTGCGCGCGTCGTTCAGCGGCAGCCTCAAGCTCGGCCGCTCGGGCGCGTGGATCAAGGAGCGCTCGCCCGACGGCGACCGCAGCTACTCGATCAACGTCGGCAGCGCCGAGGGCGGCACGCTGCTGAGGAACGTCCGCATCTTCGAGTTCGATTCCGACGGTCGCCTCGTCACCCGGACCGTCGCCGCAGAAGCCGACGTGGGACGCAATGGCACGTGGTCGCTGCGCGACGTCTCGGTGACGCGCTGGCACGAAGCGGGAGTCGAGTCGTCGGCCCGCGAGGAAAAGCTCGCCACCAGCGAGTGGAAGAGCTCGCTGTCGCCGAAGGTCGTCGCCGCCGCGGTGCTGCCGGTGACGACGATGTCGACGATCGAGCTCTGGCGCTACATCGGCCACCTGGCCGAGAACGACCAGGCCGTGCAGCTGCAGAAGATCCAGTTCTGGAACCGCGCCCTCTATCCGTTCGTGTCGCTCGTCATGGTCGGCCTCGCGCTGCCGTTCGCGTACCTGCACGCGCGCGCGGGCGGCGTCAGCATGAAGGTGTTCGCGGGGATCATGCTCGGCGTCAGCTTCGTTCTCCTCAACAACGTCTTTCGCCACCTCGGCCTGCTCGGCAACTGGACGCCGTGGCTCGTCGCGGCGACGCCGGGCGCCTTCTATCTCGCGCTCTCGCTCGCCGCGTTCAGCTGGCTGGTGCGTTTCCGCTGAGGATCGAGCCGATGGCGCAGGCGCTCGTCCTGTTCGCGCACGGCGCGCGCGACCCGCGCTGGGCCGAGCCGTTCGAGGCGGTGGCGGGGCGCGTCCGCGCCGCGGCGCCG
>DATJIM010000430.1:0-7562 GCA_035493195.1 Caldimonas sp.
TCGTCGGGGTTGAACTCGATGTCCTCGACATGCGCGTTGAGCTTGGCGGCGATGTAGTAGCGCAGCCACTCGGCGTTCATGCCGACGTCGAGGTAGCGCGTCGGCGCGATGCCGGTGCCGCGGCTCTTGCTCATCTTCTCGCCGCTGACGGTGATCCAGCCGTGCACGTAGACGCGGTCCGGCACCTTGCGGTGGCTGAACTTCAGCATCGCCGGCCAGAACAGCGTGTGGAAGTAGGCGATGTCCTTGCCGATGAAGTGAATCTGCTCGACCGCGGGGTCGGCCATGAACTCGTCGAACGTGCGCGGCTCGCCGTTCGCCTTCGCTGCGCCCTTGTCGAAGTAGTTCTTCAGCGACGCGAGGTAGCCGACCGGCGCGTCGAGCCAGACGTAGAAGTACTTGCCCGGCGCATCGGGGATCTCGATCCCGAAGTACGGCGCGTCGCGACTGATGTCCCAGTCGGCGAGGCCGCCGTGGCCGTGCTCGTCGACCCTGAACCACTCGCTGATCTTGTTGAGGACCTCGGGCTGCAAGCGCCCCGGCTCGCGTGTCCACTTCTTCAGGAATTCGAGGCAGCGCTGCGAGGAGAGCTGGAAGAAGTAGTGTTCGCTCGAGCGAAGGACCGGCGCCGCGCCGGTCAGCGTCGAGGTCGGGTTCTTCAGCGCCGTCGCGGCGTAGACCGAGCCGCAGTTCTCGCAGCTGTCGCCGTACTGGTCCTTCGCGCCGCACACGGGGCACTCGCCCTTGATGTAGCGGTCGGGCAGGAACATCGACTTCACCGGGTCGAAGAACTGCTCGACCGTCTTGACGGCGATCAGGCCCTCCTTCCGCAGCTGCAGGTAGATGTCGCGCGCGAGCTCGTGGTTCTCGGGCCCGTCGGTCGAATGCCAGTTGTCGAAGGAGATGCGAAAGCCGTCGAGCGTCGGCTTTCGCGTCGCGGCGATCTCGGCGATGAACTGCTTGGGCGTCTTGCCCGCCTTGTCGGCGGCGATCATGATCGGCGCGCCATGGGCGTCGTCGGCACAGACGAAGTGGACCTCGTTGCCGCGCATGCGCTGGAAGCGCACCCAGATGTCGGCCTGGATGTACTCCATCAGGTGGCCGAGGTGGAACTGCGCGTTGGCGTACGGCAGCGCGGTCGTGACGAAGAGCTTGCGGGGCATCGCGCGGTGAGGTGGCAAACGGACGATTTTAGGGACGGTCTGCGAGAATCGTCCCCGCGGTGCGCCGGACAGCGCCCGCGGGGAGACGGAAGACGATGGTCAGGAGAGTGGGCGCTGCCGTGCTGGCCGCAGTCGCCATCGGTTCGGCGCTGCTCGTCGCCAATTTCGTTCTTTCGGTCCATCACACGCGGCAGCTGCGCGACGAGTCGGCGGCGGTCGTCGGCAGCAGCGAGCTGCTGCTCGCGCTCGACAACGTGCTCTCGCTCGCCGTCGACGCCGAGACCGGGCAGCGCGGCTACGTCATCACCGGCCGCGACGAGTACCTGGCGCCGTACCGCGCCGCCGTCGCGTCGATCCATCGCCAGATGGATGCGCTCGAGCAGCTGACCGAGCCCGACCCGGTGCAGCGTCGCCTGATGGCCGACGTGCGCCAGCAGGTCGGCGCCAAGCTCGGCGAGCTCGACATCACGATCGCGCTGCGCGACCGCAACGGCTTCGACGCGACGCGCGACGTGATCCTGCTCGGCGCCGGCGAAGGCGAGATGCGGGCGTTGCGTAAGACCGCGGCCGACATGGCAGCGCACGAGACCCGCAAGCTCGCCGAGCGCGAAGCGGCAGCGATGCAGACCTACCGCGCCGCGATCGCAGGCGAGGCGATCTCCGGCATCGCCGCGATCGCCGCGCTCGTCGGCTTCTCGCTCCTGCTCGCCAACCACCTGCGCAGCCGCGACCGCAACGAGCGCACGATCGTCGAGCAGCGCGAACGTCTGCGGACGACGCTCGCGAGCATCGGCGACGCCGTCATCACGACCGACGCCCACGGCCGCGTCGTCAACCTGAATCCGGTCGCCGAGGAGCTCACCGGCTGGAGCGCCGCCGACGCCGAGGGCAAGCCGCTCGACGTCGTCTTCGACATCGTCAACGAGGAGACGCGCGTCCGCGTCGCCAGCCCGGTCGAGCGGGCGCTGCGCGACGGGACCGTCGTCGGGCTCGCCAACCACACGATCCTCGTCCGCAAGGACGGCAGCGAGGTGCCGATCGACGACAGCGCGGCGCCGATCCGCGACCGCGACGGCGACATGCGCGGCTGCGTCCTCGTCTTTCGCGACATCAGCGCGAGGAAGGCGAGCGAGCGCGCGCTCGGCGAGGCACAGGAGCGGCTGTCGCGCGTCGTCACCGACATGGCGATCCCGACCATGGTCTACGCCGAGGACGGCGAGGTCCTCCTGATCAACGCCGCGTGGACCGGAATCAGCGGCTGGACCGCGGCCGAGCTGGCGACGATCCCCGAGTGGACGCGCCTCGCCTACGGCGACCGCGGGCCGGAGATGGCGGCGTTGATCGCGTCGCTGTTCGACCTCGAGGCCGCGGTCGACAACGGCGAGCGCGAGATCCGCACGAAAGCGGGCACGACCCGCGTCTGGCACTTCATCACCGCGCCGATCGGCCGCGACGCCGCCGGCAGGCGCATGCTGGTGACGAACGCGATCGACGTGACCGAACGCCACCGCCTCGACCGCGAGCTCGCCGAGAAGGACGCGCGCCGGCGGCTGGCGATGGAAGCCGCCAGCTACGGCGACTGGGAGTGGGACCGCGCGACCGGGACGATGAGTTGGAGCGCGCAGACGAGAAAGCTGTTCGGCGTCGGCGGCGACGAGCCGATCGGCGTCGACCTGTTTCGCCAGTACGTTCATCCCGACGACAGCGACCGACGCGACCGCGCCATCGAGCGCGCCTGGGAGACCGGCGTCTTCGCCAACGAGTACCGCATCATTCGCGCCGACGGCGAAGTGCGCTGGCTGTCGTCGCGCGGTCGCGTCCTGCGCACGGCCGACGGCCACGAGCGGATGCTCGGCGTCGTCGGCGACGTGACCGAGCACAAGCACGCAGTCGAGGCGCTCCAGCTCGCCGACCGCCGCAAGGACGAGTTCCTGGCGACGCTCGCGCACGAGCTGCGCAACCCGCTCGCGCCGCTGCGCAACTCGCTCGCGATCGTGCAGCGCAGCCGCGACGACGCCGAGCTGTTCGAGCGTGCGAGCGCGGTGATGGAGCGCCAGCTCGGCCATCTCGTGCGGCTGATCGACGACCTCCTCGACGTCAGCCGGATCAGCCTCGACAAGCTGACGTTGCGCCTCGAGCCGACCGACCTCGCCGCCGTCATCGCGCACGCCGTCGAGGCGTCCCGGCCGGCCGCAGAGCGCGCCGGCCACGCCGTCGAGGTCCACGTTCCGGAGATCGCGGTCAGGCTGAACGCCGACCGTGCGCGGCTGTCGCAGGTGTTCTCGAATCTGATCGGGAACGCCTGCAAGTTCACCCCCGACGGCGGCCGCGTGACGGTCGAGGCGAAGGTGCACGACGGCAACGCGGTCGTCAGCGTTCGCGATGACGGCATCGGCATCGCCGCCGGCGACCTCGAGCGCGTCTTCGAGATGTTCTCGCAGGTCGACGAATCGTTCGAGCGCGCGCAAGGCGGCCTCGGCATCGGCCTGACGCTGGTCCGCCGCCTCGTCGAGATGCACGGCGGCAGTGTCGTCGCGAGGAGCGCGGGGCTCGGCCACGGCAGCGAATTCGTCGTCACCTTGCCGCTCGCTGCCGTACAGACGGTCGCAGCCGCCGCAACGCCCGACGTTGGCGACGCCGCGCGGGCGCAGAAGAAGCGGATGCTCGTCGTCGACGACAACGGCGACAGCGCGGAAAGCCTGGCGCTGCTGCTCGCGCTCGCCGGCCACGAGACGCACGTCGCGCACGACGGCCCGGAAGCGCTGACGCGCGCCGACGCGCTGCGCCCGGACGCGGTCCTGCTCGACCTCGGCCTGCCGGGACTCAACGGCTACGAGGTCTGCAAACGGCTGCGCGTCGAGGCGTGGGCACGCGAGATCCCGATCATCGCGATCACCGGCTGGGGCCAGGACGAGGACCGGCAGCGCTCGAAGGATGCCGGCTTCGACGCCCACCTCGTCAAGCCGGTCGTCTTCGAGGAGCTGACGGCACTCCTCGACGAGCGCGGCGGCACGGCGAGTGCCACGCATTGACCGCCGCGCGTCGGCGCACAGGCGGCTTGCGTCGGCCGGCGGACGGAGGGCGGCGCACGCCGCTGTATAACCATCCTCCCGCGCCCAGGCGCGACCTCGTACTCGAATGGCCATCCAAGAAGCGGCGCTGCTCCAGGCCTTGCAGGCAGTCGTCGATCCCGAGACCGGGCGCGACTACGTCAGCGCGAAGCAGCTCAAGAACCTGCGCATCGAAGGCGGCGACGTCGCCTTCGACGTCGAACTCGGCTATCCGGCGCGCTCGCAGGTCGAAGCGATCCGAAGGGCGCTGATCGGCGCGGCGCGCGGCGTCGCCGGCGTCGCCAACGTCAGCGTCAACGCGACGTCGAAGATCGTCGCGCACGCGGTGCAGCGCGGCGTCCAGCTGCTGCCCAACATCAAGAACATCGTCGCGGTGGCGTCGGGCAAGGGCGGCGTCGGCAAGAGCACGACCGCGGTCAACCTGGCGCTGGCGCTCGCCGCCGAGGGCGCCAGCGTCGGCATCCTCGACGCCGACATCTACGGCCCGAGCCAGCCGATGATGATGGGCATCGAGGGCCGCCCCGAGTCGCACGACGGCAAGACGATGGAGCCGCTCGAGAACTACGGCGTCCAGGTGATGTCGATCGGCTTCCTCGTCGAGCAGGACAACCCGATGATCTGGCGCGGGCCGATGGTGACGCAGGCGCTCGAGCAGCTGCTGCGGCAGACCAACTGGGCGGCGCTCGACTACCTCGTCGTCGACCTGCCGCCGGGCACCGGCGACATCCAGCTGACGCTCTCGCAGCGCGTCCCGCTCACCGGCGCGGTCATCGTGACGACGCCGCAGGACATCGCGCTGCTCGATGCGCGAAAGGGCATCCGCATGTTCGAGAAGGTCGGCGTGCCGATCCTCGGCATCGTCGAGAACATGGCGGTGCACGTGTGCGAGAACTGCGGCCGCGTCGAGCACATCTTCGGCGAAGAGGGCGGCAAGCGCCTGGCCGCGGAGTACAAGGTCGACTATCTCGGGGCACTGCCGCTGAACCTCTCGATCCGTGTCCAGGCCGACAGCGGCAGGCCGACCGTCGTCAGCGACCCCGACGGCGAGATCGCCGCGACCTACAGGCGCGTCGCCCGCCGCGTCGCGGTCAAGATCGCCGAGCGCGCGAAGGACTTCTCCTCGAAGTTCCCGACGATCAGCGTCTCGAAGGACACCTGAGATGGCTGGCGCCGAATCCGCAGCGGTGCCCGCGCGGCCGACGATCGCCGTCGCGGTCGTCATCGAGCGCGAGCGTGCGCCGAACCGGTACGAGGACTGGCGCTTTCGCGTCGTCGACGTCGTCCCCAACGAAGACGCGTTCGGCAGCGCGCCGCGCGTGCTGCGCGACGACGGCAAGGTGCAGCGCGCGCTGCACCCGGGCTTCGTCGTCGAGCTGTTCCGCGACCAGGCGCAGGGCTACCACCTGAACCTCGCCTCGGGTGCGCCGGTGTGGTTCGTCGTCTGGCGGATCGACGACGACGATCCTTCGCGCGCCTGGCCCGAAACCGTCAGCGTCTCGTACGAAGAGGCGGGTCGCTGGCTCGACGCGCAGGAGCGGGTCGACAACGTGCCGCTGCCGATCGACGTCGCCGCCTGGCTGCAGGCATACACCGACGCGACGTACCAGCCCGAGCCGCGCAAGCGGCGCCGGCCGCAGTCGTTCGTCTCGCCCGGAGAGCGGCAGTGAACGACGACGGCGAGGGCTTTCTCGCGCGCTGGTCGCGGCGCAAGGCGGGGATCGCGTCGTCGCAGGACGAACCGCCCGACGTTGCGCCGCACGCGCCTGCGGCAGCGCCTCGGCCGGTGGGCGCGGAGACGTCGATCGCGCCGACCGAGTCCGATCGCGGCGAACCGGCGCCGGACGCCGACGCGCCGCCGCCGCCGACCCTCGCCGATGTCGCAGCGCTGACGCGCGACTCGGACTTCGCGCGCTTCATGGCGCCGGGAGTCGACGGCACGGTGCGCAACGCGGCGATGAAGAAGCTCTTCAGCGACCCGCGCTTCAACGTCATGGACGGCCTTGACGTCTACATCGACGACTACAGCATCCCTGATCCGCTGCCGCTCGAGATGCTGAAGAAGCTGCGCCAATCGGAGCTGCTCGGCCTCTTCCGCGACGAAGCCGCCGCAGACGCTCAACCAGCGGCCGCCGCGGTGGCCGCGGCGACTCCCGATAATGCAGGGGCCGCGGCCGCTTCCCCGATTGCCGAGCCGCCCCCACCCACCGACGCTTTCTCCCGTGCCGAAGACGACCCTGATCTGCGACTGCAACCGGACGATGGCGATCGACGGTCCGGCGCTGGCGAAGGCGCTCGGGACTGACGTCGAAGGCGCCGCGACCGTCCACTCGCTCCTCTGTCGCCGCGAAGCGCCCGCGTTCCAGCGCGCCGCGCGGACGAGCGGCGACCTGCTCGTCGCGTGCACGCAGGAAAGCCGCCTGTTCGTCGAGCTCGCCGCGGCGACCGAAGGAGCGCCGTCGCCGAGCGAGCGGCCGATCCGATTCGTCAACATCCGCGAGACCGGCGGCTGGTCGAAGGACCGCGGCGCCGCGCTGCCGAAGATGGCGGCGCTGATCGCGGCCGCGCAGCTGCCGCAGCCCGAGCCGGTGCCGTCGGTCTCGTACGCGTCGGCCGGTCGCGTGCTCGTCATCGGCAGCGCGGAGCGGGCGCGTCGCGCCGCGGCGCTGCTCGGCGAGGGCCTCGACGTGAGCCTCCTCATCACCGACCCCGGCGGCACGCTGCCGCAGGCGCGCGCGCTTCCCGTCCACAGCGGCCGGCCGACCCGCGTCGCAGGCTGGCTGGGCGCCTTCGAGGTCGCCTGGACGAACACCAACCCGATCGATCCCGACCTGTGCACGCGCTGCAACGCATGCATCGAGGTCTGCCCCGAGCAGGCGATCGACTTCAGCTACCAGATCGACCTCGCGAAGTGCAAGGGCCACCGCGATTGCGTGCGCGCGTGCGGGGTCGCCGGCGCGATCGACTTCGAGCGCGCGGCGGCCGAGCAGAGCGAGCGGTTCGATCTCGTCGTCGACCTGCAGGCAGTGCCGGAGATCGCGCTGCACCAGCCGCCGCAGGGCTACTTCCACGCCGACGACGACGCCGCGCTCGTCGCCGCGGTGCTCGGCGCGCGCGCGCTCGTCGGCGAGTTCGAGAAGGCGAAGTTCTTCGAGTACCGGCAGAAGCTCTGCGCGCACACGAGGAACGGCCAGATCGGCTGCACCGCGTGCATCGACGTCTGCTCGGCGGCGGCGATCCGCAGCGATGCCGCGACCAAGGGCAGGACGGCACCCGGCGGGATCGTCGTCGAGCCCCACCTGTGCGTCGGCTGCGGCGCCTGCACGACCGT
>DATJIM010000431.1:0-4082 GCA_035493195.1 Caldimonas sp.
CCGCTCGACGTCGTGATCGAGTTCAAGCGCGACGTCTACCAGATGGCGCTCACCGAGCTCGCGCGCTTCCTGCCGCGCGGCGCGCAGCACAACCGCTATCTGCGCTCGGGCCTGCGCCCGCACCATCGCGACGACGGCAACGGCCACGCGCGACGCAACGAGCCGCTTCCGGACTCGATCGACCCGACCGCGGCGGTCGCGCCGGCGCAGATCGTCGTTGGCGCGGTTCCGAAAGAGCCGGCCTGACGCGACCGTGCTCGCCTCAGGCGAGCACGAGATTGTCGCGGTGGATCAGCTCGGGCTCGCCGGCGAAGCCGAGCAGGCGGCCGATCTCGGACGAGGGCTTGCGCGCGATCAGCCTCGCTTCGGCGCTGCCGTAGTTGCTGAGACCCCGGCCGATCTCCTCGCCGCTCGCGCGCCGCACGGCGATGACGTCGCCGCGGTGGAAGTCGCCCTCGACGCTGACGACGCCGATCGGCAGCAGGCTCTTGCCGCCGTGGCGCAGCTTCGTCGCCGCGCCTTCGTCGACGACGACGGCACCGCGCAGCTGCAGCTGGTCGCTCATCCACTGCTTGCGCGCCGCGACCTTGGCCGTCTTGGCGACGAGCGCGGTGCCGATGCGCTCGCCGGCGACGAGACGCAGCAGCACGTCGCGCTCGCGGCCCGACGCGATGACGGTGCTGGCGCCCGAGCGGGCCGCGCGCTTCGCGGCGAGCACCTTCGTCAGCATGCCGCCGCGACCGAGCGATGAGCCGGCGCCGCCGGCCATCGTTTCGAACGCGGGGTCGCCGGCCTCGCCGCTCTCGATCAGCCGCGCCGCCGGATCGCGACGCGGATCGGCCGAGAACAAGCCCTGCTGGTCGGTGAGGATGACGAGCGCGTCGGCGTCGAGCAGGTTGGTGACGAGCGCGCCGAGCGTGTCGTTGTCGCCGAACTTGATCTCGTCGTTGACGACGGTGTCGTTCTCGTTGATGACCGGGACGACGCCGAGGCCGAGCAACGTGACGAGCGTCGAGCGCGCGTTCAGGTAGCGCTCGCGGTCGGCGAGGTCGGCGTGGGTGAGCAGCACCTGCGCGCTGCCGATGCCGTGCGAGCGCAGCGCCGACTCGTAGATCTGCGCGAGGCCCATCTGGCCGACCGCGGCGGCGGCCTGCAGCTCGTGGACGCCGCGCGGCCGCGCCGGCCAGCCGAGCCGCTTCATCCCTTCGGCGATCGCGCCGCTCGAGACCATCACCAGCTCGCGGCCCGAGCGGACGAGCTCGGCCATCTGGCGGCACCAGTCGCCGACCGCGACGTCGTCGATGCCGCGCCCTTCGTTGGTGACGAGGCTCGAGCCGACCTTGACGACGATGCGGCGCGCGCCGCTGAACGGATCGGCCATCGCTCAGCCGGCGTCGACCGGATCGAAGCGCGGGTCGCGATCGGCAGCGGCCGGCGTCGCCGCTGCCGCGACGTGCACGTAGACCGCGCGCACGAGCGCGTCGCAGCCTTCGCGCGTCAGCGCGGAGATCGCGAACACCGGGCCCTCCCAGCGCAGCCGCCGCACCAACGACTTCACGGCCGCGGCGCGCTCGGCGTCGGGCACCATGTCGATCTTGTTGAGCACGAGCCAGCGCGGCTTGGCGGCGAGCTCGGCGTCGTACTTGTCGAGCTCGGCCGCGATCGCGCGCACCTGCTCGACCGGATCGGCGCCGTCGAACGGCGCGAAGTCGACGAGGTGCAGCAGCAATCGCGTGCGCCGCAGATGGCGCAGGAACTGGTGACCGAGGCCGGCGCCCTCCGCGGCGCCCTCGATCAGCCCCGGAATGTCGGCGACGACGAAGCTCTGCTCGGCGGCGACGCGAACGACGCCGAGCTGCGGATGCAGCGTCGTGAAGGGATAGTCGGCGATCTTCGGCTTGGCGTTGGAGATCGCCGCGATCAATGTCGACTTGCCGGCGTTCGGCATGCCGAGCAATCCGACGTCAGCGAGAACGCGCAGCTCGAGCTGCAGCCGCCGATGCTCGCCGGGCCAGCCGGGAGTCTTCTGCCGCGGCGCGCGGTTGGTGCTGCTCTTGAAGTGGAGATTGCCGAAGCCACCATCGCCGCCCTTTGCGAGCAGCACCTTCTGGTCGTGCTCGAGCAGCTCCGCGATCTGCTCGCCGGTGTCGGCGTCGCTGATGATGGTGCCGACCGGCATCCTGAGGACGATGTCGTCGGCGGCCGCGCCGTACTGATCGGAGCCGCGGCCGTGCTCGCCGTTCTTCGCTTCGTGCCGTCGCGCGTAACGAAAGTCGATCAAGGTGTTGAGGTTGCGGTCGGCGAGCGCCCAGACGCTGCCGCCTCGGCCGCCGTCCCCGCCGTTCGGCCCACCGAACGGAATGAACTTCTCGCGCCGAAAGCTCATGCAGCCGTTGCCGCCGTTGCCGGCGACGACGTCGATGGTGGCCTCGTCGACGAACTTCATGGTCTTCGATCGACCTCGCGCGAACGATCGTCGCCGGCACGCGGCTTGTGACCGCCGAGCTGCGGCCGCACGATCGAGACGAGACCGATCGCGATCAGCAGCACCGGCCACCACTGGCGCAGCCAGCCGACTGGCAACAGGTCGAAGTTGTTGGCCAGAAGCAAGGCGCCGACGAGGACGAGGATGATGCCGCTCCAGCTCATGACTTCCTCCGCGAGTGGGCATTCATGGTAGTGCAGCGTCGCAACGTGGGCGGCTGGGCGGTGGACGAAGAAAAGCCCCGACTCGCGGGGCCTTCGGTGCGAGGCGGGAGCGCGTCAGCTGCCCTCGACCTCGACCGTCTGACGGTTGCGCGGGCCCCTGACGGCGTAGCTGACCTGACCGTCGACGAGCGCGAACAGCGTGTGGTCACGACCGACGCCGACGTTCTTGCCGGCGTGGAACTTGGTGCCGCGCTGGCGCACGATGATCGAGCCGGCCGACACGGCCTGCCCGCCGAACACCTTGACGCCGAGCATCTTCGGCTGCGAGTCGCGGCCGTTGCGCGTCGAGCCGCCGCCCTTTTTCTGTGCCATCTCTGACTCCTGGTTCGCTCAGGCGGGGTGGACCGCGCTGATCTTGATCTCGGTGAACGACTGGCGGTGGCCCTGGCTCTTGCGGTAGTGCTTGCGCTTGTGCATCTTGAAGATGCGGACCTTGGGGTGGCGGCCGTGGCCGACGACGCTCGCGACGACGCTGGCGCCGGCAACGAGCGGTGCACCGACGACGAGGTCGGCGCCGTTACCGATCGCGACGATCTGGTCGAGCTTGACGTCGTGGCCGACTTCGGCAGCGAGCCGCTCGACCTTGATCGTGTCCCCGGCGGCGACCCGGTATTGCTTGCCACCGGTCTTGATGACGGCGTACATCTGGTTCCTTCCTTGGGCTGCGCCTGCCGCGCAGCGGCCGGGCGCTGGGCCCGGCGAGCGCCGCTCCCGCATGCAAGAGCAGGAGGACGAAAAGCCTGTAACTGTACCACGCCCGACCACGACCGACGAACGGCTACGCCCGGGCAGCGCAGACGGCCCGCCGCACTGCGCCGTGCGCGGTGCCTTCGGAAGCGGGTTTCTATAATCGATTGCTTGACGCGCCTGCTCGTGCCCCAGCCGCGGACCGCGCCAGCGGTCTCCCATGCCGCAACTGTCGTGCCGATGGCCGAGGAGATGCGGGAGGTCGACGCTGTCATCCAGCGCCGGCTCGCCTCCAAGGTCGCGCTGATCGATCAGATCGCGCACTACATCATCAGCGCCGGCGGCAAGCGCATCCGGCCGCTGCTCGTGTTGCTCTTCTCCGGCGCGCTCGGTTTCAACGGGCGCGAGCGATTCGAGCTCGCCGCGACCGTCGAGTTCATCCACACGGCGACACTGCTGCACGACGACGTCGTCGACGAGTCGGCGCTCCGGCGCGGACGGCGCACCGCGAACGCGATGTTCGGCAACGCGGCAAGCGTCCTCGTCGGCGACTTCGTGTACTCGCGTGCCTTCCAGATGATGGTCTCGGTGAACCGCATGCGTGTCCTCGACGTCCTGGCCGACGCGACCAACGTCATCGCCGAGGGCGAAGTGCTGCAGCTGATGAACATGCACGACCCCGACGT
>DATJIM010000432.1:0-2036 GCA_035493195.1 Caldimonas sp.
GGCGCCCCCGCATCGGCTCGACGCGTACTTCGAGGCGCACATCGAGCAAGGTCCGGTGCTCGAGGAGCAGCGCAAGACGATCGGCGTCGTCCTCGGCGCGCTCGGCCAACGCTGGTTCGACGTCGTCGTTCTCGGCCAGGATGCGCACGCCGGGCCGACGCCGATGCAGACGCGCCGCGACGCGCTGCTCGCCGCGAGCCGTCTCGTCGGCGAGGTGCATCGCATCGGCAGTGGCTATCCCGACTACGCGCGGGGGACGGTCGGGTTCATGGCCGTCAAACCGAACTCGCGCAACGTCGTTCCGGGCGAGGTCCGCATGAGCGTCGACCTGCGCAGCGCGAGCTGGTCGACGCTCGACGCGATGGTCGACGACCTTCGGCGCTGCATCGCGGCCGTGCAGGACGAATGCCGCGTCGAGATCAGCCTCGACGAAGTCGTCGCGTTCGCGCCGAGCCGGTTCGCAGAAGAGCTCGTCGCGCACGTGCGCGATGCCGCCGAGCGCCTCGGCCACTCGCACCTCGACATCGTCAGCGGCGCTGCCCATGACGCGGTCTACGTCTCGCGGGTTGCGCCGACGGCGATGATCTTCGTGCCGTGTGCCGGCGGCATCAGCCACAACGAGCTCGAAAGCGCGCGCGCGGAAGACCTCGCCGCGGGTTGCGACGTCCTCCTGCAAGCGGTACTGCGTCGCGCGCAGGCGACCGCTTGAGCACGGCATGAACGGCGCGAAGAGCCTCGTCGAGACGTTGCGCGCAGCGGGCGTCGATGTCTGCTTCGCCAACCCCGGAACGAGCGAGATGCACTTCGTCGCGGCGCTCGACCAGGTTGCCGGAATCCGCTGCGTGCTCGGCCTGCACGAGAACGTCGTCACCGGAATGGCCGACGGCTACTTCAGGATCGCGCGCAAGCCGGCGTGCACGCTGCTGCACTGCGGCCCGGGGCTCGCGAACGGCATCGCCAACCTGCACAACGCGCGACGAGCGCGCAGCGCCATCGTCAACGTCGTCGGCGACCAGGCGACGTTCCACCGCCCGTTCGATGCGCCGTTGACGGCCGACACCACCGGCCTCGCGCAGACGGTGTCGCAATGGGTGCGCACCAGCGCGAAGGCCGCCGATCTCGGTCGCGACGCAGCCGAAGCGGTTCGTGCCGCGCGGACGTTCCCCGGCCAGATCGCGACCCTGATCCTGCCGGCCGACGTGTCATGGGACGAAGGCGGCATCGTCGGCAGCCCGGCCGATCCGCCCGCGCCTGCTGCGATCGACGGCAACGCGGTCGAGTCGGCGGCCCGCACGTTGCGCGAGCACGGCCGCGAGGCGCTGCTTCTGCTCGCCGGCGACGCCGTCTCGGGCGAGGCCCAGCGCCTCGCCTGGCGGCTCGCGACTGCGAGCGGCGCCGCGCTGATGGCCGACTTCGTGACGCCGCAGGTCGCGCGCGGTCGCGGTCGGTTGCAGCTCGAGCGCGTGCCGTACGGCATGGAAGCTGCGATCAAGACGCTCGCGAGGTTCACCCACATCGTCCTCGTCAACGCCAAGGCGCCGGTCGGGTTCTTCGCGTATCCCGGGATGCCATCCGTTCAGTACCCGCCGGGTGCACAGCTGCAGGTGCTCTCGCGGCCCGATCAGGACCCGGTGGCGGCGCTCGACGCGCTGGTGCGCGCGCTCGATGCGCCTCAAGCAGCGATCCCCGACCCCGGTCCGCGCCCCGACGCGGCCACTGGCGCGCCGAGCCCCGAAGGCCTGGCACGAACGCTCGCTGCGCTCATGCCGGACAACGCGATCGTGTCGGACGAGAGCGTGTCGTACGGTCGCGGCTTCTACAGGTTCACGCACGCTGCTCCGCCGCACGATTGGCTGCACCTGGCGGGCGGTGCGATCGGCGACGGCATGCCGGTTGCGACCGGCGCCGCCATCGGCGCCGACAGGGCGCGGCGCGTGATCAGCCTGCAGGCGGACGGCTCGGCGATGTACTCGCTGCAGTCGCTCTGGACGCAGGCGCGGGAACGGCTGCCCGTGACGACGATCCTCCTCGCCAAC
>DATJIM010000433.1:0-17861 GCA_035493195.1 Caldimonas sp.
GACGGCGGCGCGGATCGCGCGGTCGAGCGCCTGCTGCCACGTCTGCACCATCGTCACGAGCGCGTCGCGGACGGGGCCGGGCCGGTCGTCGAACTCGACGGCGCCGCTGATGTAGATGCAGCCCGAGTCGATCTCGACCGAGACGCGGCGCACCCAGTTGTCGAACAGCGTTCTGAGGCGCGGCAGACCGCGCGGCAGCGCGAGCGCCGGTCGGAACACCTCCTCCTCGAACTTGCGGTGGTACTCGCGGATGACCGAGATCTGCAGCTCCTCGCGCGAGCCGAAGTGAGCGAAGACGCCCGACTTGCTCATCCCGGTGACTTCGGCCAGGGCGCCGATCGACAGGCCCTCGAGGCCGATGTGCGACGCGAGCGCGAGCGCAGCGTCGAGAATCGCCGCACGCGTCTGCCGGCCTTTCAGGAGCGGGCGGACCGGCGGCGCGCCGTCGGCCTGGTCTGGGGGTTCGTCGAGCAGAGGGGTCGAAGGCACGGTGCAGGCGAAGTGGAGGGCTGGACGATGAAAACGAACGATCGTGCTATTTTGCCGGATCGCGGCCGAGGCGGCGTGCGGGCGATCCCGCGATTGGTGTCGATTTGTCGGCGCTCGCCGGGGCGGCGGCGATGAGGATCGCGGTCGTCGGTCTCGGCGCCGTCGGCGGGCTGCTCGCGGCGCGGCTCGCGCGTGCTGGCCACGACGTCGCCGCCCTCGCCCGCGGCGAGACGCTTGAGCGCGTGCGCGCCCAGGGCCTGCAGCTGGACAGCGGCGGCAACTCGGTCTCGGTTCCGCTCGCGGTCAGCGACGACGCGGCGAGCCTCGGCGAGCGCGAACTCGTCGTCGTCGCCGTCAAGGCGCCGGCGCTGGCGGCCGTGGCGCCACAGGTCGCGCCCTTGATCGGCGCGGAGACGGTCGTGCTGCCGGCGATGAACGGCGTTCCCTGGTGGTTCCTGCCGGCGGCGCTTCCCGACGAGCCGCCGCTCGAGAGCGTCGATCCCGGCGGCGAGCTGCTCGCCGCGCTGCCGCTCGCGCGCGTGCTCGGGTGCGTCGTTCACCTGACGGCGTCGTCGCCCGCACCCGGACGCGTGCGCCACGGCGTCGGCGAGCGGCTGATCGTCGGCGAGCCGGCGGGCGGCAAGTCGCCGCGGGTCGCGGCGGTCTGCGGAGCGCTCGCGAGCGCGGGCTTTCGCGCCGAGGCGAGCGACGATGTCCGCAAGGACGTCTGGTACAAGCTCTGGGGCAACATGACGATGAACCCGGTCTCGGCGCTCACGGGAGCGCTGACCGACGCGATCCTCGACGACCCCCAGGTGCGCGCGTACCTGCTGCGCTGCATGGCCGAGGCGGCCGCGATCGGCGCCCAGATCGGCTGTCCGATCGCACAGCTCGGCGACGAGCGGCTCGCGCTGACGCGCGAGCTCGGCGGCTTCAAGACGTCGATGCTGCAGGACGTCGAGGCCGGCCGCGCGATCGAGCTCGACGCGCTCGTCACCGCGGTGCACGAGATCGCCGCGCGGGTCGGCATCGACGCGCCGAACATCGGCGCGCTGCTCGGCCTGACCCGGTTGCTGGCGCGGCGCCGCGGCTTGTACCCGCGGTAACACCTCGAGCGAAACGGCGCCGCGAGACCCCGGCGCGGCGTGCACGACGTCGCGCCGGCGCGTCGCGCCGCAATGCCTCTGTCTTGAGCAGTGCATCGCCATGCATTACGCTTGGCGTTTGATGGAAGTTCTGCAGCTCGACATGTCGGGCCGTCCGCAGGCCTGGATTTCGACGAAGGAGGCGGCGGTCCTCTACGCCAGCGACGGCGTCGCCTGGACGCTCGGCAACGCCTTCCACGTGCTGCGCGGCGGCACGCAGCGGCGCACCGGGCTGCAATCGCGGATCGAGGTCCATCCGATCATCGCCGTGAAGGGGTCGGTGCCGAGCCGGGCGTGGCGACGCTCGCCGGCGCTCAGCAATCCAAAGCTGTTCGCGCGCGACCGCCAGGTCTGCGCGTACTGCGTCGGCCGCTTTCACGTCGACGAGCTGACGCGCGAGCACATCGTTCCGACCTCGCGCGGCGGCGACGACAGCTGGATGAACTGCATCACCGCGTGCCGGGCGTGCAACGGCCGCAAGGGCAACCGCCTGCCCGAGGAAGCGCGGATGGCGCTGCACTACCTGCCGTACGTGCCGAGCCTGCACGAGGACATGATCCTGCGCGGCCGTCGGATCCTCGCCGACCAGATGGAGTTCCTGCTCGCGAGCGTGCCGCGCTCGAGCCGGCTGCACGGCTGAGCGCGCAGTCGGTCACAGACCGACGCCGCGTTCACAGTTCTTTGCCTGGGATTTCCCGGGCGCGGGCGCGCCGTCCGTCCGGGTGTGGTCCACTGCCGTCGAGCGCCGCGCGTTGGCGGTGCATCGTCCCATCGGACAAGGCCATGAGAAAGCTTCTGACCGCACTGTCGGCCGCCGCATTGACGGCGTGCGCGACCTCGAGCCCCGACGTCATCCACCCCTACGAGGCACAGCGTGCGTCGTACGTCTACGACGCCACCGTCCTCTCGGTCCGGCCGGTCACGATCGACGGCAGCCAGAGCGGCCTCGGCGCGACCGCAGGCGCGGTCGCGGGCGGCGTCGCCGGCTCGCAGGTCGGCGGCTACAACGAGTCGTTCGTGTTCGGCGTCGTCGGCGCGATCCTCGGCGGCGTCGTCGGCAATGCGATGGAGCGCGGCGCGACGCAGAAGAACGGCGCCGAGATCGTCGTCCAGCTGCGCAACGGCGAGCGGCGCTCGGTCGTGCAGGCAGTCGGCAACGAGACGTTCGCGCCGGGCGACGCGGTCGTCCTCGTCTGGACGAGCGGCCGCGCGCGCATCTCGCATGCACCGATGCCGGCGGGTGCACCGGCACCAGCGACGGCGCCGGCGACGAGTCGCGCACCGGCGGGGATCCCGGTGCCGGCCGCGTACCCCGACGCGCCGGTCGAGCCCGTCGTCTACCCGTCCGGGCCGGTGCCGCCGCGCACCTGAAGCGCGACCGCTAGCGTCTCGACGAGCGTGCGGCGAATCTTCGGCCACGCCGGGCCGCCGGCCTCGACGTAGCGCTGGTTGACCTCGAGCTCGATGCCGACATAAGCGTCCGCCGGATGGGCGCGGCGCAGCACCTGCGCGACGCCGTCGCTCTTGCCGATGTAGGGATAGTTGCGCCGCAACCGCAGCGTCGGATCGGCTCCTTTGAGGGCGTCGATCCACGCGGTGGCTAACGCGACTTCGCCGGGCCGCCCAGGGTCGTAGAGCATGCCGACGTCGGCAGTGCGGACGTGCCCGTTCAGCTCCGGAGTGAAGCTGTGCGAGCAGACCTGGACGACGCAATCGCCGGCAGCGACGATCTCCGCGACCGCGGCGGCGACGCGCTTGCGATGCGGGTGGTAGTAGACGTCGAGGATCTCGCGGCGCTCGCGCAGGCTCAGGTGCCGCGTCACCTCCGAATGCAGCTCGGGGTTGCCGACCGAGCGGTTGAGGTCGACGAGCAGGCGCGTCGTCTCCTCGTAGTAGAGCGGCGCGTGGAAGCGCGCCGCCATCTCGCGCGCGAGTGTCAGCGCTCCCGGGTCCCAGCCGCGGTGCGTCGGCAGCAGGTGCTCGTGACCGATGAAGAGGCCCCGATAGCGCTCCGGAACGTCGTTGCCCGCGTGCTCGCAGGTGATGACGAGGCGGTCGCGCCGATGCTGCATCGGCGCGATTCTGGCCGAAGCGAGCCGACGCGCGGCGCCGGCGCGTCGCGCTAGCGGCTGCCTTCCTGGTACCAGTAGATCCGGTTGCGCGGAGTCTGGATCGACGGAGTGACGCGCGAGCCCTCGATCGCCGAGTTCTTCGGGTTCGGCGCGCCGATGATGAACGGCACCTTCTTCGCGTTCTCGCCGCTGCCGATGGTGACGATTCCCGACACCGGCGTCGGCGGCAGGCCGCCGCCCGTGAGCGTCGATCCGGTCGGCGTGACGCAGAAGAGCGGCATCGCGTACGACTTGGCGATGCCGAGGTTCGCCGAGCAGCTCTGGCTGTCCGGCGTCGACACCGCCGACGACGGACGGTTGGTGCCGAAGTACGAATAGCCGCCGATCGACGTCGACGCGTTGACGACCTTCTCCCCGGTCGCGAGCGTGACGTAGCAGCCGGCACCGGCCGTGGTCGACGTCGTGCCGCTCGCCGCGAGGTCGCCGAAGACGATCGCCGCCGGCGTCGGGGTCGGCGCGCCTTTGGCGATGCTGCGGTCGAAGATCTGGAAGAAATGGTCGTGCGACGTGTCGAGCAACGGCTTCTCGCGGTCGCCCGAGCCGAGCATCAGCGCCGCGAAGGCGCGCGTGACGATCACGTCGGGGCCGAAGAAGAACTTGCGCGGGCTCGTCGTTCCGCCCGAGAGGTCGGCGAGCTGGTACATCGTCCACGTCGCCGGACTGTTCGTCAGCGCGGTCTCGAAGTCGAGCCGCCAGAGGCCGCCGCCGATGTCGACCGCGTAGGCGCGGTCGATGTAGCCGTCGAAGTCGCTGTCGATGAGCGCGATGTCGGCCGGAACGCTGCGCGACGTCGCGAACGTCCGCAGCGTCGAGCCGCTGTAGGCATCGAGGATGTAGATCGCGTTGCCCATCGTCGTCGTGCCGGGCGCTGTCGCGTCCTCGGCGGTCGCGTCGTAGCCGCCGCCGAAGACGAGCACCGGATTGCTGTTGCCGCGGATCCGCGCGATGCGCGGCTCCGACCACGTCTGGCCAAGGAGCGCCAGGTCTGCGTTGGTCTTCTTCCACAGCAGCGTCGGCGAAGTCGGCGTCGTGACGTCGAACGCGTAGAGCGAGCGAGCGCCGCGCCGCATCGCGACGTAGATGATCACCTTCTCGACGCTGCCGTCGGCGCGCAGCTTCTGGTAGACACCGATCGGGCCGTCGACGAAATAGTCGCGCGGCGCGGCGACGATCGCCGCCGGCGTGCTCGGCATCCGCACCTTCGGCGTGTTGACACGCAGGCGGTTGAGCTTGCCGTACATCTCTTCCGGGATGTAGCTCCACAGCTCGTTGCCCGCGCCGGTGCCGGTCTGGTTGCCGTTGATCGCATGCAGCATGCCGTCGTTGCCGCCATAGAAGACGACGACTCCGGTCGTGCCGCCGTAGTTGACGACCGCCGGCCGCGAGTGCAGGACGTCGCCGTGCACCGACGGCCGCACCGTCGTCACCGGCGTCGTCGTCGGGCCCTGCTCGTCGCCGGCGTTGTCGGTGCCGCGCACCCAGTCGATCAGCGTCGAGCGGTCGGTCGACGACGCGACGCCGAGCGCAGCCGCGGTGATCGCGGTGTTGCTGCTGTTGAAGAGCGTCGTGGCGCCGCCGAGCGCGGTGTTGGCCGCGCAGCCGACGCAGGTGAGAACGCCGCGCGAGGTCTGCGACGTCGCGTAGGCGGTGCGGACGCCCTGCGCCGCGGCGCCCTTCTCGACGACCTCGCCGTCGGGCGAGTCGCCGGCCGTCGGCGGCGTGCCGAGCAGCTGGTTCGTCCAGAACGTGCTCGGCGAAGTCCAGAACGAGACCGCGCTCGGGCTGATGAAGCCGGTCGAGGCGCTGATCGCGGAGGTACCGTTGGCGTCGACGAGGCTGAGGTTGCCGACCGCATCGAGGCCGAACTTGTACTGCTTCAAGTTGCCGCGCCAGCGTGGGTTGCCGTCCCCGTCGGGGCGGAACATGCCCATGTAGACCTGGTTGAGGTAGGTGCCGCGCGCGTTTACCGAGACGGGCAGGCTCGCAGCCGCGAACACGCTGTTGACCGCCTGGATCTCGTAGAAGATCTCGAGCAGCGCCTTGACGAGCGCATCGGAGTCGCTCGCGGTGTGGAAGCTGCCGCCGCCCTGGTTGGCGATCGCCTGGATGAAGTTCGGGTAGTTGCCATCGCTCGAGGCGCCGGTCACGGCGATGCCGTGGGTGACGATGCCCTGGACGCCGTCCTTGCCGCTGACGTCGACGCCGCGCAGGAAGCGCGACCACTCGTCCGACCAGTTGTTCTGGTCGGTGCTGCTGACGACCGACGTCGGGTACGTGAGCTTGGACGTGTCGCCACCGACTGCCGTGAGCCTGGCCAGCGCGTCGTTGTTCTCGGAGTTCTCGGGAGATCCGTTGGCGATCAGGATGATGTAGTTGCGAGCGCACGAAGCGCCCGACGGGCTGTTGTAGCGAGTGCCCGTGAACGCCGCGGTGTCGCGCTTGGGAGCGAGCGCCCCCTGGTACGGCACCATCCCCTTGAAGTAGAGGTAGGCCTCGTAGAGCGAGCGCGCGAAGTCGGCGTTCGACCCCTTGTCGCCGCCGACCGTGAGGCTCGCGATCAGCGTCTTCAGCAGCGCCTTGTTGTTTGTCGTCAGCGCCGTGAACGCCTTGCGCGGATAGGCGCCGTTGTCGGGCGATTCGTTGAGGAGCATGAAGCCGACGTTGAAGAGCGCGTCGTGGTCGGCGTCCCGGCTCGAATCGACCGGCAGCGCGTCGAGCAGGTTGTAGAGGGCGCACTTCTCGATCGCCATCTTCTTGCCCTGCTCCTGGCCCGGGTTCGAAGCCTTCGGACCGTTCGTCGTGACGACGCCGTTGTCCTTGTAGAAGCAGTTCGCGGCCGGGATGCTGCTCGACCAGTTCGCCGAGCTGTCGAGGATGAAGAGGACGTTCGGCCGGTCGGTGTTGCTGTTTGGCTCGCCGTAGATGTCGATGTCCTCGGCACGCGCCGGCGCGAGCAGCAGGCACAGCAGCACGCCGGCGATGGACAGGCCGCGCAGTCTCGATCGATGAGGACTCATGGTCATGGCGCTCTCCAGAATTTCAGGGACACGCGTTCGCGGTGTCCGTCGAAAGGGTGCGGATGGCCACGCCTTGGTTGACGGCGGCGTTGGCGTTGGTGCGCGGATCGGTGACGACGGCGCGCAGGTTCCATTCGCTGTCGGCGCACAGCGAATCTCCGGTCGGGGGGGTCGATCCGGCGGTCTCGATTCCGGGGTTGGGCGATCCGCTCGAGCCGAGGCAGGCGCGGTCGCCGGCGTTGCCCGGGTCGAGCTCGTTGACCTTGAGGACGCGCACGCGATAGCACGACGGCGGCGGCGAGAGCTGGACCTGGTAGTCGGCTTGGGCGTCGCCGTCGACGTCGATCGGGATCGCCGACGCGGCGACCGCGACGGGGTCGGCGGCGAACAGCTGCGAGCTGATCGTCAGCTCGATCGCCGCCTGCGCCGCGCCGACGACCTCCTGGCGCGCCTGGCTGTTGCCGACGACGCGCATGTTCATCTGGCTGCCGTTGAACGCCCACGCGCTCAGCATCGCGAGCGCCACGAGCATGATCAGCGCGATGATCAGCGTCGCGCCGCGCTGCGTGTCGCGCCGTGCCGTTTTCATTGCGCCTCCCGCACGGCGCTCGGGTTGACGAGCCGGACCGCGCTGCTGTAGGCCTTGCGCGTGTAGCCGTCGTTGGGCGTCGAGACGGCGCCGATGCCACCGAGCTGGAAGTCCTGCGCCGAGGCGATGTTGTCGGCGATCACCTTGTCGAGCGAGCGGGTGATGAAGTGGGCCTTCAGCGCGACGACGTTCGACCACGCCGAGGTCGGGCCCAGCGCGCCGAGTGCGGTCAGATAGCTGTCGGGCGAGCCGTCGCCGTCGACGTCGAAGCCGTACTCGAAGCGCAGCATCTCGATGCCCTCGGCGAGCGGCGTCGTGACGAGCGTGTTGCCGACGAGGTCAACGCGCTTGAGCGTCGGCGTCGTGTCGCCGCCGGCGCCGCAGCGGTTGCAGTCGGCGACGTAGTAGATCCGCGAGACGTACGAACGGACGTTGTTGACGGCCGAGCAGGCGCGGTTCTTCAGCGTGAAGTCGGAGCGGTTGGCCGAGAACACCAGCCGCGGCGAGAAGACGTCGCTGACGCAGTACGAGTACTGGACGTAGAACTGGTTGTTGCCGCCGGCGATCGTCGCCGGGTCGACGACGTCGACACCGACATGGCGGATGACGAGCGCGTCGGTGTTGGCGCGGCGGTTCGCCAGGCACGGCAGCACGTCGGCGGCGCCGTAGCCCTGGACCGGCGCGGGGAAAGTCAGCGGCGCGCCGTTCCAGCCGACCGGGACGAGCGCGCACGGATCGGGCTGCGTGTAGAGCGCGCCGGCGACCGACGTTTCGCCGTAGAAGCCGGCCATGCGCAGGTCCTCGCGGAAGAGCTCGGCGACGTAGCGGCCGTTCTCGATCTGGATCGACGCGCGCTGCAGGTCCTGCCCGCGCGTCGACGCGTGCGCGAGGACGAGGAGCAGCGAGGAGACGACGATGAGGCCCAGCGTCAGCCCGACCATCAGCTCGATGAGCGTCATGCCGCGCTGCACGCGCGGCGCCCGAAGCGTCGGATTCGCGCCCTTCATGCGGTCAGCAGCGCGACAGGACCGGCGCCGACGCGGCGTCGCGCAGGAGCGCGACGCACACCGTCGCCGACGCCGTCCGGCGCAGCGTCTCGTCAGGAAATGCGGCGTCGCCCTGGCCGCACGGGCTCGCCGGCGCGGCGGTCTGCACGATGCCCTGCCAGGCGATCGAGACGACGTAGCGGTCGCTGCTCGTCGCCGGGCGCGTGATGCAGCCGCGCGCCGAGATCATCGAGCCGATCGCGCTGCCGGCACGCTGCTCGGAGTTGCCGGCGATCAGGTTCGACCACTCGCACAGGTCGAGCGCGGCGCCGGTCAGACCGGTGCAATCGACGACCGCGCCCGCGCCGAGCAGCCCGGCCGAGACGTAGTCGCCGGCATGCGCGCGGTTTGCGTTGATGCGGCTGACCATGTCCTCGAGGAGGACGAGCGCCTCGCTGCGCTGCAGCGTCTCGAAGTCGGTCGAGACCGCGCGCGCCTGCATGCCGGCGAAGCCGAGCAGGCCGAACGCGCAGATCAGCACCGCGATGAGCACCTCGATCAGCAGCGCACCCGACTGCGCGGCGCGACCCCGGGCGCCCGAGCAGCGGCGCGCGCTCACGAGCACGCTCCGTACGACGAGCGGACCCGCCCCGAAGGGTCGAGCTCGAGGCAGCGGTAATTGGTGCCGCCGCCGATCGTGATCCGCACCGAGCCGAGCGGCGCCGACACGCGCCCGTTCGGATCGAACGTGACCGACGCCGGCGCGCCGCTGATGCTCACCGACTGCGCCGCGGCATTGCGCTGGCTGAGCTGCTCGGCGGTCGCGACCGTCGCGACGGTCCAGCCCAGCTCCCAGCCGGACCCGGCCCGCGTGATCGAGACCGAGACGTTGCGCTTCAGCGCCTCGTTGCGCGCCAGCATCAGGTCCGACGTCAGGTCATACGTCAGCGCCTTCGCCTGCTGCGACGCGAGGAAGCCGCTGAACGACGGCGCGATGATGCCGAGCATCACCGCGAGGATCGAGACGACGGTCATCATCTCGACCAGCGTGAAGCCGCGCGCGGAGCGGCCGCCGCGCGAGGCGCGGTGGCTGGGGCCCGGTAAGGCGCACGGCGCGTTCATGGGTCACCAGCAGCTGCTGAGCGCCGCCGTCTTGGCACCCGCCTGGTTGATCGTCAGCGTCCCGCACTTTTCGTAGACCTGGTCGGTGCCGGTCGTCGGTGTCGCGGTCAACGTGAACGTCGGCGGCGGCCCGGCGACGGCGTTGAGCGTCACGGTGTACGACGCCTGGACGCTCGCCGGCTGTGGGATGTTGATCGTCGCCAGCGTCGCGGCGTAGCCGCGCGTGTCGACCAGGAACTGCGCCTGCCGTCCCGCGACCGACATCAGGTACGCCTGCGCTTCGGCGCGGCGCGACTTGCGGACGTGGTCGCGGTAGCTCGGCAGCGCGACCGTGACGAGCAGCGCGACGATCGCGATCACGATGACCAGCTCGATCAGCGTGAAGCCGCGAACGCGCGCCAGCTGGCGCGAGCGGTGCACCGCGGCGGCCCGGCGATGCAGCGCGAACAGCAGCACTGCGAACAGAGGCGCCGCGATCGCCGCGATCGCCGCGAGGTTGGACGGTTCGTTGAGCATGTTCTGCTTTTGTGAAAAACAGGGGCCGGCCGACGCACACGCCATTCCCCATACCTTTTTCGGTCGGAAGATGCTGAGCATTAGGGGCGTTCGCTTCGGCGACGAGGTGCGCGAGAACGAAGTCACGACCTTGGCAGCGAACGACGACGAGCGGTGTCTGTGGCCCGACAGGCGCGCTTAGTGCGCTCGTCGCGGCCGCGTCATCGACCGTGCGACGCATCATGCCCGCGCGATTCGCGCGACGACGGTGGAAAAGCGTGACCGACGCGGCGCATTTCGGAGCGCTTCCACCGAGTGGCGCGCGGGCGCCGACGAGCGGCGCATTGCGGCCCTCCGAACGGCACCTGCCCGTTCGGAGGGGGCGCGCGATCTGGCGCCTTGCGACGATCCGAGCGATCCCCAGCTGTCGGATTCGATGGGCGCGAACGATCCGCTTCTCCTCGATGCCTACTCGCAGGCGGTGACCGGCGTCGTCGACCGCGTCGCGCCGAGCGTCGCCGCGGTGCGCGTCGGCAACGGCGGCGGCGAAGGCGGCCACGGCTCGGGCTTCGTCTTCACCTCCGACGGCTACCTGCTCACCAACTCGCACGTCGTCCGTGCCGGCCGCGCGCACGCGACGCCCGGCGCGCACTACGTCGTCGGGCTCGGCGACGGCAGCGAGTCGGCCGCCGAATGGGTCGGCGACGACCCGGACACCGACCTCGCGGTGTTGCGCGTCACCGGCAACGTGTCGCCGACGGCGACCGTGCACCTCGGGCGTTCGGCCGACGTCCGGCGCGGCGAGATCGCGATCGCGATCGGCAACCCCCTCGGCTTCGAGCACACCGTGACCGCCGGCATCGTCAGCGCGCTCGGTCGCAGCATGCGGGCGACGAGCGGCCGACTGATCCCCGACGTCATCCAGACCGACGCCGCACTCAACCCCGGCAACTCGGGCGGGCCGCTGCTCAACTCGCGCGGCGAGGTGATCGGCGTCAACACCGCGATCGTGCGCGGCGCGCAGGCGATCTGCTTCGCGGTCGCAATCGACACCGCGGCCTGGGTGATCCCGCAGCTGCTGCGCCACGGGCGGGTGCGCCGCGGCTACCTCGGGGTCGGCGGCCAGACGGCAGCGCTGCACCGCCGCGTCATCGTCCACCATGCGCTCGGGCAAGCGCGCGGCGTTCGCGTCGTCGCGATCGAGCCCGGCAGCCCCGCCGCGCTCGCCGGGCTGCGCGAAGGCGACACGATCGTCGGCATCGACGGCGAGCGGATCGAATCGGTCGACGCGCTGCACCAGGCGCTCGGCGAACGCCGCATCCGCAAGGAGTGCGCCGTCAAGCTGCTGCGCGGCGACGTGTCGCCCGAGGTGCTCTACGTCAGCGTACGGCCGAGCGAGCGCGCCTAGCGCGAGCGAAGTCGCTCAGCCGCCGACACCGTTGTTGCTGACGGTCGGGCCCATGACGGAGGGATCCTTGACGCACTCCTCCTCGGACTGATCCGTCAGCTTGGCGAGGCGTCGACAAATCTGCCGCTTGTAGTACTTCTTGGCCTCGCAATCGTTTCGATAGCGCCGCTTGCTGTCGGCTCGCATGCAGGGATCTGCGGCGACGATGTCGTCGCTCTCGACCATGAACATGCAGTAGTCCGCCTGCCACTGGATGCGCGGACCCGCAACGGGGCAATCGCCCGCCCAGGCGAAAGACGGCGTCGCAAGAGCCAGGCAGAGGATCGATGAGAGTCGCACGGCCGTCTCCGAGGTGTCGTTGCGACATCGGCGAGTTCGAATCGTTCTGAAGCGCTGCTCGCCGTGACTTCCCTCACCGCCGCAGCTGGCGCCGCCAGGTCGTCGATGGTGGTAGGCCGTGTTGGGATCGAACCAACGATGAACCGCCGCCCGACGATACCCATTGCGTTGTCACCTAACGTTCGACATGAGCGGCGGTCGCAGCCAGGCGAAGCCTGCCGGAGCACGTCTGTTCGATGGAGCTGCGTGATCGGGTGTTGCGCGATATCACGGGCCGGCGCAAGCCGAGCTAAAGGTCCACGAGCGGGCTCAGCAGCTCACCCATGTGACCCGCGTCGCATCGCTCACCGACTTCTCGGGCATGCTCGCGCACGAGCTCAACCAGCCGCTCACCGCGATCCTTGCCAACGCCCAGGCGGCGCTGCGCTACTTGTCTCGCGACCCGCCCGACCTTTCGGAGATTCGCTCGATCCTGGTGGAAATCGCCGACGCGGACAAGCGCGCCGGCGCGAGCTCATCCATCACGTGCGCCTGCTGATGAAGCGAGGCGAGGAAACCTTCGCCAATTCTCAATGTCGTCGGTTTGCCGTCATGCGTCGGTCGCGCATACGCGGCAGTGCTGGAGCTACTCTTGGCCGGCCAGCTTGGGTAGGACGACAACGTCACGTCGGCGTCAGCGCCGCCCTACATCATTCGCCTCGATAAGCGCGCCCAATCGCTTGCGCAAGTCACGCGATGCACAACGACCGAGTCATGGGTGAGCGCCAGGTCTGGAACTGACTGAATGTCGCGGCGCGCCCCTGCCCTCAAGCCCGTCGACCGGGAAGGCGGCCGCCTGCAGATTCAGAAGAAGAGGGCGCAAGGCACGCGCTGGTGGCAAAAGCTCGGTCCCGGTCTCATTACGGGCGCCGCCGACGACGATCCGAGCGGCATCGCCACGTATTCGCAAGGAGGAGCGCAGTTCGGCTACGGGGTGGCGTGGACGCTGTTGCTGACCTTTCCGCTGATGGTGGCGATTCAGCTGGCGAGCGCGCGGATCGGCCGCGTCACGGGAAAAGGGCTCACCGAGAGCTTCTTCCAACTCTGGCCGGGCTGGGCCGTCTACGGTCTCGTCTCACTGCTGGTGCTCGCCAATGTGATCAACCTCGGCGCGGACTTGAACGCCATGGGCGACTCCACCGCGCTCGTGGTCGGGGGTCCGAAGGTGTTCTACGCGGTGGCGTACGGAGTCGTGTCGCTTCTGCTGCAAGTCTTCTTGCCGTATGAGCGCTACGTGAAGATCCTGAAATGGCTCACCCTCTCGCTGCTCGCCTATGTCGGCGTCGCGCTCTCCGTCCACGTCGACTGGCCCGCGGCGCTGAAAGGCACGATCGTTCCGCAACTCCATCTGCAGAAGGAATACATCACGACCGTCGTCGCCATCCTCGGCACGACGATCAGTCCCTACCTGTTCTTCTGGCAAGCCGCCCAGGAAGTCGAGGAGATCAAGCGCGTCAAGCAAGACAAGCCGCTGCTGAGCGCCCCCGAGCAAAGCGCACGGCACCTGCGACGGCTGCGGATCGACACGGTGGTCGGCATGGGGTTCTCCAACCTGATCGCCTTCTTCATGATCGTCGCCACCGCGGCAACGCTCCACGCCCAGGGCATCACTCACATCGAAACCACCGCGCAAGCCGCGCAGGCATTGAAACCCATCGCCGGCGAGTTCGCTTTCCTGCTGTTCGGCCTCGGCATCGTCGGCACCGGACTGCTCGCATTGCCGGTCCTCGCCGGGTCTGCTGCCTACGCCGTTGCAACGATGTTCCGGGTCCGCAAGGGGCTCGATCTGCCGCCCGCGACCGCGAAGCCGTTCTACGGGATCCTTGCGGCGGCGATGCTGCTCGGCGTCGGCATCAGCGTCGCCGGCTTGAATCCGATCCAGGCGCTCTATTGGTCGGCGGTCATCAACGCCGTGATCTCGGTGCCGATCATGGTCGCCGTCTTGCTGGCCGCATCGAGCAGACGCGTCATGGGCACGCTCGTTCTGCCAACACGCTGGAGAGTTCTGGGATGGATCGCAATGGCCGCCATGGCCGCCGCCACGCTCTTCATGTTCGGCGCGATGGCGATGTGAGCCCCGATTGAACCCCTCGCTCTGGCGGCTATCGGCCAGAAGTGGTCCGTGCGCCACCCGCGAACTGCGGCGATGCACCAACGGGTGCTTTCACGCGATCAGGGATCTCGAACCGATGCGATGAAGGGTCGTCTGTCGGCCCGGACGTTCGGTACGACCTCTTGCGGCCTCCCACGCAACGGCTATGAGATGGCGAGCGGTGACGGACATCGACCGCGCCGCCGGCGCGGCCCATCGGCAGCGCCGTCTGAATCGTGAAGTGGACGTGCCGGACAGGAAGAGCACACGCACGTTGTTGGCATGCGGTGATGTCAGGTGGTGGTCAGTGATCGGCGCGCACAAATCGGCGTAATCGGACCGCGGGTTAAAGCACGAGTTGATGATTTACCTAAACGTCGATTGCCGCCAGCGTGTCCGTCAGCGGCCTGCTCGCCTCGGTACGACTCGGAATCCTACGGAGATTCATATGAAGAAAACCTTGATTACCGGTGCTGTCACAGCGGTTGTCTTGGCCGCTTGCGGCGGCGACGACAACGGTGCACCGAGCGGGCCGCGCTTCGTGCAGCAGATCGCGGTGCCAGGGGTCGGTGCCGGAACGAACTACTCCTTTGACATCAGCGCTGTTTCAGGCACTACCTACTACTACACCGATCGCAACAACGCGGCGGTCGATGTGGTCGACATCCCGACTCTGAAGGTAACCGCCCAGATCACCGGTGCCGGGGGGAACGCATTTGCCGGTGCGAAGGCGTCGAACTCCGTGTCCGGGCCCGACGGACTCAACGTCGTCGGCACCCAACTCTTTGCAGGCGACGTGAATTCGATCAAAGTGATCGACCCGTCGACAAAGCAGGTCGTCAAGACGATCGTCGTCGGCGCCGAAGGCGTTCGGGCGGACGAGGGCTGCTACGACGCGGTGCACGGTCTGTACATGGTCTCCACGCCGGAAGCTGCGGTTCCGTTCGCGACGTTCATCGACGCAGTCACGCAAACGGTCGTTGCGACCGTCACGTTCACAGACGCTTCGAGCGCGCCCTCTGCCGGCCTCGAGGCCTGCCGCTACGATGCCGGAACGGACACCTTCTTCGTCAACAATGACGGCACCACTGCCAACCCGCACGGCGAGCTGGACGCGTTGCCGGGCGCAGCGATTCGGGCGATCGCGGCGGGAGGCACGGCCAACTACACCGCGCTCGCCGGTGTACGGATGTACGACGAAGGCAACTGCGACCCGACCGGGCTTGCGCTCGGGCCGGGCACCGACATCGCCGTGGGCTGCCGGGAGGGAACGACTGCGGCGCCGCTGCTCGTGCAGATCCTCAACCGCAACACCGGGACGATCGTCGCGTCGGTCAACGCCGGCGGTGGAGACCAGCTCGAGTACGACGCGGGCAGCAACCGCTACTACAACGCAGCCAGCCGCTGGACTGCAAGCGGGAACGCAGCAGTCAACGGCGCGTGCAGCGCTGCGTCGCCGTGCACCCCGGTGCTGGCGATCATCGACGCAATGACGCACACCGTGGTCGCGCAACTGCCCACCGGCAACAACGCCCATTCGGTTGCCGTCGATCCGACGTCCGGGCTTGCCTTCATGCCGTTCTCGTCCGCGTCCGCACCGGCAGGTTGCGCGACGTGTGCGGCCAACGGGTTCAACGACGCCGGCATCGCCGTGTTTGCAATCCGGTAGGTGCACGAGCTCCGACACACACAGCGACCGCGCCGGCATCTGTCAGCGGAGCAGCGTATCTGCGGGTTGTATAGCCCTCGCATGCGCCGCGGAACTGCGCCAGCTCTCTACACCTTCCGGACTGCGCAAAGTCGATTCTGTGAACCGCTGCGCGTGGCCCCTGCTCACCTGTGCCGGTCTGCTTCGGCCAGAAGCAGTCACCATTCTTCGCTCGGACGGGAGCTTATTCGACGGTCGTTGGTCGAGGTCTCGGACGCTCTGCGGTGTGGAATGCAGCTGTCAGGATCTAAGGTTCGGCAGCATCTAGGCTCCGCAGCGGCAGGCTCGACCACCTTTATGAGGACGCTAGTTAGGGATCAGTCGCCTTTCCTCTCGTGACGGCACCACTGAGGAGAACCCATGCCAAGGATTCGCAGCGTCTTCGTTATGTTGGCGACCATCCCGACACTGGCGCTGGCGCAAACCGCGCCGCCGTTTCTTGGACACTGGTCCGCGAAGAGCGTTTCACGTGTGAGCGGGGCGGCGCTTGTCATCGACCTGGTATTGGCCGACTCCGGGAGCACTTGGACGTACACGCCGATCGGGGGTAAAGACAACCCATGCTTCAAGAAGAGTTTTCCAGTCACGGTCATCGCTCAGACTGACGCGGAGATGAAGCTCCAGGTCGACGGCTCGAAGGCGTTGGAAGGGTGTCCTGACTTCGTCGTGGAGATGAAACGCGTTGATGAGAAAACATACGAAGCTCAGTTTGTCGACGGGAGGCGTTTGAACTTCTCTCGCGTCCAATGATTTGCCAATCGCGGGGACCGACAGCAGCTCGCGCTTGCTGTATACACGTCTCGGCGACGGCGAGGCCTCTAACGGGCGAGCCGGCGTGCCAGTTCGACCGGCAGCTTTGAGGCGACGTACTCAGGACAGCGGATGTTGATTGCGGGTCGATTGCTGACAACCAAGGCGTAGCGACCGGACTTCCGCAATCAGTCTGGAGCGGGCGCTCGTCCCGCTATTCGTCTCTCATCTGTCCGGATTTCCCTGTCGGACGGACGAGGTTTGTTCGCCGTTTTTACCGACTCACTGCTCCGCCAGCGAACCGCAGCGCCAGCGTACGCTGCGGAGCCGAGGGCTCAGAGCACGCTTTCAACCGCGCGGATCAACGCCGTCGACACTTCGTTGACACTTTGGCGCGATGGCAGCGCTCAAACGACGCTAAGTCGTTGATTTTCCTGGTAGGCCGTGTTGGGATCGAACCAACGACCAAAGGATTATGAGTCCTCTGCTCTAACCAACTGAGCTAACGGCCCGCGCCGGAATCTTCGCACGGCGACATCGGCGCCGTCGGGCCGCGGTCACTTCATGCTGAGCGCGTTGCTGACGAGTCGCGACGTGATGTCGACGATGCGGATCATCCGGTTGTACGCCATCCGCGTCGGGCCGATGACGCCGAGCGTGCCGACGACGCGGCCGTCGACCTCGTACGGCGCCGACACCACCGAGAGCTCCTCGTACGGGACGACGAGGCTCTCGCCGCCGATGAAGATGCGAACACCCTCGGCGCGGCCGGTGACCTCGAGCAGCCGCATCAGGAGCGTCTTCTGCTCGAACAGGTCGAACAGCTTGCGCAGGCCGCCGAGGTCGCTCGAGAAGTCCTGGATCGCGAGCAGATTGCGCTCGCCGGCGACGACGACCTGCTCGTGGCTCTCGGCGATCGCCTCGCTTCCGGCCTCGACCGCAGCGAGCATCAGCGCCGAGATTTCGCCGCGCAGCGCGTCGACCTCGACCTTCAGCCGCTCGCGCACCTGCTCGAGCGTGAGCCCGGCGTAGTTCGCGGTCAGGAAGTTGCTCGCCTCCTGCAGCTGCGCCGCGGTGTAGTCCTGCGCGGTGAAGATGACGCGGTTCTGCACGTCGCCGTCGGGCGCGACGAGGATGACGAGGACGCGCCGCTCCGAAAGGCGCATGAACTCGATGTGGTGGAACACGCTCGGCTTCTTCGGCGCCGTGATGACGCCGACGAAGCTCGACAGGCTCGACAGCAGCTGCGCTGCGTTGGCGATCACGCGCTGCGGCTGGTCGGCGTGCAGCTGCGCCTCGATCGGCAGCTCGTCTTCGCGCGCGATGTCGCTCGGCTGCGCCGTCAACATCGTGTCGACGAAGAGGCGGTAGCCGCGCGCCGTCGGCACGCGACCGGCGCTCGTGTGCGGGCTCGCGATCAGGCCGAGCTCCTCGAGGTCGGCCATGACGTTTCGGATCGTCGCCGGCGACAGATCGAGCCCGCTCGCGCGCGAAAGCGTGCGCGAGCCGACCGGCTGGCCGTCGGCGATGTAGCGTTCGACGAGCGCCTT
>DATJIM010000434.1:0-3007 GCA_035493195.1 Caldimonas sp.
GACGGTGGACGCGATCGTCGTAACCGCGATTTGTCCGCACACCCTCGCGGTCCGGCCGCTCGTCCTGCCGGCCAGCGCGGTCGTGAGCATCCAGCCGCTGCCGCCCTGGAGCGACGAGGTCCTGGTCTCGTTCGACGGCCAGGTCGGCGTCCCGATCCACCCGGGAGAGCGGCTCGAGGTGCGGCGCGCCGAGCGCCCCGTGCTGCTCATCCGGCTCGGCCCGGAAAGCTTCTTCAAGCGGCTGCGGAAGAAGCTGCACTGGGGTGATTTGAGCGATCGGACGCGGAAGTAGTGCTGACGGAGCTTCGCGTCCGCGATCTCGCCGTCATCGCCGACGTCACCCTGCCGTTCCAACCTGGTCTCAACGTCCTCACCGGCGAAACCGGAGCAGGGAAGTCGATGGTCGTGGACGCGCTTGCCCTCCTCCTGGGCGAGCGCGCCTCGGCTGACGTCGTGCGGCCGGGTGCCGAGAAGACCGTCGTCGAAGGCGCGTTCGAGTTTGGCGCCGCGGTGCATCGCCACCTGCTGTCACCGTTCGCGGACATGGGTGTGGAGCTGGAAGACGGCCGGCTGGTGCTGAAGCGCGAAGTGCATCGTGAGGGGAAGTCGCGGGCCTGGGTCAACGGCTCGCCCACGACCGTCGGCGTGCTCGCGCAGATCGGCGCGCTGCTCGTCGATTTGCATGGCCAGCACGAGACGCAGTCGCTCCTCAGGCCGGATGCGCAGCGCGACATGCTCGATGCCTACGCGGACGCCGACGTCGAGCGGGTCGCCGTGCGCGACGCCCACCGTCGGCTCAAAGAGCTCGAGCAGCGCGAGGCCGAGCTGACGTCCAGACAGGACGAGGTGCGTCGCAAGGCCGACTACCTCCGTCACGTGCTGCAAGAAATCGAGCGCGCCAAGCCGAAGGTCGGAGAGGACGAGGCGCTGGACGTGGAGGCCAAGCGCCTCGCGCATGCCGAAGAGCTTGGCCGGCTGGCGCGCGAGCTCGAGGAAGCGGTCGACGCGAGCGGGTTGACCAAGGCCCACAAGATCCTCGCGAGCCTCCTGCGCGTGGATCCGTCTCTCGCTCAATGGCAGGAGCTGCTCGATGCGGCGGTTGCGAGCGCGTCCGAGCTCGCGCAGGCGGCGCGCAGTTACGCGAGTGAGATCGAGGCCGACCCGGAGCGCCTGAGCGCGGTCGAGCAGCGCCGTGATCTGCTGTTTCGGTTACAGCAGAAACACGGCCCCACGATTCCGGACGTGCTCGCGGCGCGTGACAGCGCCGCCCGCGAGCTCGAGCTGCTCGATACCGCGGATCTCGATCTCCGCAACATCGCGGCCGAGCGCGAACAAGCGGCTGCGGAGCTCGAGCGGGCGACGGACGCGCTCACCGTCAAGCGAACGGCGGGAGCGAAGAAGCTCGGTCGAGCGGTCAACAAGCATCTCCCGGCACTGGGAATGGAAGGCGGGCGGTTCGACGTACAGTTGTCCGGCGCACGGCGAACGGCGCACGGCGCACACGGGGCCGAGGACGTCGCCTTCCAGGTAAAGCTGAACGAAGGGCTCGAGCCGCGTCCGTTGGCCCGCGTCGCATCGGGCGGCGAGCTCTCCCGCCTCATGCTGGCGTTGAAGGTCGTGCTGGCGTCACACGCGGTCGTGCCGACGCTCGTGTTCGACGAAGTCGATCAAGGGATCGGCGGCGAGGTCGGCGGCCGGGTTGGCGAGGCGCTGGTAGACGTGTCGCGCGAGGGCCGGCAAGCCCTGGTGATCACCCACCTGCCGCAGATCGCCGTGTACGCCGATCAGCACCTGGTCGTCGCGAAGGCGAAGAAGGGCGGCGTCGCCACGAGTGACGTGATCGTCGTCAACGGCGAGACGCGCGTGAAAGAGATCGCGCGGATGCTCGGCGATGCCGATATGGCGACCGCGCGCCGCCATGCGACCGAGCTGCTCAGAACGGCCAGCGCGAAACCCGCATCACCAGCCGAAACACCGACGCCGCCGGCACCCGCACCCCCGAAGCACTGACCGTCTGCTCGAAGGCAAAACTCCCTTCGACGTCGTTGGCGACGTACGTCATCGCGGCGCCGACGCGCAGGCGCCGCTCTGACGTGCCGGGATCGAGGATGCTCGCCGGCGTCGGCGCGCCGAGCGCTGCCGACACGTTGACCGAGTCCTGCGCGGCCTGGTAGCTGTAGTGATCGCGACGTTTCGAGAAGTATCCCACCGTCCCGCCGACCGCGAACATCTTGCCGAACCGGTACATCGGCGCGACGTCGATCGCGGCGTAGTCGCCCGGCTTCCAGTCGAGCAGCGCCGTCGCGCCCCTCGGGATGAGCAGGGTGGTTTCGACGCCCACTCTGCGCCACCGCGTTCCTGCCATCTGCTTGCCGGCCCGCACCGCGGCGTTGAGCCAGAAGCGATGAAACAGCGTCAGCTCCTGGGTTGTGGCGATCTCGAGGTCGGTCTGGTGGTCTCCGGCCGAGAGGTCGAACAGATCGTTGGGCGAATCCTGGTGGCCGGTCGCCAGCCGGGCCGTGACGGCCACACTAGTTGCATATACAACTGTTGCATGTGCAACTGATTCGATGATGCGATACTTCGCGCCGACCTCGACGTCGCCGGGAAAGTAGCGCTGCCGCCGCGACGTGTTCGTGAACGGCGCGAAGGCGTAGGTGGTGTCTGCCAGCAGCGAATCAACGCGCAGCGAGGCGCTGTCGGCGACGCGGTTGCCCGCACTGTCGAGCTGATAGGACTCGCGCACGTTCTGCCGGACGATCGGCGCCTTCACGCCGATGGCGAGCCGGTTGGTAATCCCGAACTCGATCCCCAACGGCGTCTCGCGCCGCTCGGCGCGCACGAGCATCGTCGGCGGCAGGAGACCGGCACCGATGCGCTGGCGCTGGCCGTCCGTGAACTCGTACTCCCAGGTGCTGATGACCGGCTCGAACGTCACGCGGAACGTTCCCGCGCGCGGCGTGTCGGTGCGGGGGACCGCCTGAGTGGCAGCGCTCGTCGCGGCGAT
>DATJIM010000435.1:0-2928 GCA_035493195.1 Caldimonas sp.
CTCCTCGAGCTCGCGCAGCACGATCACCTCGCGAAACGGCAGCTCGAGCGCGGCGATCGCCTGCGCGAGCGCGCGCGAGTCGCCGCGCCGCTCGGCGATCTGCGCCGGCTCGCTCTCGGCGTCGGCGGCGATCTCGACGACGCCGTCGCCGCCGTCGCGGTCGCGGTGCCGCTCGATCCAGTCGTACGACGCGTGGCGCACGATCGTCAGGAACCAGGCGCGCGCGCCGCCTTCGCGCAGCGACGCGAGGTAGCGCAGCGCCCGCACGCACGCCTCCTGCACGACGTCCTCGGCGTCGTGCGGGTTGCGCGTCAGCCAGCGCGCGAGGTTGTAGGCGGCGTCGAGGTGCGGCAGCACCTGCGCCTCGAAGAGGGATCGATCGGTCATGGCTCCGAATCGTCTGACCGCGCGAGCCGCCAGCTTATTCCCGGAATAGACGCCCGGGGGCGGCGGTAAGCAACACGGGCAGCCGTCGCCGTCGGCGCGGCGGCGTCCCGCGACCCTCAACTTCGGGAGCTCGCCATGTCCGTGTCCGCACCGCGCGCCCGCCGCGTCGCCCGGCTGCTCGCCTTCGCCTGCGCCGCCGGCGCGCTCGCCGCGTCGGCCGCGCCGAAGGCGTACGTCGGCAACTTCAAGGATTCGACCGTGACCGTGATCGACACCGGCGCCGGCACGGTCGTCAAGACGGTGCCGGTCGCCGCCGGACCGCACGGCATGGCGGTGAGCCCCGACGGCCGCTTCGTCTGGGTCGCCGGCGAAGGCTCGAGCGACGTCTCGGTGATCGACACCGCGAGCGACACCGTCGCGCGCACGGTCGACGTCGGCGCGTCGCCGCACGGCGTCTCGATGCTGCCCGACGGCAGGACGGTGCTCGTCGGCGTCTACGGCGCCGACCGCATCGCGTTCGTCGACACCGCGAGCGGCGGCGTCGTCGCGACGGTGGCGGTCGCCAAGCCGCACACGATCGCGGTCCGGCCGGACGGCAAGGTGGCGGTCGTCGCGTCGCAGGAGCCCGGCCGCTTCGCGCTCGTCGTCGTCGACCTCGAGCAGCGCGCGGCGGTGCGCCGGATCGAGCTCGAGCAGGCGCCGCGCGACCCCGAGTTCAGCGCCGACGGCAAGCTGCTCTACCTGACGCGCGCCGGCGTCAACGCGCTGCGCGTCATCGACGCGGCGTCGGACCGCGTCGTCGCCGACATCCCGACCGGAGCGTCGCCGCACCTCGGCAAGTCGCTCGCCGCGGCGGTCGGCGCCGTCGTCGTGCAAGGGCCGGGCGAGCTGCTCGTCTTCGATCCTTCACGCAATGCAGCGGTGCGCTCGATCGCGGTCGGCAAGCAGCCGCACTGGATGGCGTCGGACGGCAGGACGGTGTGGGTGACGAACGAAGGCTCGAACGACGTCACCGTCGTCGACCTCGCGAGCGGCAGCACGAAGGCGATCGCGGTCGGCAACGCGCCGCGCAAGGTCGTCGTGCAACCGGTGGCGGCCGGCGGTGCCGCAGCCGCGCCGGGCGCGGTCACGATCGCGAGCTTCGCATTCGCGCCCGCCGCGCTCGTCGTCGCGCCCGGCAGCACCGTGACGTGGCGCAACGAAGACGGCGCGCCGCACGCGATCGCGTTCGCCGACGGTGCACCGGCGAGCGATCTGCTGCTGCCCGGCCAGAGCTTCACGCGGACGTTTGCGGGGTCGGGATCGTTCGCCTACCACTGCTCGGTGCATCCGTACATGCAAGGCACGGTCACCGTGAAGTAGAGCGGCCGGGCGCGCCGGCCGCGCGCGCGACGCGCTAGCCGTGGTGCGGCTCGTGCCGCGCGCCACTGGTTGCGAGCTCGCCCGCAGCCTCGTCGAGCAGCGTCTCCAGGCGGTTCGGTTCGACCGGCTTCAGCAGATGGTGTCGGTAGCCGGCGCCGAGGCTGCGCTGCCGATCCGAGAGCTGGCCGAAGCCGCTCATCGCGATCGCATACGGCGGGCGCGCGGCGCCGAGCCGCGTCAGCAGCTCCCACCCGTTGCCGTCGGGAAGGCCGATGTCGGAGATGAGGACGTCGGCGCGCGCTGCCGGGATCGCCTCGAGCGCCTCGGCGAGCGTCGTCGCCGTCGCCACGGTGTGGCCGAGCTGCTCGAGCAGGAGCTGCAGCAGGAAGCGCGTGTCATCGTGGTTCTCGACGACGAAGATGCGCATCGGCCTCGCGCTGGCCGCGAAGGGGGCGTCCGCGGCTGCGGGGGGTCGTACGGGCGTCATGAGGGTCAGTCGAGCGGCAGTTCGATCGTGAAGGTCGCGCCTTGGCCCCGCCCGCTGCTCGCCGCGGTCAACGTGCCGTGGTGCGCCTCCACCGTCGCCTTGGCAATCGCGAGGCCGAGGCCGAGGCCGCCGAACTCGCTCGTCACCCACGGGCCTTCCTGCGCGAAGGCGTCGAAGATCGTCGACAGCGCCTCGGCGCCGATCCCGATCCCGGTGTCGGCGACGACGATCACGATGTTGTCGCCGACGTTGCTGGTGACGACGCGGACCTCGCCCTCGTCGCTGGTGAACTTCGACGCGTTCTTGAGCAGGTTCCAGATCACCTGCTGCAGCCGCGCCGAGTCGCCGGCGACGACGTGGCGCTCGGCGTCGAGCCCGAGCGTCAGCCGCTGCCGCTTGGCGCTGAAATCGCCGCCGCAGACCTCGACGGCAGCCTCGATGACCTCGTGCATGTCGGTCTGCTCGTGCGCGATCTCGAGCTTGCCGCTCGAGATGCGGGTCACGTCGAGCAGGTCGTCGATCAGCGTCAGTTCCGCCCTGACGTTCCTGCGCAGCACCTCGACCGTGCCGCGCAGCGTCTTCGGCAGCTCGGCATGGCGCTCGAGCGCGTGCAGCGCCATCACGATCGGCGTCAGCGGCGTGCGCAGCTCGTGCGAGAGGATGGCGAGGAAGCGGTCCTTGGCGAGATTGGC
>DATJIM010000436.1:0-16121 GCA_035493195.1 Caldimonas sp.
CGCGATGTCGCGGTACGCCGGTGCGGTCATCTTGTCGGCGGCGGCGAGGTTGACCCAGAGCTGGAAGCCGGCCATGCGCCCTTCCTGCTGCTCGGGCATCTCGGAGTGGACGATGCCGCGCCCGGCGGTCATCCATTGCACGCTGCCCGGCTCGAGCAGGCCGACGTTGCCGACGCTGTCGCGGTGGCGCATCCGCCCTTCGAGCATGATCGTGACGGTCTCGAAGCCGCGGTGCGGGTGGTCGGGAAAGCCGCCGATGTAATCGCTCGCCGAATCACTGCCGAACGCGTCGAGCATCAGGAACGGATCGAGGCGGCGCTGCAGCGGCTGCGTCAGGACGCGCGTCAGGCGGACGCCGTCGCCGTCGGAGGTGGGCTGACCGCGGACGATGCGCTCGACCGCGCGGGAACGGAAAGTGCCGAGAGTGCTCATCTCGCCAATGTAGCGACGGCGTTGCGCCGATCAAGCGCAGCGGTTTGAACGCTGGCTTCAATCGGCACGAACGGCAGCGTTCGCGCCGACGCGGTGTAATACCGGTCCCCTCCATCCGACCAGGATCGTCATGAAGCTCTACTACAGCCCCGGCGCTTGCTCGCTCTCGCCGCACATCGTCCTGCGCGAAGCCGGCCTCGCCTTCGAGCCTGTCCTCGCGAGCACGAAGACGCACCAGCTGCAGGACGGCACCGACTACTACACGATCAACCCGAAGGGCTACGTGCCGACGCTCGAGCTCGACAACGGCGAGCGCCTCACCGAGGGCCCGGCGATCGTTCAGTACATCGCCGACCAGGCGCCCGGCAAGAACCTCGCTCCGGCGGCGGGGACGATGGCGCGCTACCGCCTCCAGGAGTGGCTGAACTTCGTCACCAGCGAGATCCACAAGACGTACAGCCCGCTCTTCAGCCCGGCGGTGCCGGAGGAATACAAGACGATCGCCAAGGCGAAGCTGACCGATCGCTATCGCTGGATCGACTCGCAGCTCGAGGGCAAGAGCTACCTGATGGGCGACGCGTTCAGCGTCGCCGACGCGTACCTGTTCACCGTCACCAACTGGGCGAAGTTCGTCGGCATCGACCTCGCGCCCTGCAAGAACGTCGGCGCGTTCATGGCGCGCGTCGCCGCGCGTCCTGCGGTGCAGGAGGCGATGAAGGCCGAGGGCTTGCTCAAGTAGGCGATGGCACGAGGGGCGGCGCTGACGGCAGCCGTGGCGGGCGACGGGCGCGCCGCCGACGCGCGGCGCCGCCGACGTCGAGGTTCGCTCGGGCGTCGTCAGCGTCCGTGTCGCCGACATCGTCTACAACCTTGCGCTTCGCCACGACCAGCTCGACGTCGTGACGATGCACGGCAAGATGCAGATCGACGAGTTCAGCTCGCCGTACCAGTGGCAAGCGACGACGCTCCTCTTCGGCGACCCCGACAAGGACGTCCGCTACGAAGTGCGGATCGGCGCGCGCAAGGTGGCGCGCTAGCGGCTCAGGCGAGCCGCGCCGCGGCAAGCAGCTCCTGCGTGTACGCCTCGCGCGGCGAGGCGAAGAGCGCCTCGGCTTCGCCCGATTCGACGATCTCGCCGTCCTTCATCACCAGCACGCGGTGCGACATCGCGCGCACGACGGCGAGGTCGTGGCTGATGAAGACATAGCTCATCGCGTAGCGCCGCTGCAGGTCGGCGAGCAGCGAAAGAACCTGGCGCTGCACCGAGACGTCGAGCGCCGAGGTCGGCTCGTCGAGGACGAGCACCTCGGGCCGCAGGATGACGGCGCGCGCGATCGCGATCCGTTGCCGCTGCCCGCCCGAGAACTCGTGCGGATAGCGCTGCAGCGCGTCGGCGAGCCCGGCGGACGCGCCGAGCCCGACCTCGTCGAGCATCTGCACGATGAGTCGGTCGCGCTCGGCGTGACCGAGCTCGGGACGGTGCAGCTCGAGCCCCTCGCCGACGATGCGGCCGACGGTCATGCGCGGGCTGAGCGAGCCGAACGGATCCTGGAAGACGACCTGGATCCGCCGCCGCATCGCGCGCAGCGCGTCGCGGCCGGCGTTGTCGATCCGCTCGCCGTCGAGGACGACCTCGCCTGCGCCGATCGGCTGCAGCGCCAAGAGCGCGAGCCCGAGCGTCGTCTTCCCCGAGCCCGACTCGCCGACGATGCCGAGCGTCTCGCCGCGGCGCAACTGCAGCGTCGCCTCGCGCACCGCGTCGAAGCGGCGGTGGCGAAACCAGCGGCCACCGACGTCGAAGCTGACGCGGACGCCGCGCGCGTCGACGAGCACCGGAGCGCCGTCGGCGACCGCGGCGATGTCGCGCGTCGGCCGGCTCGCGAGCAGCGACCGCGTGTAGCGGTGCTGCGGCGCATCGAACACCGTGCCGGTCGGGCCGCTCTCGACCAGCTTGCCGCGCTCCATGACGCCGACGCGGTGCGTGAAGCACCGGACGAGGCGAAGGTCATGGGTGATGAAGAGGAGCGCCATCCCCATCTCGGCCTGCAGCGCGTCGAGCAGCGCCAGGATCTGCGCCTGGATCGTGACATCGAGGGCCGTCGTCGGCTCGTCGGCGATCAGGAGGCGCGGCCGGCAAGCGAGCGCCATCGCGATCATCGCGCGCTGCCGCTGGCCGCCCGAGAGCTGGTGCGGATAGGCGTCGACGCGGCGCCCCGGCTCGGGGATCCCGGTGCGCTCGAGGAGGGCGATCGCGCGCTCGCGCGCGGCGCTGCCGCGCAGGCCTTCGTGCAGCCCGAGCACTTCGACGATCTGCGCGCCGACCGTGTGCAGCGGGTTGAGCGCGGTCATCGGCTCCTGGAAGATCATCGCGATCTCGCCGCCGCGGATCGAGCGCAGCTTCGCCTCGCCGAGCGTGCGCAGATCGGTGCCGTCGAAGACGATGCGGCCGCTCGTTTCGGCGCCCTCGACGAGGCCGAGCACCGAGAGCGCGGTGATCGACTTGCCCGACCCCGACTCGCCGACGAGGGCGAGCTTTTCTCCGGCGGCAATCGTCAGCGAGACGTCGTCGACGACCGCCTTCGCGCCGAAGCGCACCGTGAGGTGCTCGATCGCGAGGAGCGGCGGGCTCAAGCGGCTCGGTCGCGCATGCTCGCGGCTACGCGGTCGCCGACTTCGCCGGCGCAGCGAGCAGCTTGCGGCACGTCGCGCGCTCGTCGTCGCTGCGCGTCGGTGCCGCGCACAGCTCGCCGAGCTTGGTCTCCAAGCGCGCCATCGACGCGCGGTGCGTGCCGCCCTTGTTCCACGCCTGCAGCTGGCTGCCGACCTTCTGCAGCGCGCGGCCGCTGCGCATGTAGAACGCGTCGGGTTGCGCCGCTGCCTCGCTCCAGAACTGCGTCGTCGCTGCCTCGATCGCTTTCTCGTCGTCGGGCGCGAGCTCGACCAGCGCGGCGATGTAGCTCGCGCCCCATTGCAATCGCGTCGCCGGACCCTCGCTCTTGTCGTATGCCTCGCGGTACCAGCGCAGCGCCTCGGCCTTGTCGCCGCGCTTCTTCGCGTTGATCGCGAGCTCGGACATCAGGTAGTACGGCGAATGGCTCTTCGCCAGGTTGGCCTTCAGGAGCGCGTCCGACTCTTCGCCGAGGCCGGCGCGGTCGAGCAGGTACGCGTCGGCAGTGATGACCGCCTGGCGCTCGTAGCCGTCGGTGATCTCGCGGTCGTCGCGCGCGACGTGCTCGCGCACCTCGGCGACGAGCGCCTCGGGAACGCGCGGCTTGGCGCGCGCCGCGCCGCCCTTGGCTTCGCTTTCGTCGGGCTCGTCGATGCGCACCAGGTCGATGCGCGCGATCAGCGCCTGGGCACGGTCGGCGCGCGACAGCGTCGTGTCGCTGGCGAGCCGTTCGAGCGCGGGGTCGAACGCGGCGACGAGTGCCTTGCGTCCGGCGCTGCCCTTGGCGCTCATCGCGCGCACGATCTCGCTCGCGTAGTTGGTCACCATGTCGGTCTGCTCGCGCGTCTTCGCCGGGTCGGCGAGCAGCGCGAGGACTGCAGCGCGCGTCGCGGCGTCGACCTTCACCGGCGTCTTCGCTTCGCTGAACGCGAGCGCCTTCAGGCGCAGCCGCATCGCGGCGTCGGGAGCGGCGTCGGGGCACGCCGCAGCGAGCGCACGCATCGTCGACGGCAGCTTGTCCTTGCCGATCACCTGCTGCTGGTCGGTTTCCCACGAGTAGAACGCGAGCAGCCGCCAGTCGCTCGGCGCGAGCGCCGATGGATGCGCGAGCGCGTCGGCGAGCAGGGCGCCGACCGGCCGCGACGCGTTCATGCCGAGCGTCAGCACTTCGGTGTAGCGCGCCGGCTCGACCTCGCCGGGCAGCCGCGTCACTTCCTTGCCGTCGGCGTTGAAGAGCACCATCGTCGGATAGCCGCTCACCTTGAAGCGCGCGCCGATCTTCTGCGCACCGGGGCTGTCGCCGTCGACGTAGACGGGAACGAACGCGCGCGAGCGCTCGATGAAGTCCTGGCGATTGAAGAGCGTCGCCTTGACGTGGTTGCACGGCGGGCACCACTTCGCGCCCCAGTACATAAAGACCGGCTTGTGCTCGTCGCGCGCGGCGGCGAACGCGGCGTCGACCTGGGCGTCGTTGGCGGCGTCGTGCCATGCGATGCCGGCGTGCGCTGGCGCGTCGGCGTGCGTTGCGGCGGTGGTCGTTGCGGCCGCAGCACGCTCGGCTGGCGGCGCAGGCGAGGTTGCCGTGGCGGTCGCGGCCGGCGCCGACGGCGGCTGGCGATCGCAGGCGCCGACGAGCGCGGCGAGCGCGCACGCGGCGAAGACGGCGATGCGAGGTTGAGCTGCCATCGTGGACTCCGGTGAAGTCCTCGATTTTCGCGCAATCAGTCGACCGGCGCCGGCGCTTCGCGCACCGGATCCCGCGGCGCGGAGGTGAACTGCGCGAGCGCGACGCCGGCGAGCGTGACCGCGGCGCCGGCGAGCTTGACCGCGGTGTAGCGCTCGCCGGTCGCCGCCCAAGCGACGAGACCGGCGATCGGCGGCATCAGGTACATCAGCGGCGCGGTCGGGCCGACGCCGCGCACGGCATTGACCCAGCCCCAGACGATCCAGCCGAGGAACGCCGCGACGATGACGGCGTAGAACGTCCCCGCCCAGATCGCCGGCGAGACGTCGGCCCAGCGCACCGCGATTCCCGCGGGGATGCTGACGACGACGACCGGCAGACTCGCGAAGAGGACGCCGTACGTCATCACCGTGACGCCGCCGAGGCGCTCGATCAGCGGCTTGGCGGCGACGGTGTAGTACGAGAAGAACGACGCCGCGACGAGGAGGACGAGGTCGCCCGCGCTCGCCTGCCAGCGCCCGCCGAACAGCTTGTCCGAGAGGAAGACGACGACGCCGACGCACGCGACCGCGACGCCCGCCACCGAGCCGCGCGTCAGCGCCTCGTGGCCGTGCCAGTGCAGGATGAGCAGCGTGAACACCGGTCCGCAGGCGAGGATGATCGAGCTCGAGAACGCCGTCGACCAGTAGATGCCGTAGGTGACGAGGCCGACGTGCAGCAGGTGGCCGACGAGGCCGAGCTTGAGCAGCGCCAATGCGTCGGCGCGCGACAGCCGCGGCCAGCGCATGCCGAAGCGCAGGCAGAGCAGCAGCGCAGCGGCGAGCGGCATCATCAGGTAGCGGACGAAGAGGAACCCGCCCGGCGAGAGCACCTCGAAGACCGCCTTCTGGACGCTGAAGTTCGCGCCCCACAGCACGATCAGGCCGAGTGCCGCCCAGAGCGCGTGGCGCGAGCGATCGACCGTCTCTCGAGGGCCCGCAGTCGCGACGTCGTCCATCCGCGGTCAGCCCTCGTCGCGTGCCGCGTCGAGGCGACCGTCGTTGCCGTCGCCGGCGAGCAGCATCTGCGCATCGTCGAGCCGCCAGCCGTCGACCGGCGTCGCGCGCGCGAGCGCCATCCAGAGCGCGAAGCCGATCGCCGCCGGGCGCTTGGGCGCGGCGCGCGCGACGACGAAGCCGTCGCCGTTCGCGACCAGGACGCCGCACTCGCCCGGGATCTCGTCGGGCTCGGCGATGCCCTCGGCGATCACGTACCAGCACTCGCCGCCGAGCGCGAGGTACGCCTGCCGCTTGCAAGCGCGGCGCACGTCGGCCAGCAGGTCGGCGCGGCGGACCTTGACCTCGTGGACGACCGGCTCGGCGTACGCCTCGACGGTGGTGTGGCGGATCGAGAACACGTCGGGCATCGCCATCGTCCAGCCGGCGTCGACCTTGGCGCGGACGGCGAGCCCGCGCCACGCGAGGCGGCCTGCGCGCGTCATCGCCCGCGCGACGCGCTCGACGAGTGCCTCGTGCGGATCGCGCCGGGCGCGGTTCTTCGCCAGCGTCTCGGCGAGGACGTCGATGCCGGCGTCGGTAAGGCGAAGCGTCTCGCGGCCCAGCGCGTCGCGCTCGCGGGCGACGAGACCCGCGGCGAGCAGCTCGACCTCGATGCCGTCCTGGCAAGGCCAGCCCGCCGAGCGATAGATGTCGCGCAGCCGTCGGCGGTGGTGGACGCCGAGCGGCGTCCATGCGCGGCTGGCGAACGAGGACGCGTCGGGCATGGTCGGCGGGATGCGATCGGCGGCGGGCCTTGCACCATAGCGCGAATCACGCGAGGGAATCGCTCGCGCGGGTACGATTCGACGTCCTGTCCGACCTCGAGGATCACGCGCGATGACGACTCGTTTCCGCCCTGCCCTGACGTTCGCCGCCCGTGTCGCAGCGACGCTCGCGCTCGCTTGCGCCGGCACGTCGGCCGCGCTCGCCGCCGACCCGAAGGTGCTCAACGTCTACAACTGGTCCGACTACATCGCCGACGACACGCTGAAGAACTTCGAGAAAGAGACCGGCATCAAGGTCAACTACGACAACTACGACAGCAACGAAGTGCTGATGGCCAAGCTCGTTGCCGGCAACTCCGGCTACGACATCGTGGTGCCGAGCTCGCACTTCGCGAAGCTGCAGATCCAGGGCGGGCTGCTGCAGAAGCTCGACCGGTCGAAGCTCACCAACTGGGGCAACCTCGACCCGACGCTGCTGAAGTCGCTCGAGACCGTCGACCCCGGCAACCAGTACCTCGTCGACTGGCTGTGGGGGTTCGTCACCGTCGGCATCAACAAGGACAAGGTCAAGGCCGCGCTCGGCAATTTGCCGATGCCCGACAACGCCTGGAGCCTGATCTTCGATCCGAAGTACGCGAGCAAGCTGAAGAGCTGCGGCGTCAACTTCCTCGACTCGGCGTCCGAGGTGCTGCCGGTGGCGCTGATGTACGTCGGCAAGCCCGCGTACAGCAGCAACGCCGCCGACTACGACGCGGCGGCGAAGATGCTGGCGTCGGTGCGCCCGTACGTCACTCGCTTCTCGTCGTCGGGGTACATAAACGACCTCGCGGGCGGCTCGCTGTGCGCGGTGATGGGCTACTCGGGCGACATCAACATCGCGCGGGCGCGCGCGCTCGAGGCGAACCCGAAGCAGCCGCCGGCGATCGAGGCGCTGATCCCCAAGGGCGGCGCCACGCTCTTCTTCGACACGATGGCGATCCCGAAGGACGCGAAGAACGTCGAGAACGCGCACCTGTTCATCAACTACATCCTGCGGCCCGAGGTCGCGGCGTCGCTGACGAACAAGGTCTTCTACGCCAACCCGAACAGGGCGTCGCTGAAGTTCGTCAAGAAGGACGTCGCCGAGAACAAGACGATCTTCCTGAGCGACGCCGACAAGTCGCACATGACGGCGCCCGACGCGGTGCCGCAGGCGATCCAGCGCACGCGCACGCGCGTCTTCACGAACTTCAAGGCGGGCAAGTAGGTCCCGCGCGGCGCCGCGGGATCCTTCGCGTCGCCCAGGAAGACCCGAGCCGCGCGCGGCTCACGTCACCTGGACGCCTTTCCAGAACGCGACCCGGCCCTTGATCTCCTTGGCCGCCTCGCTCGGCTCGGGGTAGTACCAGACCGCGTTCTCGTTCATCTCGCCGGCGACGATCAGGCTGTAGTAGTGCGCCTGGCCCTTCCAGGGGCAGCTCGAGCGGTGATTGCTGAAGGTCACGTACTCGCGCTTCAGGCTCGACTCCGGGAAGTAGTGGTTGCCCTCGACGACGACGGTGTCGTCGCTCTCGGCGATCGTCGCGCCGTTCCAGGTGGCTTTCATCGTGCGTCCTCGCTGCGACGCGGGAATACTAGCCCCACCCGAGGCACGACGATGATCCACGAAAGGCAGGCACGATGACGCAAGTACGCAAGGGGCAGGCGCCGGCGCAGCTGGGCCGCGACGAGTTCGGCGAGCGCTTCCGCCAGCTCTTCTTCGATCCGAACTTCGACGCCGAGCGCGACGCCCTCGTGCGGATCGAGGCGATCGCCTGGCTCAACTACGAGCAAGGCCGCAAGGCACCGAAGACGCGCAGGGCCGGTCCGGGCCACGCCGACCCCGACTACGAATTGTCGGTCGACTGGCTCGCCGCGCAGGAGCGCGTCGAGCGCGCCCAGGCGCAGCAGCGCAACGCGGCGTCGCCGACACGCGCGCTCGTGATTTGCGGCTCGCCGCGCAACGACGGCACCTGCCCGGGCGAGATGTCGAAGACGTTCCGGCTCGCGCGCGACGTCGAGGAGACGCTCGAGGGCGAGCAGATCGAGGTCGACTTGCTCGACCTCAGCCATCTCACCTCCGAGTACGGCCGCAAGATCCATCCGTGCAAGGGCTGCGTCTCGACCGCGATGCCGCTCTGCCACTGGCCGTGCAGCTGCTATCCGAACCACTCGCTCAACCAGGTCCACGACGCGATGAACGAGATCTTCGAGCGCTGGGCAGCGGCGCACGCGATCGTCATCGTCACGCCGACGCACTGGTACTCGTCGTCGAGCGCGCTCAAGCTGATGATCGACCGCCTCGTCTGCGCCGACGGCGGCAACCCGGACCCGACGTCGACGCACGGCAAGAAGCCCGAGGAGGCGAAGGCGCTCGAGCTCGCCGGCTGGCCGTATCCGAAGCACCTCGCCGGGCGCGTCTACGGACTCGTCGTCCACGGCGACGTCGCCGGCGTCGAGAGCAACCGGCGCGCGCTCTCGGACTGGCTCGACTGGATGGGACTGATCGACGCCGGCGGCCGCGCCCGCCTCGACCGCTACATCGGCTACTGGGAACCGTACGCGACGAGCCACGATGCGCTCGACGCTGACCGCGCCGTCCGCGAAGAGACCAGACAGGTCGCGCGCGCGGTCGCACAGGTGACGCGCGAGATGCGCGCCGGCAGGATCGCGATGCCGCTGCGCGACGAGCCGGCACCGCGGCCCAAATGAACGTTCGCGAGCGCGGTCGCCGCAGACGGGGTACGCTCCATTGTTGCACTGCAACATACGCCCCACGCCCCGCATGCATCCGTTCCTGCGCAAGATCCTCGATGCCACCCGACTGACCCGAGAAGGCCGCCTCGTCGAAGCGACCGCTGCCATTCGCGAGGCGGTCGCATCTCCCACGGAAGCAGGCACACACGTCTCACGCGAGCACGGCGACGACGTGATCGACGTCGACGCCGTCGAGGTGCCGTCGTCCGACAAAGACGACGCGGTGGAAACCGGCCCGATCGGCGAACCGCTGGATGCGGTCGACGACCCAGTCGCGGAACCCGGCACGGAACACCGCCCCACACCCGGCGAAGGCCGCTTCATCGAGAGCAGCTTCACTGGCAGCGCCGGAACGCTTGCGTTCAAGCTCTTCGTTCCCGGCGGCCGCGACGGCGACGCGCTGCCGCTCGTCGTCATGCTGCACGGCTGCACGCAGAACCCCGACGACTTCGCCGCCGGCACTCGAATGAACGAGATCGCGCAGGAGCAGGGCTTTCTCGTCCTCTATCCGGCGCAATCGCAGCGGGCCAACGGCCAGCGATGCTGGAACTGGTTCTCGCCGCGGCACCAGAAACGCGGCAGCGGCGAGCCGGCGCTGATCGCGGGGATGACACGCCACATCGTGCAGACGCACAGCGTCGACCGCGATCGCGTCTACGTCGCCGGCCTTTCCGCCGGCGGCGCGATGGCGGCGATCCTCGCGCGCGAATACCCGGACGTCTTCGCCGCCGGCGGGGTGCACTCGGGAATCGCCCCCGGAGCGGCGCGCGACGTCGCGTCGGCGCTCGCGGTCATGCGGTCGGGTCCGGGCGCGGCGTGGCCGTTGCCGGCGTTCGGTGCGGCGGCCGACTCGGCGCCGACGCGCCGCTCAGCGCCGCTGATCGTCTTCCACGGCGACGCCGACACGACCGTCGCGATTGCCAACGCCGATGCGGTCCTCGCCAGCGCGATCGGTGACCCCGCCGTCGTCGCGACGACGACCCGGGGCATCGCGGCGCGCGGCGAGCGCGCGTTCCGGCGCACGGTCTGGCGCCGCAGTGACGACGACGCGGCGAGCGTCGCCGAGCACTGGGTCGTGCACGGTTCGCCGCACGCCTGGTCGGGCGGCGACGCGAGCGGTTCGTTCACCGATCCCGCGGGGCCCGACGCCTCGCGAGAGATGCTGCGCTTCTTCGCCGACCATCCGCGCGTGTCGTCGGTCGCCGAGGCGGTCGGGAGCTCCACGTAGACTTTCGGCCGCCATGGCGTCGACCCCCTTCGCGCTGCCGCTCGTCGCCGTCGCGCTCGCGCTGGCGGGCTGCGCCGCGCCGGTCGCTGCGCCGCCGCCGCAGGTAGCACCGGCGTGGCAGTCGCCGCTGCCGCACGGCGGTACGGTCGCCGAGCTGCGCCGCTGGTGGGCCCAGTTCGACGATCCGCTGCTCGCACGGCTGATCGACGCCGCCGAGCAGGCGAGCCCGACGATCGCGAGCGCCGGTGCGCGCATCGCCGAAGCCGAGGCGCGGCGCACCGCCGCCAACGCGGCGCTCGTGCCGTCGCTCGACGCGAGCGCCAACGCAGCGCGCGGGCGCCAGGACCTCAGCCTGCCGCTCGGCACGAGCGCGACCGCCGAGCTGCGCGCGAGCTGGGAGCTCGACGTCTTCGGCGGCAACCGCGCGGCGCGCGACGCCGCGACCGAGCGGCTCGACAGCGCCGATGCGCTATGGCACGACGCCCGCGTCGTCGTCGCCGCCGACACCGCCAACACCTACGTCGCGCTGCGTTCGTGCGAGGCGCGCCTCGCGCAGACGCAGCTCGACGCCGCGTCGCGGGCCGAGACGGCGCGGCTCACCGAGCTCAGCCGCCGCGCCGGTTTCGAGTCGCCGGCCAACTCCGCGCTCGCACGCGCGAGCGCCGCGCAAGGCCTCCTCCTCGTTCGCCAGCAGAGCGAGCAGTGCGATCAGACGGTGAAGGCGCTGGTCGCGCTCACCGCGATCGCCGAGCCCGAGCTGCGGACACTTCTCGCCAACGCCGTTGCGCACGTTCCCGAGCCGGCGGCGATCGACGTGCCGGCCGTTCCCGTCGCGGCGCTCGCGCAGCGCCCCGACGTCTATGCGCGGGCGCGCGACGTCGCCGCCGCCAGCGCCGACATCGGCGAGGCCGAAGCGGCGCGGCTGCCGCGCATCACGCTCACCGGCGCGCTCGGCGCGAGCCACCTCGAATTCGGCGGCGGCTCGTTCAACGGAACGCTCTGGAGCATCGGCCCGATCGCCGTCAGCGTGCCGCTGTTCGACGCCGGCGCGCGCCGCGCCAACGTCGTCGCGGCGCGGGCGCGCTACGACGAAGCGACGAGCGCGTACGCGGCGACGCTGCGCGGCGCGATCCGCGACGTCGAGAACGCGCTGATCACGCTGCAGGGCACCGCCGACCGCAACGCCGACGCACAGATCGCCGCCGACAACTTCGAGATCTCGGTGCGCGCGACCGAGGCGCGCTACCGCAGCGGCTTCGGCACGCTGTTCGAGCTCGAGGATGCGCGGCGAAGCGCGCTCACCGCGCAGATCACGCTGATCGAGCTCCACCGGGAGCGCGTCGCCGCGTGGATCGCGCTCTACCGCGCGCTCGGCGGCGGCTGGTCGGAGTCGCTCGACACGCGCACCGCCGCCGACGAGCGGCGCGCCGGAGCGCCTGCGCGATGAACGCCGCCACGCTCCGCCGCGGCGCCGTGATCGGCGGCGCCGCCGTGCTCGCCGCCGCCGCAGCGCTCGCGCTGCGCGCGAACGCGGTCGATGAGAAGAGCGAGAAGAGGCCCGCCGCCGCGAAGCCGGCGCTGAGCGTCGTCGTCACGCGTCCGCAGCGAGCGACCCTGCCGCTCACCGTGCACGCCAACGGCAACATCGCGGCCTGGCAGGAGGCGAGCATCGGCACCGAGGCGAACGGCCTCCGCCTCGCCGAGGTCCGCGTCAACGTCGGCGACGTGGTCAGGCGCGGCCAGGTCCTCGCGACGTTCTCGCCCGAGACAATGCAGGTCGACCTGCTGCAGACGCGCGCGTCGCTCGCCGAGGCCGAGGCGACGCTCGCCGACGCCGCCGCCAACGCCGAGCGCGCGCAGAGCCTGCGCGCGACCGGCGCGCTCAGCGAAGCGACGATCAACCAGTACGTCACCGCCGAGCGCACCGCGCGCGCACGTCTCGAGGCGCAGCGCGCCGCGGTGCAGGCGCGCCAGCTGAAGGTGACGCAGACCGCGGTGGTCGCTCCCGACGACGGCGTCATCTCGGCGCGCAGCGCGACCGTCGGCGCGGTGCTGCCCGCAGGACAGGAGCTCTTCCGCATGATCCGGCAGGGCCGGCTCGAATGGCGTGCCGAGGTGCAGGCCGCGGACCTCGCGCAGATCGAGCCCGGCACGCCCGCGACGGTGACCCCCGCCGGCGGCACGGCGATCGCCGGCAAGGTGCGCATGGTCGCGCCGACGGTCGATCCGCAGACGCGGCTCGGCATCGTCTATGTCGACCTGCCGTCGCCGGGCAGCGCGCGCGCCGGCATGTTCGCGCGCGGCGAGTTCGAGCTGGGCAGCTCGAGCGCGCTGACGTTGCCGGCGAGCGCAGTGCAGCTGCGTGAAGGCTTCAGCTACGTCTTCAAGGTCGGCGCCGATTCGAAGGTGACGCAGGCCAAGATCGGCGTCGGCCGCCGCGTCGGCGACCGGGTCGAGGTCACCTCGGGGCTCGAGCCCGATGCGCGCGTCGTCGCTTCGGGCGGCGGCTTTCTCGCCGAGAACGACACCGTCCGCGTCGTCGACGCGGCGGCGGTGCCGGCGAGCGCAGCGAGCGCGACCAACAGCAAGGCGCCGCGACCATGATGAACGTCTCGTCGTGGTCGATCAAGAACCCGATCCCCGGGATGCTGCTCTTCATCATGCTGACGGCAGTCGGTCTGATGAGCTTCAGGGCGATGAAGATCCAGCAGTTCCCCGACATCGACCTGCCGACGGTGACCGTCACGGCGACGCTGCCGGGCGCCTCGCCGGCGCTGCTCGAGACCGAGGTCGCTCGCAAGATCGAGAACTCGGTCGCCACGCTGCAAGGCGTCAAGCACATCTATACGACGGTGCAGGACGGCGTGTCGACGACGACGATCGAGTTCCGCCTCGAAAAACCCACGCAGGAGGCGGTCGACGACGTCCGCGACGCGGTCTCGCGCGTGCGCTCCGACTTGCCGACCGACCTGCGCGACCCGGTGATCTCCAAGATGGAGCTCGCCGGCTCGCCGATCCTGACGTACACGGTCGCCTCGACCCGCATGGACGACGAGGCGCTGTCGTGGTTCGTCGACGACCAGGTGACGCGCAGCATCCTCTCGGTGCGCGGCGTCGGCGCGGTGTCTCGCGTCGGCGGCGTCAGCCGCGAGGTCCGCGTCGAGCTCGACCCGGCGCGGCTGCAGGCGCTGAAGGCGACCGCCGCCGACATTTCCCGCCAGCTGCGCCAGATCCAGCAGGAAGGCTCGGGAGGCCGCACCGATCTCGGCGGCGCCGAGCAGTCGGTGCGGACGATCGCGACCGTTCGCTCGGCGGCCGAGCTCGCCGCGCTCGAGATCGCGCTCTCGGACGGTCGCCGCATTCGTCTCGACCAGGTCGCCAACGTCAGCGACACCGTCGCCGAGCGGCGCTCGACGGCGCTCCTCGACGGCAAGCCAGTGGTCGGCTTCGAGATCGTGCGCTCGCGCGGCGCCGGCGAGGTCGAGGTCGCGACCGGCGTTCGCAAGCAGCTCGAGCAGCTCAAGGCCGAGCACCCCGACATCAGCATCGTCGAGGCGTTCAACTTCGTCGACCCGGTGGTCGAGAACTACGAAGGCTCGATGGCTCTGCTTTACGAAGGCGCAGCGCTCGCCGTGCTCGTCGTCTTCATCTTCCTGCGCGACTGGCGCGCGACGCTCGTCGCGACGACGGCGCTGCCGCTGTCGGTGATTCCGGCGTTCTGGGTGATGTCGCTGCTCGGCTTCACGATCAACGTCGTCACGCTGCTCGCGCTCTCGCTCGTCGTCGGCATCCTCGTCGACGACGCGATCGTCGAGATCGAGAACATCATGCGCCACCTCGGCATGGGCAAGCGCCCGTACGCCGCGGCGATGGAGGCGGCCGACGAGATCGGCCTGGCGGTGATCGCGACGACGTTCACGCTCGTCGCGGTGTTCCTGCCGACCGCATTCATGAGCGGCGTGCCGGGCAAGTTCTTCGTCCAGTTCGGCTGGACGGCGGCGATCGCCGTCTTCATGTCGCTCGTCGTCGCCCGGATGCTGACGCCGATGATGTCGGCGTACGTGCTGAAGCCGCCGAAGAAGCCGCACCGCGAAGGCCGCTGGATCGCGATCTACCTGCGCTGGGTGCAGGCGTGCTTGCGCCACCGCGTGCTGACGACGGTCGCGGCGGCGGCGTTCTTCGTCGGCGGCCTCGCGCTCTCGCAGTTCCTGCCGAGCGGCTTCCTGCCGCCCGACGATCTCTCGCAGACGCAGGTCCACGTCGCGCTGCCGCCGGGATCGACGTTCGAGCAGACGCTCGCGACCGCCGAGGCCGCACGCGCGATCGTGCAGAAGAACCACCACGTCAAGCTCGTGTACACCGCGGTCGGCGGCGGCAACACCGGCGCCGATCCGTTCGCGCCCGGCGGCGCCGCCGAGGTGACGAAGGCGACGCTGACGATCAACCTGACGCCGCGCCGCGATCGCGGCGGCATCACCAAGCAGGCGATCGAGCAGGAGCTGCGCGACGCGCTGACCGCGGTGCCGGGCGCTCGCATCAAGGTCGGCTTCGGCGGCTCGAACGAGAAGTACGTCCTCGTCCTCGCCGGCGAGGACGGCGCCGTGCTGTCGGCCCACGCACGCCGCGTCGAGCAGGAGCTGCGCACGATGCCCGGGATCGGCAACGTCGTCTCGTCGTCGAGCCTGGTGCGTCCGGAGCTGATCGTGCGGCCCGACTTCGCGCGCGCCGCCGACCTCGGCGTGACGTCGGCGGCGATCGCCGACACGCTGCGCATCGCGACCGCGGGCGACTACGACCAGTCGCTCGCGAAGCTCAACCTCGCGCAGCGCCAGGTGCCGGTCGTCGTCAAGCTCGCCGCCGACGCGCGAACCGACCTCGACCTGCTGTCGCGCCTCGCGGTGCCGGGCGCACGCGGCCCGGTCCAGCTCGGCAACGTCGCGACGCTCGCGATCGACAGCGGCCCGGCGCAGATCAACCGCTACGACCGGCTGCGCAACATCAACTTCGAGATCGAGCTCAACGGCCAGCCGCTCGGCGAGGTCGAGAAGGAAGCGCTCGCGCTGCCGAGCATCCGCAATCTGCCGCCGGGAGTGGTGCAGACCTCGGTCGGCGACGCCGAGGCGATGGCCGAGCTGTTCGGCTCGTTCGGGCTCGCGATGCTGACCGGCGTCGCCTGCATCTACGTCGTCCTCGTGCTGCTGTTCAAGGACTTCGTGCAGCCGGCGACGATCCTGGTCGCGCTCGTCCTCTCGGTGCCGGGCGCGATCCTCGCGCTCTTCGTCACCCGCACCGCGCTCTCGATGCCGTCGATGATCGGCCTCATCATGCTGATGGGGATCGCGACCGAGAACTCGATCCTGCTCGTCGAGTACGCGATCATGGCGCGCCGCGACCGCGGCATGACACGCCTCGATGCACTGATGGACGCCTGCCACAAGCGCGCCCGCCCGATCGTGATGACGACCCTCGCGATGGGCGCCGGCATGACGCCGATCGCGCTCGGCCTCGGCACCGATCCGAGCTTTCGCGCGCCGATGGCGATCGTCGTCATCGGCGGCCTGATCACGTCGAC
>DATJIM010000437.1:0-4824 GCA_035493195.1 Caldimonas sp.
CCTCCTGGTCCACGTCAAGAAGCATCGCCGCGCGCCCGAGAACAGCAGCGAGCCGCTGCCCGCGGACGCTTGAACGCCGCCTCGCCGGGCGCGGGCCCTGACAGCGAGCTCACGGAGCTCATCGCTTCGGGCGCCGCCCGCCTGGGGCTCGCGCTCGAGCCGGAACAGGTGTCGCGTCTGGTGTCGTACCTGCGCCTCATCGCGCGCTGGAACGAGACCTACAACCTGACCTCGATCCGCGATCCTCGTGCGATGGCGACCCAGCACATCGTCGACTGCCTGGCGACGGCCGCGGCGCTGCAACGCCGGCGCCCCGCAGCAGACCGCCGCTACCTCGTCGATGTCGGAAGCGGCGCGGGGTTGCCTGGCGTCGTCGTCGCCATCTCCCTGCCGGAAACCGAGGTCGTCTGCGTCGACAGCGTCGGCAAGAAGGCAGCGTTCATCACGCACGCGGCCGCCTCGCTCGGCGTCGGCAACGTTTCGGCGCTGCATGCTCGCGTCGAACGACTGAGGGACCGTCGATTCGACGTCGTCGCGAGTCGCGCGTTCGCCTCGTTGCCGGACTTCGTCGCCGAGACGCAGCACCTGCTCGCCGAGAATGGCGAGTGGCTGGCGATGAAAGGGAAAGCGCCCGCGAGCGAGATCGCGGCATTGCGCGGCGTCGATGCGGAGACCGAGCCAATCGTTGTTCCTGGTCTCGCGGCCAATCGCTGCATCGTTTGGATGAGACGACATGAGTAAGCACAAGCTCTCACCGAGAGCGAGGGCAGGCAGGGCTTGAGAATTTTCTGCATCGCCAATCAGAAGGGCGGGGTCGGCAAGACGACGACCACCGTCAACCTCGCCGCTGGCCTCGCGCAGCTCGATCGGCGGGTGCTGGTGGTCGACCTCGACCCGCAAGGCAACGCGACGATGGGCTCGGGCATCGACAAGCGCGCGCTCGAGCTCAGCGTCTACGACGTTCTGCTCGAGAACGCCGGGATTGCCGACGTCCGGCAGACGAGCCCCAAGGGCGGCTACGACGTCATCGGCGCCAATCGAGAGCTTGCCGGGGCGGAGGTCGAGCTCGTCGGCCTCGAGCGTCGCGACAAGCGGCTGCGTTCGGCGCTCGCCAAGGTCGTCGACGACTACCAGTTCGTCCTCATCGACTGCCCGCCGAGCCTCAGCCTCTTGACGCTGAACGGGCTGTCGAGCGCGCACGGCGTCGTCGTTCCGATGCAATGCGAGTACTTCGCGCTCGAGGGGCTGTCGGATCTCGTCAACACGATCAAGCAGGTGCACGCGAACCTCAATCCGGGCCTCGAGGTGATCGGCATCCTGCGCGTGATGTTCGATCCGCGGATCACGTTGCAGACCCAGGTGAGCGAGCAGCTCAAGGCGCACTTCGGCGACAAGGTGTTCGACACCGTGATCCCCCGCAACGTCCGCCTGGCAGAGGCGCCGAGCTACGGCATGCCGGGGGTCGCGTTCGATCCCGCATCGAAAGGCGCGCAGGCGTTTCTCGACTTTGCGCGCGAGATGGCGGCGCGCGCCGATGCGCTTCGCGCCGCGCCGGTGCGATGACGACGGCCGCGTTCGACGACGCCTGGCTTGCGCGAATCGAGGATGCCGGGATCAACGCCAGCGCACCGCGCGAACAGCGTTGGGTCGACGGCTGGCTCGTCCGTCTCGCGCCGGGCAAGGCGAAGCGCGCCCGCTCGATCCAGCCGGTCGCGCCGGGCCGGCTCGGGATCGACGAGAAGCTCGCGCTGTGCCTGCCGCTCTTCGCCGCAGCGCAGCTCCCACCGATCGTGCGCATCACGCCCTTCGCGCAGCCGGCGCGTCTCGACGAGCACCTGGCCGCGCTCGGGATGGCGAGCTTCGACGACAGCCTCGTGATGGCGTTGCCGTCGCTCGACGCGATCGCTGCAGCACGCGCTGCGAGCACGCCTGGCGATCCACAGACGACGCTCGAAAGTTTCGACGGACGCTCGTTTGCCGACTGGATCGGCGCGGCGCGCGGCTCGTCGCCGCGCGAGGTCGCGGCGCACGCCGATCGCATCGCCAACGCTCCGGTGCCGCACCACGCCGTCGTCGTCCGCGACCGACATCGCGCGGTCCTGTGCGGAGGGCAAGTGGCGGTCGAAGGAACGCTCGCGGGCCTCTACGACATCTTCACGCTCGCCGAAGCGCGGGGTCGCGGCCTGGCCGACCGGTTGTGCCGCCATCTCCTCGACCACGCGCGCCAGCTCGGCGCGACCGCCGGTTATCTGCAGGTCGACGCAGGCAACGAGGGCGCGCGTCGCCTGTACCGCCGGATCGGCTTCCGCGACGCCTATCCCTACCACTACCGCACGCCCGCGGCGTCCTGACCGGACGCCGGCCGGAAGGCTAGACGAGGCCGGTCGCTTCGTCGATGCCGAGGTGGACGTTCATCGACTGCACCGCGGCGCCGCTCGCGCCCTTGCCGAGGTTGTCGAGCCGGCACATCAGCATCACCTGCGTTGCGTTGGCGAAGACGAAGAGCTCGGCGTCGTTGCTGTCGTTGCACGCCTGGACGTCGAAGTAGCCGCCGTCGACGTTGGCGTCGGCGAGCGCCATGACGCGAACGAAGCGCTCGTCGTCGTAGTGTGCTGCCAGCGCCGCGTGGATGTGCGCGGGCGTCGTGCCGCGCTTCAACTCCGACAGGTGCAGCGGCACCGAGACCGAGAGCCCCTTCAGGAAGTTGCCGACGATCGGCTGGAACACCGGCGCCGTCTCGAGCCGGCTGTGCGCAGTCATCTCCGGCAGGTGCTTGTGCGCGAGCGAGAGCGCGTACGGCCGCGGCGATGCAAGCTTCGCGTCGCCACCCGCCTCGTATTGCGCGATCATCTTCTTGCCGCCGCCCGAATAACCGGTGATCGACGTCGCGCTCAGCGGCGCCGCGGTCGAGAGCAGGCCGGCATCGACCAGCGGGCGCACGAGCAGGATGAACCCGGTCGCGTGGCAACCCGGATTGGCGATCCGCTTCGACGCGCGGATGCGCGCGCGCTGCTCGCCGCTCAGCTCCGGCAGCCCGTACGCCCAGTCGTTCGCGGTGCGGTGCGCCGTGCTTGCATCGATCAGACACGTCGACGGATTCGTGACCAGCTGCACCGCCTCGCGCGCTGCGGTATCGGGAAGGCAGAGAAACGCGACGTCGGCGGCGTTGAGCAGGCGCGCACGCTCGGCCGGATCCTTGCGAAGCTCGGCATCGGCGCGCAGCACCTCGACGTCGCTGCGCCTGCCGAGCAGCTCGTGGATGCGCAGCCCTGTGGTGCCTTCCTGACCGTCGACGAAGACCCGAATCGGCATGATGGTGAAAAACGTAGCGGATCGACAGCATAAATCAGGGCTGCCTCTCGCGTATCTGCGGCTGTTGCATTGACAATAAAGGCCGATGGTGACGAAGAAACCGAAGGGCCTCGGCATGGGCCTGGAAGCGCTGCTCGGGCCGCGCGTCGCCGAAGCCGTCACCACCGCACCACCGTTCGACATCGAGCCGAGCACGCTCGCGATCGAGCGGCTCGAGAGCGGCCGCTACCAGCCGCGCACGCGGATGGACGAAGGCGCTCTCTACGAGCTCGCCGAGAGCATCAAGGCGCAGGGCGTGATGCAGCCGGTGCTCGTTCGCCCGCTCTCCGACGCGAACGGCGTCGCCGGCCGGCGCTACGAGATCATCGCCGGCGAGCGCCGCGTCCGCGCCGCCAAGCTCGCGGGGCTCGACGAAGTCCCTGTCCTCGTCCGCGAGGTCTCCGACCAGGCGGCAGCGGCGATGGCCCTGATCGAGAACATCCAGCGCGAGGACCTCAATCCGCTCGAGGAAGCGCGCGGCCTGAAGCGGCTGACCGACGAATTCGGCATGACCCACGAGAGCGCGGCACGCGCCGTCGGCCGCTCGCGCAGCGCGACGACCAACCTGCTGCGCCTGCTCAACCTGAGCGAGCCGGTGCAGCAGCTGCTCCTCACCGGCGACCTCGAGATGGGTCACGCGCGCGCGCTGCTCGCGCTCGACGGCGCACGCCAGATCCTCGAGGCCAACGAGATCGTCGCCAGGAAGCTGAGCGTGCGCGAGGCCGAGCGCCGCGTCGGACGCGCCATGGCGCCCGTGTCGGACCGCACGCGCGCAGCGCGCGCGAATGGTCAGAAAGCGCGCGATCTCCAGCGCATCGAACAACAACTGTCAGACGCGCTTTCGGCGGCGGTCGAGATCCGCGTGAAGAAGCGCACGCGCGCCGGCGAGGCCGGCGAGATCGCGATCGCGTTCGCTTCGCTCGACGAGCTCAACGGCCTGCTCGCTCGGCTAGGTCACCGCTCGCACTGAGGCATGGAAGAGGAACTTCACACACGCGATGCGCTCTTTGACATGCCCCTGTCAACGCCGAGAGATTTCGGCACGTTGCTTGCTAACTTGCGTATCAAAGGGGAGCAGGCCCCGGAAGACCTCGTATCTCGAGGCTTCGCAAAGGCCACCGATCGACGAAGCTTGACCGCCAGCCGCTGATTCCACGGAAAGCTCTGATGGCGCCCTTCCGGGCTCCATCAGAACTTCCCCGGAGCGCACGAAGGCCACGAGCCGTCTGCGCCTCCTCGCCGCACAGGAGAGATCAGCATGGATGTCATCAGCAACTTCGCAGCGCGCTTCGAACGCAGTCGCGAAGAAGAGCTGTCGATCGAAGAGTACCTCGCGGAGTGCAAGCGCAATCCGCTCGCGTACGCCACCGCTGCAGAGCGCATGCTGAAGGCGATCGGCGACCCGCAGATGGTCGACACCCGCAACGACCCGCGGATGTCCAGGCTCTTCGCCAACAAGGTCATCAAGATCTA
>DATJIM010000438.1:0-2467 GCA_035493195.1 Caldimonas sp.
CGAGGGCGACGTGAGGCTCGTCCTCGCGTCGAACAACCGCGCCAAGCTCGCCGAGCTCGCGGCGCTCTTTTCTGCGCTGCCGATCGAGCTCGTCGCGCAGGGCGAGCTCGGCGTTGCCGAGGCGGAGGAACCTCATGTGACTTTTGTCGAGAACGCGCTCGCGAAGGCGCGTCACGCGGCGCGCGCCGCGAATGCGGCGGCGATCGCCGACGACTCGGGCCTGTGCGTCGACGCGCTCGGCGGCGCGCCGGGGGTCCAGTCGGCGCACTACGCGCCCGTCAAGCGCCGCGTCACCGACCGCGAAGGGCACCGCCGCGTCCAGGACGCCGCCAACAACGCGCTCCTCGTCGATCGCTTGCGCGGCATCGCCGACCGGCGGGCGCGCTTCGTCAGCACGATCGTCGCGATTCGCGCAGCCGACGACCCCGAGCCGCTGATCGCGGTCGGCCGTTGGCCGCTCGAGGTGCTCGATGCGCCGCGCGGCGAAGGTGGCTTCGGCTACGACCCGCTCGTCCTCGTCCCGTCGCTCGGCAAGACCGTCGCCGAGCTCGCGCCCGAGGTCAAGAACCGCGTCAGCCACCGCGCCCAATCGGCAGAGCGGATGCTCGCGCTGCTGCGCGACGAGTGGCGGCTCGGCGACGCAGCGACGCGCGGCTGAGTCATGGCGGCGTCGCCGATCGTCGCCGCGGCGGACGCCACCGGGTCGTCCGGCACCGTCGCCGAGCGCCTCGCGCACTTCATGCGACCGGGTGCGCTCGCGCTGCCCGCGCTGCCGCCGCTCTCGCTCTACGTGCACGTGCCGTGGTGCCTGAAGAAGTGCCCCTACTGCGACTTCAATTCGCACGCCTGGCGCGGCGGCGAGCCGCTCCCCGAGACGCGCTACGTCGACGCGCTGGTGCGCGACCTCGAGGACGCGCTGCCGTTCGTCTGGGGTCGCCGCGTCCATTCGGTCTTCATCGGCGGGGGCACGCCGAGCCTCTTCGCGCCGGCGTCGATCGAGCGGCTCATCGCCTCGATCCGCGCGCGTCTGCCGCTCGAGCCCGGCTGCGAGGTCACGCTCGAGGCGAACCCGGGGACGTTCGAGCGCGAGCGCTTCCACGGCTATGCCGACGCCGGCGTGACGCGGCTCTCGATCGGCGTGCAGAGCTTCGACGACGCCAAGCTGCACGCGCTCGGCCGCGTCCACGACGCCGCGCAGGCGCGCGCCGCGATCGACGAGGCGAAGGCGGCGTTCGCGACGTTCAACGTCGACCTGATGTACGGGTTGCCTGAGCAGACGCTCGCCGAATGCGAAGCCGACGTGGAAGCCGCGCTCGCGTTCGCACCGCCGCACGTCTCGATCTACCACCTGACGATCGAGCCGAACACGCTGTTCGCGCACGCGCCGCCGTCGTTGCCCGACGTCGATGCGGCGTCGGCGATGCTCGACCGCATCGTCGCGTCGACAGAGGCGGCCGGCCTCGATCGCTACGAAGTCTCGGCGTTCGCGCGCCCGAACCATCGCTCGCGCCACAACGTCAACTACTGGGAGTTCGGCGACTACCTCGGCATCGGCGCCGGCGCGCACGGCAAGATCAGCTTTCCGAATCGCATCGTTCGCCAGGTGCGGCTGCGCGACCCGTCGGCGTACATGGCGGGCGCCGAGCGCACCGCCGCGGTCGCGTCGGAGACCGAGGTCGCGCGCGGCGAGCTGGCGTTCGAGTTCATGCTCAACGCGCTGCGCCTGAAGGACGGCTTTCCGCTCGCCCGCTTCAGCGAGCGCACCGGCCTGCCGCTGTCGACGATCGAGCGCCCGCTCGCCGAGGCCGAGCGCCGCGGCCTCGTCGAGCGCGACCTGCAGTCGGTGCGGCCGACGCCGCTCGGCTTCGACTTCCTGAGCGATCTGCAGCAGCTCTTCCTGCCGACCGGCAACTGAGGCAACGACCACCGGCGTTGCGCGGGAACGCCAGCGGCCGTGCATTCGCCGCACTTGGCGGGCTTCGCTGCTCGTCGAAGGCAGGGGGAACGAAACCCCGCTGCTAGAGTGCCCCGTGCGTCCCAAGATCGAGCCGAACTTCGCCGCCGCCGCGCTCCAGCTCGACGGCGCGCTGCTGTTGCTGCAGCAGTCCGGGCACGCGCTTCCCGACCGCGCACGTTCGGAAGACGCCTGGCTGCAGGCGGTGATCGACGGCCTGTGCGAACTGTCGAGCCGCGATGCGCTGACCGGGCTCGCCAACCGCCGCCACTTCGAGCTGACCCTCGCCAGCGAGGTCGACCGCGTCGCCCGTGCCGGCGAGCCTGCGCTGGTCCTCATGATCGACATCGATCACTTCAAGCGCGTCAACGACGCGCACGGCCACCAATCGGGCGACCTCGTGCTGAAGGCGATCGCGGTCGCACTCAGCGAGTGCGTGCGGCCGATGGACACCGTCGCGCGCTTCGGCGGCGAGGAGTTCGCGATGATCCTGCCGAACTGCCCGCCGTCGTA